>DCKW01000053.1 GCA_002320485.1 Micavibrio sp. UBA1664
CGGGTCCAAAGCCATTATACCAGGTGGCGGGGACACGGGAGATAAACCATCTGAAACACAACAGGCGGCGTCGGCGGAAAATACGGATAAAAAAAAGATGCAGGTGCGGGTCAAAACTCTTTCACCGCTTGATTATACGAAACATATATCCGCTAACGGGCGGTCAAAGGCATCCCGTAATGTAACCTTGCGTGCCGAAACGGAAGGGCAGGTAACAATCGTAATCGCTCAGGAAGGGCAGGCTGTTCAAAAAGGTGATGAGATTATAAAAATCGATATTCGTGAACGCCGCGAACGCGTCAGCGAGTCTCGTGAGCTTTTGAAACAGCGTAAAATCGAATTTGAAGCCGCTCAAAAACTGATGAAGCAGGGCTATGCCTCTGATGTGCGTGTGGCGCAAACGCAATCCGCCTATGAATCGGCACTGGCGTCATTGAAAAGGGCGCAGATTGAATTGGAAAAAACGACAATTACCGCACCATTTGATGGTGTGCTTGGGCGACGTTATGTTGACGAGGGGGATTATTTAAGTATCGGGGCTGAAATAACAGATATCGTCGATCTTAATCCATTGAAAGTAACAGTCTATGTCAATGAAAAGGAAATTGTGCAAATTCAAGAAAATAACACCGCACAATTAAAATTTTCAGGAGGAGAGACCCGCGAGGGCCGCGTCAGCTTTATCGCTCCGGCTGCTGATCAGGATACACGCACGTTTCAGGTTGATATTATTGCCGACAATGAGGAAAACTCGCTACCCGCCGGATTGACGGCCCAAGTGGAAATCGCCGTGGCCGATCAAAAAGCGTACCGTATCGAGCCTTCCGTTCTTACCCTTAATGATCAGGGAGATATCGGGGTGAAAACTGTAGATGAGGCCGGAAAGGTTGATTTTGTACCGGTAACGATTGTGGATGATACTTCATCACAAATATGGGTTACAGGCCTGAAAGGGAAGGTGAAAATTGTAACGGTAGGACAGGATTTCATTGTTCCCGGACAAATTGTCGAAGGGATAGAGGAGAATTCGTAAATGTCCCTGATCAACGCCGCCATGTCGCGGACGCGCACAGTTGTTGCGACATTAGTACTGCTATTGGTCGCAGGGTTATACGCCTATGTGATTATTCCCAAGGAATCCGACCCTGATATTGATATTCCGATTATTTATGTGTCGATGCATCTGGAGGGTATCTCTCCGGATGATTCCGAACGCTTGCTGGTGCGTCCGATGGAACAGGAGTTGGCCAGTATCGAGGGTTTAAAAGAAATGCGCTCAACCTCTTACACGAGCGGCGGCAATGTAGTGTTGGAGTTTACAGCCGGTTTTGACAAGGATTCAGCATTGGATGATGTGCAAAAGGCCGTTGATCAGGTGCGCCCCGATCTACCCCCCGATGTCGACGAACCTACGGTCAGCGAAGTTAATTTTAGCCTTTTTCCGGTATTGTCCGTCATGTTGCATGGTGATGTACCGGAGCGAACATTATTGAGCCTTGCCAATGACTTGCAGGATAAAATTGAGTCGATATCAACGGTTTTAGAGGTCAATATAAGCGGAGATCGTGAGGAACTCGTCGAGATTTTGCTTGATCCTCTTGCGCTGGAGGCTTATGGCCTTGACGGCCCGCAATTGATCCAGTTTTTCCGCAATTCCAACCAGTTGGTGGCGGCAGGAAATCTGGACACAGGAACAGGAAAATTCGCGGTCAAGGTTCCCGGTTTGTTTGAGAGTTTTTCCGACCTACAGGACATGCCGTTACGCACTGACGGGGATTCGGTTGTTCTGGTGCGTGATATTGCCGAGGTCCGCCGATCCTTCAAGGATGCGCAAAATCTGGCGAGTATTAATGGTGAACCGGCAATCGCCTTGAACGTTGTCAAGCGAACGGGCGAAAACGTTATTGAAACCATTGAAGCAGTACGTGCCCTTGTTTCTGAAGAGGCGAAAAACTGGCCTGAGGGAGTGCAGGTCAGCTACACACTGGACCAGTCCAGTAACATCAGGTCGATGTTGAGGGACCTGCAAAATAATATTATATCGGCAATTCTTCTGGTCATGATTGTGTGTGTCGCCGCGCTGGGTTTCCGTTCGGCGCTGCTGGTCGGGATCGCCATTCCCGGCGCGTTTTTAAGCGGTATCCTGATCATTTATATTATGGGTCTGACTGTCAATATCGTGGTTTTGTTTTCCCTGATCCTGTCGGTCGGAATGTTGGTGGACGGGGCGATTGTTGTGACCGAATATGCCGATCGCCAAATGAATGAAGGTGTTGGGCGTAAACAGGCCTATACCGATGCCGCCAAACGGATGGCATGGCCTATTATCGCCTCGACGGCAACCACCTTGGCCGCGTTTGCCCCATTGCTGTTTTGGCCGGGCATGGCGGGCGAATTCATGAAATACATGCCGATCACGTTGATAGGAGTGTTATTATCATCCTTGGCGATGGCGCTGATTTTTGTGCCCGTTCTGGGCGGATTGTTCGGAAAGGCCAGCGAACTTAACACACGCGACGACAAAACCGATCCGGATGATCCGGCGCAACTCGACCATGTGACGGGATTTATGAAATATTATTTGCGGGTCTTGGGCGCGGCCATGCGGCGGCCTTTACTGGTTTTGATCGGGGTGTTTGCATTGCTGGCCGTGGTGCAGACCGCTTATGCGATTGTCGGAAAAGGGGTTGAGTTCTTCCCTGATATCGAGCCGGAATATGCCAAAGTAATAGTGCAGGCGCGGGGAAATCTGTCCATCAACGAGCAATCGGATCTGGTTCGAAAAGTTGAGGACCGTATCCTCGGCCAGGCAGGTGTTAAACTGGTTTACAGTGAAATCGGCACGACGGTTGAGGGAGGCAATGACGAGGTTCCTGCCGATACGATCGGGCAGATTACCCTTGAGTTCGATGAGTGGCAGCAGAGGGAGCCTGCGGACAGTATTTTGAACGATATCCGCCAAAAAACGAATGATATTGCCGGTATCAAAATCCAGACCCGGAAAATGGAGGGCGGCCCGCCCCGCGGTAAAGCGTTGGAGGTCAATGTAACATCGCGCAATGCCGAATTGATCATTCCGGCGGTTGAAACATTATATCAGGCCATGCGCGAGGTTGGGGATTTCATCGATTATGAAGATACCCGCCCCTTACCTGGGATAGAGTGGGAATTACAAGTAGACCGGTCGCAAGCGTCCAAATTCGGCATTGATCTTGCCACAATCGGGCAATATGTGCGCTTAATTACAAACGGGTTAATTGTCTCGGAATACCGTCCTGATGATACGGATGATGAAATTGATATAGTGATACGCCATGCAGAGGAAGACAGGCGTTTATCGCAACTGGATAAAATCCGTATAGAATCGGCCTCGGCGGGGCAGGTGCCTGTGTCCAATTTCGTGGAGCGAAGCCCTAAAGATGCGGTCGGCACGATTAACAGGATTGATCAAAAGCGGGTGATTACAGTCAAGGCGGATTTGCCTCCCGATGTTAATATTACCGGCAAGCTAGAGGAAGTGAAGGCGTGGATTGTCGACCATCCCGATGCATTTGACCCGCGTGTGTCCATTGAATTTGCGGGACAAGACGAAGACCAAAAGGAATCGATGATTTTTCTGGCTGAGGCATTCATTGTCGCCCTGTTTATCATGGCGATAATCTTGGTGACACAATTCAACAGCTTTTATTCCGCGTTCCTGATTTTGACAGCGGTGATCATGTCGACGATCGGCGTATTTATCGGGTTGATGGTGATGGGTCAACCGTTCGGCGTGATTATGAGCGGAACGGGGGTGATTGCCCTTGCGGGGATTATTGTTAATAATAACATTGTGTTAATCGATACATTTGATTACTTGCATAAAGTTAAAGGCATGCGTGTCGATCAGGCCATTTTAATGACCGGGTATCAACGTTTACGGCCTGTCCTCCTCACCACAATTACAACAATTTGCGGTCTTTTACCGATGGTGTTTCAGGCCAATATCGATTTTATCTCACGGGACATTACAATCGGTGCGCCGTCCACGCAATGGTGGGTGCAACTTGCCTCGGCTATTGCGTATGGTTTAACATTTTCCACTATTTTAACATTGGTGGTTACGCCCTCGGCCCTTATGTTGCGATATAATTTTAAAAAGAACAAATCAAATTGATTGACATAAGTTTATTTATTGATGTAATGCTATAACAATTATTGGGAGACTACATACATGATCGACTGGGAAAATCGCATAAAAGTCTATCAAGACGATTCACGTCAGCAGCGGGCCGACATTCCTTGGAAAAGAAATACTGCCGTAATAGGGATTGCTATCGGTTTGGCGGGCGTTTTTTTGCAGGCCAGCGGAATGCATAATCCACTTCCGGTTGCCAAATCAATTATTGGTTGGGGTGGTATTGCTGTTGCATCTTTAGGAGCGCTCGGGGTTGATGCATCCATAAAGAACATCCAACGTAATGATAAGCATATTGCTCAATGCCGAAAAGCACTTGCTCGCGAAAAACGCAACGGCCCTAAAATTTAATTAATATTTTTCTGACATACTGTTTAATGATATTATAATAAATAATATCAACAGCTTAATTATTGCGGTGCACAAATTATGTCAGATGTAACACATGTTTCAACATATCCTCTTCATACAATTTTAGAAGAAGCAGCCAAAAAATTTCCTGAGACTTCCGGGTTTGATTTTCTGGGTAAGAAATTCAAATGGAAGGAGTTGAACGAGACGGCAAATGCCTTTGCCAAAGGATTACAAGATGCAGGCATCGCCAAGGGCACAAAAATAGGGTTATGCCTTCCCAATTGTCCGCAATATCTTATAGCGTATTACGGCGCGTTGAAGGCTGGTATGACGGTCGTTAATTTCAATCCGCTTTATGCGATGGATGAACTGGAATATCAGATCAACGATTCTGAAACCGAAATAATGGTAACGCTGGATTTAAAGGTAACATATGACAAACTGGGTCATATGTTGGCGCGTACCAATACGCTACAGCATATTATTGTATGCCGTTTTACCGATGTTTTACCTTTCCCGAAAAATTTACTGTTTCCGGTTTTTAAGGCAAAAGATCTGGCAAACTGGCCGCGTGATGACAAACATATGGATTTCGGTGATTTGTTAATGAATGACGGAAATCCTGATACTGTCGATATCGACGTTCAAAATGATGTCGCTTTATTACAATATACGGGTGGAACAACAGGCGTACCCAAAGGGGCAATGTTAACGCATGCAAATTTGTCGGCAAACACCGAACAATGTTTGAAAGCCTTTGACGGGGTAAAGGAAGGTCAGGAGAAAATGCTTGCCGTTATTCCGTTTTTTCATGTTTTTGCGATGACGGTTGCCCTCAATCTGGGTGTGCGCATCGCTGCCGAAATTATTGCCATACCGCGATTTGATTTGCGCGATACAATTAAATTAATTGATAAGAAAAAACCGACCTGCATGCCTGCTGTTGCGGCCATTTACACGGCAATTTCCAATTATCCGAAAATTGCGAACTATAACCTCCGGTCCCTGAAAAAATGTATTTCGGGTGGGGCTCCTTTACCTGTCGAGGTGAAAAAGAAATTTGAAAGCCAGACGGGATGCGTGTTGGTGGAGGGATACGGATTAACCGAAACCTCGCCTGTGACACACGTGAATCCGATGGATGGACGTCCGAACAAGGCAGGGTCGATCGGATTGCCTGTCATGGGAACCGAGGCGATCATTCTTGATACCGAGACCTTGGCGGAAAAACCCACAGGTGAAAAAGGGGAAATTTGTATCAAGGGCCCTCAGGTTATGAAGGGATACTGGAATAAGCCGGACGAAACCACCAAAACAATGACGGATGACGGGTGGTTGCACACCGGCGATATAGCCTATTGTGACGAGGAAGGATATTTCTTCATTGTCGACCGGATCAAGGATCTGATTATCACCAACGGTTATAATGTTTATCCGCGTCATGTTGAGGAAGCCATTTACAAGCATCCCGATGTCGAGGAATGTATTGTCGGCGGACTGCCTGACGAACAGCGCGGCGAGAAGGTCAAGGCCTGGGTTAAATTGAAAGATGGTAAATTGTTGAGCGAGCCTGAATTAAGGGAGTTTCTGGAAGATAAAGTATCCCGGATTGAAATGCCCCGTGATATTGAGTTCAGAACCGAGGCGTTGCCAAAAACAATGATCGGAAAATTGTCTCGAAAAGATATCATAGCGGAAGAGGTGCAGAAAACCGTGTAAGAAAGGCCGTTGTATCCTGCATGGACGGGAGACTGGCTTCTATACCGTTTGTAATATAGTCAGTCACGGTCATCAGCGGCTTATTACAAATGTTGTCCTGAAGAGATTTTAATTTGATATTGTGATTAAGCGGTGTTTCATACGGGCTGCTGTTTACTGTTTCAACGGAGCAAATATTCCTGTACGTAAATGCGGCGCTTATCCCTATAGGTGCGGTGGCCGCAAATATTGCCGATAATGTTCCAACACCCTTCCACGGTATTTTCTTAACAAAGCTGAAAAGAGCGGTCGTAGGGGAGGCGGGTTTATATTTCGCCTCTAGGTCAAAATTTTCCTGTTTCATAATTTGTGTCAGGTCGTTTATTGGACGGCGCTGATGTCAATCTCTCCGTTTTTCAACGACAGTCCGATGCGACCGCGCATCAAGTCCACACATTTAGAGCCGAATATTTCATATCGCCATCCATGCATCGCGGGAACGTCCGCCTTCTCGCCTTTGAGGGCGATTTCCTGTAAATCGTCTGTGTCCGCAATACGACGTGGTGTTATATCGTGCTGGGCGGCATCGATTTTTAATAACAGTTTAAGCATTTCCAAAATACCGTTCTTGTTATGCGGAAACTGTTTTTTCTTTTCCCGTTTGGGTAAGGTTTCCGGGTCGGCGTCCCTCACGGTCGCAACGGCCTCCAATATCGCTTGCCCCATGGGTTTATTAACGTGCCCGTTAGGAAAACCCCTGACCCGTTCCAACGCCTTTTCGTCCTGCGGCATTGTCATGGCAATTTCCATGAGCGTATCATCGCGCATGATAAAGTTTTTCGGCATGTTGCGGCGCATGGCCTCGCGTTCCCGCCATGCCGCTACCTCTCTTAAAACGCCCAGATGCCGCGGTTTATCCGACCGCATTTTAATTTTTTCCCAAGCCTGTTTCGGATTAACAGCATAGGTTTTCGGATTTTCCAATGTAGCAATATCTTCTAAAATCCAGCTTTCACGCTTGCGTTTTTTAAGCTCTTTACGCATGGCATGATATACCTCGTCCAGATAGATCACGTCACCCAGAGCATAATCGATTTGCGCCTCCGACAAAGGGCGTATCGACCAATCGGTAAATTGATGCGATTTACTGATCTCAATTCCGCATATATCCTTGACCAGATTGGCGTAAGATACCTGCTCGCCATAACCGAGGACGCTGGCTGCAACTTGAGTATCGAATATCGGCGCGGGAACCTTTCCCGTTAAATGATAAAAAATTTCCAGATCCTGATACCCTGAATGCAAAACCTTGATCACGTCCTTGTCAAACAAGGCGTCAACCAAAGGCTCCATATCCGTATCGGGGTTCAGGGGGTCGATGATTGTCGGCTCAATACCCGGGCCCGCAACCTGCACCAGACACAGCTTCGAGAAATAAGTTTTCTCGCGTACAAATTCGGTATCGAGTAATAAATATTCCGGTTTGTTTCCCATTGGTTAAATACTATAAACCCTTTGCAAGTCTTTGTCTTCATGGTTATAAAGTCTTATCGATTATAAGGAAAGACAAATGACGAATTTATACAGAACACATTCTTGCAATGACCTTAATGCCAAAAATGTCGGGGAAACCGTTAAATTATCGGGTTGGATTCACCGCAAGCGCGATCATGGCGGGTTGCTGTTCATCGATCTACGTGACACAAAAGGATTAACGCAATGTGTGATTGATACCGATCATCCACAATTCAAGGATGTAGAGTCATGGCGCGTGGAAAGCGTCATTACGGTTGAAGGGAAAGTCATTGCCCGTTCCCCTGAAACAGTTAACAGCAAATTGCCGACAGGTGAAATAGAGGTCGGGATTGAAACGGCAACGCTTCAATCCGCCGCCCAGACGCTGCCGTTTCAGGTTGCAATTGACGATGGCGCGGGCGAGGATTTGCGCCTGAAATATCGTTTCCTTGATTTGCGCCGTCAGGACATGCAAAACAAAATTCGTTTGCGGAACCGTGTTATATCTTCCATGCGCCGCCGCATGTGGGATAAAGGGTTTGAAGAGTTTCAAACGCCTATTTTAACGGCATCTTCACCGGAAGGTGCGCGCGATTATCTGGTACCCTCCCGTTTGCACCCGGGTATGTTTTATGCCCTGCCACAAGCACCGCAACAATTTAAACAATTATTGATGGTGAGTGGTTATGACCGCTATTTCCAGATTGCCCCGTGTTTCCGTGATGAGGACGGGCGTGCCGATCGCTTGGCCGAGTTTTACCAACTGGATGTGGAAATGTCGTTCGTCTCGCAACAGGATGTTTTTGATACGATGCGTCCGGTCATTGAAGGTGTGTTTGAGGAATTTAATGATTTTACAGGGACAGCCCATAAAATCGAATGGATGCCCGACCTGACTTATGCTGATGCCATGTTGAAATATGGTTCCGACAAGCCGGATTTGCGTAATCCGTTGGAAATTGTCGATGTGACATCCGTGTTTGAAAGGGATGACGTTGAATTTAAAGCCTTCAAATCCATCATTGAAAAAGGCGGTGTAGTGCGCGCGATTAAGGCCCCTGCCGTTGCAGATCAACCGCGGTCGTTCTTTGATAAGCTCAATGATTGGGCGCGCGGCGAAGGCGCATTTGGGTTGGGGTATATCATGTTTGCCGAGGGTGAAGGAAAAGGCCCGATTGCCAAATTTGTTCCTGTTGATGCGCAAGATGAATTACGTAATTTGATTTCCGCGAATGATGGCGATGCCGTATTTTTTGTGTGCGATAAAGTGTCCGCTGCGGAAAAATTTGCCGGTAAGGCAAGAAATGCCATATGTGATGCCTTGCCGGAAGGGCATGAGGCGCAACGCGAAACAGGCGTTTTCAAATTCTGCTGGGTTGTTGATTTCCCGATGTATGAACTGGATGAAGATACAGGTAAGATTGATTTCTCTCACAACCCGTTTTCCATGCCTCAAAACGGTATGAAAGATTTGGAAAATAATCAGAACCTAACAGATGTTCTTGCATTTCAGTATGACTGCGTCTGTAACGGTTTTGAACTGGCATCAGGCGCGATCCGTAACCATAAGCCCGAAATCATGGAAAAAGCATTCGGCATGGCCGGATATGATAAATCCGTTCTGGAGGAAAAATTCGGCGGTATGCTGTCTGCTTTTAAATTCGGGGCTCCGCCTCACGGCGGGTGCGCTTTCGGAATTG
>DCKW01000126.1:0-10114 GCA_002320485.1 Micavibrio sp. UBA1664
GGAACATTAACCAATAAAATGGCGCCTGCGCTCCGCCGCGTGTATGACCAGATGCCGGAACCGCGGTGGGTTATCTCGATGGGCTCATGCGCTAATGGCGGCGGCTATTATCACTATTCGTATTCCGTTGTGCGCGGTTGCGACCGGATTGTGCCTGTTGATATTTACGTTCCAGGTTGCCCGCCAACCGCGGAAGCCTTGGTTTACGGAATTATGCAATTGCAAAAGAAAATCCAGCGTGAAGATACAAGGATGATGCGATGACCCCAAAACAGCTTTGTGCCCACGTCAAAAAACAATTGAAAAAATCCGTTCTTGATTGCACGGTTGATAAAGATGAGTGCGTTTTAACGGTCAAAAGAGCCGATATTTTTCATGCCCTACATGTGTTGCGTGATGATCCCGATTGTTTTTTTAGGCAGCTGATCGACATCACTGCTGTTGACTGGCCTGCACGCATGCCGGATCGTTTTGATGTTGTTTATCATTTGTTGTCATTGCGTCATAACCACCGTATTCGCGTCAAAGTCATGACCGACGATGCCACCCCTGTTTCCAGCGCTACTGAGCTTTTTCAGTCGGCGCATTGGGCGGAACGCGAGGTTTATGATCTATATGGGGTTACTTTCGAGGGCAATCCTGATTTACGTCGTATTTTGACCGATTACGGGTTTGAAGGCCATCCTTTAAGGAAAGACTTCCCGTTGACGGGCTATCAGGAAGTGCGTTGGGACAGCGAGAAAATGGCCGTTGTCTACGAACCTGTCCAACTGCAGCAGGATTTTCGAGTCTTTGATTTTGAAAGCCCGTGGGAAGCCATGACGGATGTCCAGCTTCCGGGTGACGAAAAAGCCGTCAAACCAAAAGTGGGAACAATTGACTACCGTACCGAGGCCAAAGAAGCAATGAAGCAGATTGGTAACAAATAATTATGACACAAACAATTTACCAACCCTCAACCTTGCAACCCGATGAAACCATCATCACGGATGAGGAGCATATTAAGCCCTATACACTGAATTTCGGGCCGCAACATCCTGCGGCGCACGGTGTGCTCCGTCTCATCCTCGAAATGTCGGGGGAGACTGTCGAGCGTGCCGATCCGCATGTCGGCTTGCTTCACCGTGGAACGGAAAAGCTGATCGAATACAAAACCTACACACAGGCATTACCGTATTTCGACCGGCTTGACTATGTCGCACCGATGAATCAGGAACATGCCTTTGCGTTGGCTATTGAAAAACTGCTTGGAATTACCGCGCCCGAACGCGCGCAATACATCCGTGTTTTGTTTTGCGAGCTTGGCCGTATTCTTAACCATATCCTTAACATTACTACTTATGCCCTTGATGTCGGGGCGATTACGCCATCGTTATGGGGATTTGAAGAACGTGAAAAAGGCATGGAATTTTATGAGCGTGTGTGCGGTGCGCGCCTTCATGCCAATTATTTCCGTCCGGGCGGTGTACGCTATGACATGCCTGTCGGACTTGCCGAGGATATGTGGGAATGGAGCGAAAATTTCCCTAAATTTATCGACGACCTTGAAACATTGCTGACCAATAACCGGATTTTTAAACAGAGAACGGTTGATATCGGTGTCGTTGAAAAAGATGATGCCATTAATTGGGGATTTACAGGGCCGATGTTACGGGCGTCGGGGGTTCCTTGGGATTTGCGGAAATCTCAACCCTATGAAGTTTATGATAAGATGGATTTTGATGTTCCTGTTGGAAAAACAGGTGATTGTTACGCGCGTTATCTTGTCCGTGTTGAAGAAATGAAACAATCCTTGCGTATTATTCGCCAGACGCTCAATGAAATGCCGGGTGGCCCTGTTCTGGTCGATGATTACAAGGTGGCACCGCCGCCGCGCATGGAAATGAAGCAGTCGATGGAAGCGTTGATCCATCATTTTAAACTGTATACCGAAGGATTTCACGTTCCAGCAGGTGAAACCTATACCGCCGTGGAAGCGCCTAAAGGAGAATTCGGTGTCTATCTGATCTCTGATGGCTCAAACAAACCTTATAAGTGTCATATTCGCGCCCCCGGGTTTTACCATCTTGCCGCGCTGGATTTTATGTCACGCGGACACATGCTTGCCGATACCGTGGCAATTATTGGATCCATGGATGTCGTGTTCGGTGAAATCGACAGGTAAAAACAGTACAGTTTAAGTCCTATTTATTGCTTGCATAATTTTATTCTCCCTATAAAACTAATGCCATTAGAATTAAGTTTTTGGAGAATTATTTTATGCTTGAAATACTTATCATTACTTTCCGCGAAGGATTGGAAGCCTTTTTAATTGTGGCTATTATGGCCGCATATCTTTTAAAAACCGATCGTCGCCCGCTTCTTAAACCATTGATTGCCGGAATTATTACCGCTCTTATCATCAGCGCTACAACAGGTTGGCATGTGGCCGAACTGGCGCAAAGCCCGATATGGGAAGGGATATTAGCCCTTGCATCAGGCGCATTGGTAGCATCTTTCACTGCTTATATGATGATAAATGCAAAAAACATACGGGGGGATATTCATTCCAAAATGGAAAGACATACCGTTAAAACTGGAATGCTGGCGGCGTTTGGTGTGTTCATCTTTACCGTTTTAATGATCGCCCGTGAAGGTATGGAAACGGCTATGATGTTGGGGTCCTTGTCTGCCAAAACAGATGCGGGGCAAATGTGGGCGGGCGCTGTTATAGGAATCGTTGCTGTTGCCATAATAGGATTTTTTTGGGTTAAGCAAAGCGATAAAATTAATCTTAAATTATTTATGCAGGTGACAGGTATTTTCTTGATTTTATTTTCTCTGGATCTGCTGGTTTACGGTATTCATGAATTATCCGAAATGTATGCTATTCCTTTTATCGGATTTGAAGGTAATCAGGTTGTACATGATGCATCAGAAGTGGTGGGTGAAAACAGCCTTTTTGCGAAGTTGATTACGTATTGTCTGCTAATTGTACCTGCGGCATGGTTAATTTTGTCCTATCTGGATGAAAAAATAGCGTTTGACAGAAAAGCGTATCAGTAAATTCTTATTAAAAAAGTCACTGGAAAAGTGCCCTGTTTTATCATAACGGGGCTTTTTCTTTTGGGAGAATGGTTCTATGATTGGTGTCATTATGAAACCAGTCATTGCACCCGAAAAAGACCAGCCGAAATCATTTACCTTTACAAAGGCCAATGAAAAAACCATCAAGGATATAATTGCTCGTTATCCGAAAGGAAAACAGAAAAGCGCGATCATGCCGCTTCTCGATCTGGTGCAACGGCAAATGGCGCAAACGACCGAAAAAGGCGGCGGATGGATTCCAACAGCAGCAATGAAGGAAATTGCGCGTATTCTCGATGTGCCGGAAATGAAAGTTTACGAGGTGGCAACATTTTATACGATGTATAATTTGGCCCCTGTCGGTAAATATAACATCCAGTGTTGTACAACAACCCCTTGCTGGCTACGCGGGTCAACGGATATTGTAAAGGCCTGTGAAAAAAAGCTTGGTATCAAGATGGGGCAAACCACACAAGACATGCAATTTACATTAACGGAAGTGGAATGTATGGGGGCATGTGTGAATGCGCCCATGGTGCAAATTAACGACGATTATTACGAGGATTTAACCCCTGAAGTCATGGAGCAGTTGATTGAGTCTATGAAGGGAGATAGCCTGCCTGTCAAAGGGCCGCAAAACGGACGTCGTGATTCGATGAATATCGACGGTCCTACGAGCTTGAAGGATGAAGCCAAGAAAGCAAAGGTCATTTGATTTTATGAGGGATGTTATTATTGTTGCGGCGATATACTGTATTCTTTTCGTTGTCCTGACGACACCGACAGGCGAGCCTGCAATGGGGATGTCAGCGGTGGCGTTTGCCAATTTCCACCATTTTCTTGCCGATCTATTGTTTTGGGCGGCCGCCTTGTTTATTTGTGCCTCTGGGACATATGGCGCTTTCGCCCGTCAGGACCGTTTTGGAATGAGTCAAAATCACCCTCTAATGAACAGGATATTAAGCCTGTCTTTGATGATTGCGCCATTTCTGGCGGTTCTTGTCAATGTCAGGTTTGTATATGTCTTGTTAGGATTATTGTTATTTTCGCACATGCGTTCGCGTAAAGACGAGGAAAAAAATATCGCCTTTTCTAACAGCAGAGCCTTAAGCAATATGGTGCTGATTCCGATTTTTACATTAGCGATGATATTGATGTCAGGACAGGATTACAGGGTGACATCCATTTTCAACTGGGGGTCGACAATATCTGCCCCTACAGCAGAAACACAACCGATAACAACAGCAGAAGACTAATCAATGCTTGCAGATAAAGACCGCATTTTTACCAACCTTTACGGGTTTTCATCCTTCACGTTGAAAGACGCGCAAAAGCGCGGCGATTGGAAAGATACAGGTAAAATCGTTAAAAAGGGCCGTGAATGGGTTATTGACGAGATGAAGAAATCAGGCCTTCGCGGTCGCGGCGGCGCCGGGTTTCCGACAGGGTTGAAGTGGTCGTTTATGCCAAAGGATTCCGGAAAGCCGCATTATCTGGTGATCAATGCCGATGAATCGGAACCCGGAACATGTAAAGACCGCGAGATTTTGCGTCATGAGCCACATAAATTGATTGAAGGCGCGTTAATCGCGGCCTACGCAATGGGGGCCAACGCCGCCTATATTTATGTTCGCGGGGAGTTTTACAACGAGGCGTCCAATTTATCGAAGGCGATTGCCGAGGCTTACAAAGAAGGTTTGCTCGGTAAAAATGCCGCCAAGTCCGGATGGGATTTCGACTTGTATGTGCATCGCGGGGCAGGGGCCTATATATGCGGAGAAGAGACCGCGCTTCTCAATTCTTTGGAAGGTGAAAAAGGGCAGCCGCGTAATAAACCGCCGTTTCCCGCCATGGCAGGGTTATACAGTTGTCCGACAACTGTGAACAATGTTGAAACAATTGCGGTTGTGCCGACCATTTTACGCCGCGGCGGTGAGTGGTTTGCAGGGTTAGGGTCGGATGAGAAGAATACGGGAACAAAATTGTTCTGTATTTCTGGACATGTGAATAACCCCTGTACTGTCGAGGAGGAAATCGGCATTCCGATGAAAACCCTGATCAACGAACATGCCGGCGGCGTACGCGGCGGATGGGATAACCTATTGGCCGTCATCCCCGGTGGATCGTCCTGTCCCGTTTTGCCGGCCAGTATATGCGATACGGTGCGGATGGATTTTGATTCCCTGCGCGAGGTGAGGTCGGGTCTGGGAACGGCCGGATTAATCGTCATGGATAAATCAACGGATATCGTTTATGCCATCGCCCGCCTGTCCTATTTTTATTATCATGAATCATGCGGTCAATGCACACCCTGCCGCGAGGGGACAGGATGGCTGTGGCGCTTAATGCAACGTATGGTCACAGGCAATGCAACGATTGAGGAAATCGATATGCTGCTAGACATCACGACCCAAATCGAGGGGCATACAATTTGCGCGCACGGCGATGCATCCGCATGGCCGATACAAGGCCTAATCCGTCATTTCAGACCCGAAATGGAGAAACGGATTTTAGAATATCGCAAAAACGCACCGAGTGAAAGGATGGTGGGATAGATGTCCTCAAACCTAATCAAGTTTCTCTACGCGACATATAGAGGGCGTATCGGGCGTCAAACATTTTGGCTCTATTTCATTTTGCCGATGTTTCTATTTAGTATAGCCATTGAATCTTCAAAAGAGTTTTATATCGGGAATAGTTTATTCGGAACGGCCGCATTAGTCTTAAATCTATTGGTATTGGTTACGGCGTTTGCAGGGTTTGCGAAACGGCTGCATGATCGTGGAAAGTCGGCGTGGTGGTTTCTTCTTTGTTTAATACCTGTGATCGGGACAATTTACTGGGTAATCGATCTGGGGATTTTAAAAGGTGAGGAAACCGAAAACGAGTATGGCGCCCCAGCCCCGCAACAATTGGAATTTCACAAAGGATAATTGATGATTGTTGAAATGTTTCAGGGATATACAGGCCGTCTCGGCTATTTGATGAAAGGGGTTATTATACCTTTTATATTGTCGTGGTGTATGCTGATCCTGACTGTTGGGGCAACATTTGTTTTTTTGTCTTCGGATAACATGATCAATGGGAAAGAATGGGCCGCTATTATCATTTTATGCATCCTGACACTGTTCATTCCCTTTATGATGATGGTATTATCGACCATAAAAAGATTACGAGATATGGGTGTTACCCCATGGCTTATTTTTGCGTCATTAATTCCTTTTGTCGATTTTATAATTTTACTATGCTGTCTGATCATTCCAGGCAAAAAACGGGAAATACAAAATGCCTAAATTAAAAATAAACGGAACCGAAGTCGAAGTCCCACAAGGAACCTCCATTATTCAGGCGGCGGAACAAATTGGCGTGGAAATTCCACGGTTTTGCTATCACGATAAATTATCCGTTCCTGCAAATTGCCGTATGTGCCTGGTGGAGGTGAAAGGCGGCCCGCCAAAACCAGTGGCATCCTGCGCCATGGCCTGTGCCGAAGGTATGGAAATTGAAACGGAATCGCCTATGGTGCATCGCGCCCGTAAATCCGTGATGGAATTTTTACTGATTAACCACCCTTTGGATTGCCCGATTTGCGATCAGGGTGGGGAATGTGATTTGCAGGATCAGGCCGTAGGCTATGGTTATGACCGTTCACGCTATACCGAGGACAAGCGTGCGGTAAAGGATAAATATCTCGGCCCGCTTGTGAAAACTGTGATGACACGCTGTATTCAATGTACGCGCTGTATCCGCTTTGGTGAGGAAATTGCCGGTGTAGACGCCCTCGGTTTGTTGAACCGAGGTGAAGATGTCGAAATCGGTACATATGTTGAAAAAGCGGTTGCCAGTGAATTATCAGGTAATTTAATTGATGTGTGTCCTGTCGGGGCATTAACGTCAAAACCTTATGCCTTTCACGCCCGCCCGTGGGAGTTGAAAAAAACAGAAACAATTGATGTGATGGACGGGGTTGGATCCAACATTCGTATTGATTCCCGCGGTCGTGAAGTCATGCGGATTTTACCGCGTCTTAATGAAGAAGTGAACGAGGAATGGATATCCGATAAGGCCCGTTTTTCGTATGATGGGTTGGCGCGTCGCCGTCTTGATCGCCCTTGGATTAAAAATGCCCAAACAGGCAAGCTTGAGCAAGCCTCATGGGAAGACGCCTTTAACCTTATTGCCGATAAAATGAAACAGACAAAGCCGTTTGATATGGCAGCATTGGTCGGGAATCAGGTTGATATGGAATCAGTTCAAGCGTTGAAAACCTTTATGAACAATGCAGGATGCAATAACCTTGAATGCCGTGTTGATGGCGGACATTTTGATGCAACAAATGCATCGGGCTATTTATTTAACGGGGGGATCGACTCTCTGGAAACGGCTGATGCCGTTTTATTGATCGGGACCAATCCTCGTATCGAGGCCGCAATGATCAATGCACGTATTTTCAAAGGATATCGCGATCATGGCACAAAAGTGGCCTTGATCGGAGAGTCGTGTGACCTGAACTACCCTTATGAGCATCTGGGTGATAAACCGTCCGATATTGAAACATTGATGAAATCGCGTAGCGGTTTTGCTAAGGTTATGAAAGAGGGCGGGAATGTTCAGGTTATTTTGGGTGCCGGCGCAACCCAACGGAAAGACGGTGCGGCCTTGCAAAAAACGGCAATGGAATTGGCCTCTAAATTCGGGGCCGGCTATAATATGTTGCATTTGACGGCAGGGCGCGTAGGGGCCTTAACATTAGGGTTTACAAAAACACCTAATCCATTGAATTTCCAGTCGAAATCATTTGTCTATTTGATGGGGGTCGATACGCCGATTATCAACCAGATTGATAAAAAAGCATTTGTTGTATACCAAGGTCATCATGGCGATGCTGGTGCTCATCGTGCAGACGTGATCCTGCCCGGCTGTGCCTACACTGAAAAAGATGCGTTGTATATGAATACTGAGGGGCGTTTACAACAGGCTAGAAAAGCCGTGAGCGCACCGGGCGAAGCGCAGGAAGACTGGAAAATTATTTCATTACTCGCTAAAACATGCGGGCATGATCTGGGATATCGCTCGATTTTCGATGTCCGTAAATCCATGATAGGACTACCCCCGCTTGGCGAACGTCTGCGTCCTGATATGCAAGCAGTGGCCTTTGACGATAAAATCGGCGCTGCCAAATTTTCACTGTCTTTGGAAAACTTTTATCAGACCTGTCCGATCACACGAGCGTCAGATACAATGGAGGCCTGTGTGACGGCATTCGTCAATAAAACAAAAAGAATAAAGGCGGCATAGGATATGACCCAATCAACCTTAGAGCGTGTAAAAATTTTTCACGAGACATATGGTTTGCCTGTGAAGGAAACACCGGATGTGTCAGATGAAAAAACGAATAGATTACGGATTAACTTGTTGCAGGAGGAGCTGGACGAGCTGAAAGATGCGCTTGCGGCCGGAGATATCGTAGAAGTACTCGACGCCTTGACCGATTTGCAATATGTCCTCGACGGGGCTTATTTATCATTGGGATTGGCGCATCTGAAAGAGGTTGCCTTTGCCGAGGTGCAGTCATCAAATTTAAGTAAACTAGGAGGTGATGGTAAACCCATCCGCCGTGAATCCGACGGCAAAGTTATGAAAGGACCGAACTATTTCGCGCCGGATCTGGCACAGTTCCTCATTAGAAAACAGGAAGAGGCCGCATAGTGATGAATGAATTTTTGACCAATCATGGCTGGCCTTTATTGTTGATCGTATTACAAATTCTGGCTTTTCTGGTTCCGATTTTAATATCGGTGGCCTATCTGATTTATGCGGAGCGTAAGGTTATGGGAGCGATGCAATTGAGACAGGGGCCTGCAACCGTCGGCCCGTTCGGATTGTTACAACCCATTGCCGATGCGATCAAATTATTCTCAAAAGAAATTATCATTCCGACGCAGGCAAGCCCCGCCGTATTTATTCTGGCACCGATGCTGACATTATTCCTGTCACTTGTGGCGTGGTCGGTCATACCCGTGAATGAAAACTGGGTCATTGCCAATATCAATGTCGGTGTTTTGTACCTGTTCGCCGTTTCCTCTGTCGGAGTGTATGGTGTTCTCATGGCAGGGTGGGCGTCCAACTCGCGTTACGCTTTCCTTGGCGGGATGCGATCTGCCGCGCAGATGGTGTCTTATGAAGTTTCGATGGGACTGGTTATTGTATGCGTTTTATTATGTGTCGGGTCGTTGAACCTGACGGAAATTGTAACAACACCGCGTGCGCCATGGATGACTGTCATGTTATTCCCGATGTTTATCGTATTTCTGGTTTCAATTCTGGCGGAAACAAACCGCGCTCCGTTCGATCTGCCCGAAGGTGAATCCGAGTTGTCGGGGGGATTTATGGTCGAATACTCGGGTATGGCCTTTGCCCTGTTTTTTCTGGGTGAGTATGCCAATATGATTTTAATGTCCGCTATGGGTGTGATCCTGTTTCTTGGCGGGTGGTTGCCACCATTTGGTATAGAAGCCTTGGCAGTTGTTCCGGGTATAATCTGGTTTGGTTTAAAAACGGCCTGCATCCTGTTTTTCTTTATTTGGGTCAGGGCCTCCCTGCCGCGCTATCGCTATGACCAGTTGATGCGTTTGGGGTGGAAAATCTTTTTACCTTTTACATTGATTTGGGTGATCTTGCTGTCAGGAACTATGTTGTATCTCGATGCGTTTCCTCAACAGATAAATTGACATAGTTTGTCTTTTTATTTATAAAGCGGTATGACCTCAAATTTTATACATGTCGTTTATGCTTTTAAACCGGATAATTTTCAGGCAGTTGTTGTGCCTGAATCAGCCACTCAAAAACAAATTCATGAAGCGATTGCCGCTTACGAAAATGATGAAAACAAATCAGGGCGGAGATGGTCATCACTTATAAAGCCAGGCTCTTTTATGATGAAGCGGATCAGGGGTGCAAAAGATGCAGAACATGCCATCAAAACAGCACAAAAAAGTGGGCTATCATATAGTCCTATTCCTGAGGCTTATAAAATGAATCAGCCTGT
>DCKW01000126.1:10527-10871 GCA_002320485.1 Micavibrio sp. UBA1664
ATGAAGCGTGACAGACGGAACGATAAACCGTTCCGCCCAGGGCCGATATAGTCCTTTTATCAGAATTTTAATCACGCGGTTTAATCATATCCGCAGGGTTTATCCATTCGTTAAATTGCTCTTCGGTCAATAATTCCAATTCAATACCGGCCTCTTTTAACGTTGTGCCCTCTGCATGCGCTTTCTTCGCAATTTTGGCGGCATTATCATAGCCGATATGTGGGTTGAGCGCAGTAACAAGCATTAAGCTTTCGTTCAAAAGCTTTTTAATGCGATCTTCATTAGCCTCAATCCCAACAACACAATTATCGGTGAAGCTACGTGATGCATCGGCAAGCAAACGA
>DCKW01000088.1 GCA_002320485.1 Micavibrio sp. UBA1664
TTGAAGAAATCCACTTTGCCAACGGCGATATTATTCGTCTGACAGATATCGATGGGGCGCGTATCGGTACAGATAATGATGATGTGATGATTGCGGATCCGAACGCTACTTATCTGGTTGATTATTTCCGCGGACTTGCAGGGAACGATAGGCTTGAAGGAGGCAAAGGCAATGATGTCCTTGATGGGGGTGATGGTGATGACACCTATAGTGTTACAGATGGGCAGGATGTGATTTATGACAGCAGCGGAACGGACACCATCATATTCAGAGAAACAGATCTTCGGTCCAATTTCACCTATGATTATAATGACGGGCTAAATATTTATTTTAATGGAGAGCTTCGTGTCAGCATACCTGATCAATTAGGAAAAGGTGATCAAGGCGTTGAATTTCTAAAATTTGGTGACGGAGAAATTTTATCTGTTGCTGATTTGCCAATACTGTTAAGGGGCACAGAGCATTCTGATCGATTATCTCCCAACGCCGGAAAAGATCAGATTTATCAATTAGACGGTGGCCTTGGCAATGACAATATGCAAGCAGGAGATGAGGATGATGTGCTTGAGGGCGGACCTGGCGATGATTATGCGAATGGCGGTCTCGGTGACGACACCTATCTCTGGTCCCCGGGTGATGGCAATGATCTGCTGGATGATCCGTCCGGTGATGCGGACGTATTAGTGATCGGGGGTGGCATTACTGCAAATGACGTGCGATTTTCTGTGAATGGCTTTGGTGAGGATCTCGAAGTTCATATCGGTGATGAAACAATCACCATCAACGATCAGTTTAAGGCAACGTACGATGGCTTCTACCGCAATCAGATCGAAACTATTATCTTTGATAATGGTGACGAGATTGATCTGACCCAGCCTATACCGATTACCGGAACACACGAGAATGATACGTTTTATGGCACGCCGGGTAACGATGTTATCAATGCACTAGGTGGCAATGATAGTATTAAAAGCGGACAAGGGGATGATCTCATTAATGCAGGAGATGGAGACGACGGTGTTGAGAGCGGCTCAGGCAACGACACAATTAATGGCGGCGATGGCAACGATACTCTGAATGCCGGCAACGGCGATGATGTGCTTGAGGGCGGACCTGGCGATGACTATAAGAATGGCGGAGCCGATAACGATACTTATATCTGGAACCCGGGTGATGGCAATGATCTGCTGGACGATCCCTCCGGTACTGATGTGTTGGTCATGGGCGGAGGTATTACTGCAGAAGATGTACGCTTCACGGTAAGTCGTGATAATCTTGAGCTTCATGTTGGTGAAGAGACAATCATCGTTAATCAACAATACAGAGCAGATTACAAAGGTCTATACAATAACCAGATCGAAACTGTCATCTTCGATAATGGCGACGAGATTGATATCGTCGATCCTAAGTCATTATTCAATGAGCATGGTAGTTTATTAAAAAATAAAGATATTGGTACTGACCATGCGATAGTCATTGAAAATTCAGAGTATTTCTTTCAAGAAAATACTACGCAGGGCGGAAATTTAGAAGAAAGTTTCATGCTAGCTGCTGCAGCTACATTTGGATTTGTAAAGAAAAAACTACATAAATTTTCCTCACAAAATTCAAAAAAAGAAAAAATTATGAAAATATAAAATCGGTAATTTTTACTATGAAATTAAAGATCTATTGAAAATTATCTTAAAAATATTTATTTAAATATATATTTAAATTGACATTTTAGTATATTTTTCTATACTAACTTTATAGGAGAATAATATGGAAACATTATTGAGCAACAAAACAGCCTCATTAACCGAGTTGAGAGATCCAAAAAAAATCATTGCACAGGCTGGCGATAAACCTGTTGCTATTTTAAATCGTAATCAGCTTGAGGGGTATTATGTGCCGGCCTCTGCCGTTGGGAAAATCAGTTTTGAAGCTGTAGATTCAGATGATGTTATGAATGCATTAGCTCGCCGAAAAAGAATTTTACAGTCTACACTTGACTATCTTAAAGATAAATAATTATGATATTTTTATCGGCCGACGATATCATTGCCATTCACGAGGACGTAATTGAATCAAACGAATTGCAAGGTATGGCAAAGCATAAGTCAATTGAAGCTGTCATCGCCAGAATTCATAATCGTATGGCCTATGGTATGATAGTCGATATCTATGAATTGGCTGCTTGCTATGCAAGTTATATTGCTGTCGGCCATGTTTTCCACGAGGCAAATAAAAGAACGGCCTTTGCATCAATGGATATTTGTTTGGTGTTGAATGATATTGAACTTGATTTTAATACTACAGAAGCTGGCGATATGATGATTAAGACGGCACAGAAAATTATTGACGAAAGTGACTTGGCAGAATGGCTAAGGAAATTACACAGAGAATAGTTATAACTTTACTGCAACCACTGCCATTCGTTACGATCAGTCCGATTCATGAATAAATCAAACGGTGAACGTAAGGCAATCTCTAGCTTTCCGTGTTTAATTTGTAAGTTCCAACAGAGTAAATTCAGTAATTTTCGTTTTTGTTCAATATTACCAGCGCGGAAAAGGTCAGAAGCGTTTTGAACCAGTTCCAACATTAGATTCAAGCTAACATAAAAATCATCGTCTGCTGATTGGTGGGTCGATAATTGATGACGCAAATCATGCTGTTCCTGTTTTAATTCGGACATTTTTTTGTCCAGTTCATTCGTTGTAATGCTACTACTATCTTCTGCTTTTAAATAAAGATCGAATAGCCGTTGAATCTGTCGATCAACAGAAGACAAGGCTTTTTCAATATTTTTAACAGCAGCATTGTGATATTCGTTTTTGGCATCATGCGTTTTTGCAAGATGTTCTTTGGCGACATCCAAAACATCCGGAGGAATACTGATTGAGTCCAATACACAGGCAACTTGATCTAATAAGTCGGTTTCTTTCACTCTGACTGCTGGGCAATTCTTATCTTTGTTTTTCGTACAAAATAAATAGTTATATTTCCCTTTTTTTTGTTCTGTGGTGTATGCAGAGCCACAATGAGAGCAAGTAACCAGCCCGCGGAAGGCAAACGGCTTTGCGGCATACGCAAATGGCTTTTTATGATAGCCTTCACGGACGCGCTGGCACTGATCCCATGTCGCCTTATCAATTAAAGGGGGATACTGATGCGTAATAACGTCATCACCATCGATAATTACGCCGTAATAAAATGGGTTTTGTATCATTCGATGCGCTTGGCTTTTACTGATTTTCCCTTGTGCCTTTGTCGGATTCCTTAATCCCCAATTTGTGGCCATGCGCGACAATTCTGATACTGATATACCCCCCTTCGCATATTCCACAAATAATCGGCGAACCAATGGGGCACGATCCGGATCAAGTATAACGGTTGATCGCCCGTTTTGATCCTTTGAATGAAGGTATCCAACTGGTGCGCGATGTGTCCATTCGCCGTTCTTAATTTTATATTCACGGCTTCGAACGGCATCTTCCCGTATACGGTTTAGATACTGTTTACCCATAAAAACTTTTGCTTCCCACATAAACATATCGTTTCCGGTAGATTGTGGTGAAATTGTAAAACCATCTTGGATAAAATGGACATGAAGCCCCTTATGGATACGCAATTCATCAATTTCAACGGCATCCTTAAAATTGCGTGTGATCCGGTCAACATTGGTGGTCAGTAAAATTGGCACGTTGCCATCGTCATGCCTTTTCAGATAATCTATCATTTCGTTGAATTTTTTCCGCTGTTTTTTTGAGCCACCAGTTTCTTGAAATACAAATTCCTTAATTATGGTCATTCCGTTTTTACTGGCATAGGCACGCAATTTTTCGGTTTGAGCGGGGAGCGAATGTCCCTGTTCTTCTTGATCTTTTGTTGAAACACGCGCGAATAAAACTGCTTTACGTTGTTGTTGTGTTGATGATTTTTTCATGGTTTTTGATACATCTTTCTATGCTGACAGTTTGATAGGATACCAATTTTTCTCTGATTTGTTGAGTCGCCTTCCAACGCGTGTTGCCAAAAGGTTGGTGTTTTTGTGCTTGGTCAATAAGGCGTTTGACGGTTTTTTGCTGATTATGTGGAAAGGTTGCCTTAAATCCCGCAATTCCGATTTGTTGAATAGCCATAGTTGTTGCCATAATGGACATCATTTCTTTGGGCTTTAGATCGGGATACTGGACTTGCAATGCTTCCAAATAGGCTTGCGGATTATCGGGATTGCTATTCAAAATACCGAATAGTCCATGACGCTGTTCGAGTTGATCCCAAAAGTGCAATAAAATCTTTTGAGATATTTTTGCCGACCACAAAGATTGCATTGTAAATACGGGCGGTATTTTTAACTTTTTGAAAAGTGATTTCATCTTGGTTTTGGAGAGCCGAATTTCCATCCTCAAAACCTCAATTTGATTATTGACCAGCGCATCCAAATATTGCGTCTGCATATGCTGATCGGTTTCTACGGAACGTTTTTCGCTTATCTTTGACTGTTTTAAATCCCGGACTTTATCGTAAAGGCACACTTCATATGAATTTGCGTGCCATTTAATCATGTGGCCTTGATTGCGATAATCTTTCTCATTGGCATCCATTCGGCAAAAAATGTCCATTTTCTTCAGTTCATCAAGGACGTGCCGACACATAATATGGTCGTGAAGAATAATGTTTTTGGAATAGTGAACGCTTGAGACTTTTGCAGTTTTTATAATAGAAGAATCCACATAAACACCCATCATTTTTAGCTTAATTCCCAAAAGCGGGCAAAACAAATCCAAATGGTCATCGGTTAATTCATCAAAATTATTGCCACAAAAGAATTTTGGTAGTGATAATTCTATTTTAAGATTGAGTACAAGCATCCTTGTGACATTACATGGACGTAATATCAATGTCAGGCGGGGTGAGTAACGGCCATTTTTTTTGTCATCTGCGCTGGTGTTTTGAACACATTTGAAAGTCTTACCTTTTCCGACTTTTGGGTAAGGACGATTGAGCACCAATGAAGCAGAGGGTGAAAATTTATCTGGTTCAAGAATTTCAAACTGATCGGAGTCAAGCATCAAAACAATCGTGTCTATCATTGCGGTCATCCAATACATTTTTCAATTCATTAAATATGGCTTGTTCAATAGCCTTTGATGTTTCGGGCGAAAGCGGATGATACATATATGCATCACCAGTATTGTTTCTGCGTGTTGGATAGGTCAGGCGATAACCCTGTCCGGATTGTTTCTGATGTATAGCGATGCCGTTTAATTTAATGCTGCCATCAATGACGATGGAGGCAAAGGCGATAAGCCCTGATATTGGATGTACCTTATTTATCTGTATTTTGCTGATTTTCATTTTTGAGACTTTCATTTCTTATTTCCAAAAGGACGGACAGAAAATCGCTCAAGGTGTGCATGGCAGTATCGGCCTGTTCAGGCGTTTGAGCCTTAAGCGAATACTTGTCCAGTAGTGTTTGATTACGATTTTCCAAACCACGCATCCATTTGTTGATGCGCTGATACTGGAATAAAAATAAAAGCGAATGTCAGACTGGAAGGGTATCAGTAAAGTGTCAAAACATACTGTCACCCTTATCTAATATATTAAAAAATAACAGCTTTTAACTGTCACCCTTCTTTTTATTGTGTTGCCATCCGCCAGTGCGTTTTTCTGGGTTTCTTACAAATGTAGCCAATTTTTCAATGTCATTCCCTGACAGAGACGGATCTTTTGCACTAAACCAGTTTACAAGAACCGTTTTTTTGGGCTGATTATCGTCATCGATCTTTTCATCTTCAATACATTGAAGCATAAGCCGAATATAGTACGGCAGGTATTTAGGCAGTTCGATTGCTGTCTCTCTATTGTCTAATATAGTTTCGCACAAATTACGGTAGCCATCTGTCAATTCAATAACATAACTGTTTTGAACCTCATGGGTATCATCGGATATTGGATTGTAATCATTACCGTTTGCATCGTAGGGCAAGGACAGTACTTTGATGGCCTTATATTCCTGTTCTATTTTTGTAAGGATATTGGCGAATGTTTTGCCCTGAATTTCGTACGGTAAATCGTAAACCGATAAAGGAAATGGCTCACCAAGGGGGAATAACGCGCCAACATTATTAATATGTTCGACTGCAAGTTTGATTTTGTCTTGAGGTGTCATAATACGTCTTTCTGAATATCTTCCTGAACTTATTACAGAATATAAACAATGCCAATCCTTAGCATATATAGCGATTATTCTGTGTTCTGTTTTTATCAAAAATATCAATGATTGTGTTTTATGCCACGTCAGGTTAATACTTAATCGGTTGTTCTGTATTGGAATGGCTGGAGCTTAATATCTCCTAAACTAGCGGTAAAGACACTGCCGGAAATGTGTCGCTACTCAATCCTGCGATTGGGTGGCGATGTCATGTCCAAGGCGTACGCCCAAAAGCATCGCGCCGTTTCTAGTTTAACGGATATTAACACCCAGTCACCAGAGCAGAATAACTCTGGTGATTTTTTATCTGCGGTTGATGGAGAGGGATTTTGATATGAGAAAAATTTTAGTTTTAATGGTTTTATTTTTAACCGGATGTGCAAATGCTACTTCGTCAGATGTATTTGTGACAGAAAAAATAACTGCACCCAAAACGGTTGTGATAAGCGCATATAGAGCCCCATGGGTGTTTGAGATTGAAAAACGTCTACGTAAAAATGGCTTTGCAGTTAAACGTATGGCAAGTCAAAATATAGCGGTACAAGATGTCACTGATACCAAAACCGTGGCCTATAATGAAGCAGCCGCACGTTACATATTATTAATTGATGGATTTGCACCGAATGATTCTATGAATCGCTGCTATGGCGGCGGTTACAGATTTAGCTTTATAGATGTAGAATTGATTGACGCTATGAATAATGAGACCATTTTCCATTATTCAAATTCGGGTTATTCAGAAGGTTGTCCACCATTATCCGGCACAATTTTTACTGACATAGAAAATCTTATGAATAATGTATGGGAAAAATAACCCCATGTTCCATTTAACAATATTATAAAACAGATAGGTGTAAGATGAAATTATTTATAGCGATATTAATTGCAGCCACACTCATCGGTGGATTTGCTGGTGGGGAAATTATGGACATTAATTTTTCTATCTTGGGTGCGGTCATAGGTGGTGTGGGAACGGCGGCTGTATTGCTGGGGTTAGGCGCATATTTTACAGCGCAAGAAGAAAAGAAAAGCGATTTAACCCCAGAAATGCGAGGTGTATTTGATCGTATGATTACTGGCAAAGAAAACCCAACAGCAAAAGAAATAGAAGATGCCAAGGCGCGTCTTCGATCAAAAAGATAAGAGGTTCAAAATGAAAGGTTCATTGATTGGTTTAGGTTTTATTTTATTTTTTGCTTTTGGGATTTTTCAACTGATTATCGGTTATCAAGGTATAGAGTATCATCTTGGTTCTGGGTGGGCGATCGCGGCATTGATTGGCACGTTTGTATTTC
>DCKW01000037.1 GCA_002320485.1 Micavibrio sp. UBA1664
AACGGGTTGAATGTCCGATAGTATAGACAAGATTTTTGCTTATTTCCGTATTCATGTGATAAAAAATGCTTACTAGTGGTTATCATGGTCAGAAGGCTTTATATCAATTTCATCACTCTGATAATTATTTTTCTTAAGCCAAGCTCGCATCTGTTTAACTTCAGGATGTTGCGCTCTTAAAATCTGCTGGGCAAGTTCGCGCATTTCAGGATCATTACCATATTTCAGCTGTATTTCGGCCATATCAATGGCACCAACATGGTGCGGTAACATGCCCAACACAAACGCCATGTCTGGGTTTTCATGTTTTATGCCTTCCATCATAGGGGCATGCATCGTATCCATTGCTAGCTGGTAGGCTTCCTGAGCTGTGACGCCTGCCAAGGCGTCATTCGTATCATGCGGATGTTCAGGGTCAAACGAATGAGTGCTTTTAGTAGCCACCTTTGTGGTGGACGGATCATTGTCAAAACCGTATATAGCCGCGTGAGTTCCCCAATACGACCCAATGAATATCACTAAAGCAGCAGACAATCCTAAAGGAACACCGATAAGTTTTTGTTTTATGGATGAAAGCAACCCTATATCACGAGAATGATCGGCAATAATGACAACAATAACTGCCATTATTAATGCGTGTCCAACAAGATCAATACGTCCGAATGGATAGACTGCCGCTGTAAAGATAACAAACAAGGCGATCGCGGAGAGTCTGCGGATCAATGGTGTCCACAGTAACCCGAAGCCCATCGTAAACTCCGCTAAGCCTGCCATAGGAATAAACGCATCGCGTGGTAAGCCAAAAGTCAAATAAGGTCGCTCTTCTACAAGGGGATAAAACCAATCTGGATAGGCAAACTTCTCTAAACTTGACCACATCAGGGCGATAGCAACACCCACCCGGATGACCGTAAAACGATGCTTTCGCCAATCTGGATTATTTGATGCTTCTAACACTAAATAGGCTGCAATGCCTACACCTAAGGCGAGATAATCTAACAGATGGAAAAAGGTATAATCACGTAAGGCCAGAAGCCAAAGGAGAATAATGCCGGCAGCGGCTAAGGGTTGAGTTTTTCTTGAAAACACTAACGCCGCAATCAATAACTGTGACCATGAAATAACTTCCGAAGATGTTTTGAGATCAGGGGTAAGATAGATACCACCGACCGCAAATATTGCGACAAAGAAAACCCCAATTACAATGCGAATGAAATCGTCGAGGCGTAACCAGAGGGGGTTAGTTATTTTATCTAAATAGGATTGAGCTTGTTGACCTATAGCCCTTTTTTCAACAAACAGTGTTGTGATGAAAAAGGTTAAAACGAGAGCCAAACCACTCCAAAACCACACATCTTTCAAAGTGAATAAAATTGATTGAGGTGAGGCCTCAACGATATAGGGTGCAAACCACTTTACATGAGCTTGAGCAATACTGGAGAAGCTTAAAAAACCACAAATGAATAGAGCCAATGTTACAGCAATTTTTTTTATCATTTTAGACCTTTATTAATTTTATTAATGTTAATTTTAAGCAGCTGCTTGGAGTTCCTCTTTCGGACCAAAAAATTCGAAGTGAACCTGATTACCGGGAATACCCCATTTCAGAAGATCTTGGTAAACACCCACCATAAATGGCTTGGGGCCGCAGAAGTAATAATCCGCATGGCGGTCAGGCACGAGACTTTCGATCAGTTCTGCATCGACAAATCCTGTTGAGCAATCCCCTTCACGTTTAACACCTTCTGTTTCAGAATCGCTGTAGCGGTAATGTACTTTCAATTTTGGGTGTTTTTCTGCCAATTCATCAATCGTACCTTTGAACGGCTGTACATCCTCATTCAAACAGCCATGCACGAATATGATTTCACGCTCAGGCATAGAGTCTATAGCTGACTTCATGATGCTGAGTATTGGTGTAATACCAACCCCCGCCGCCAGTAAAACCAACGGACGCTCATGGCGATCATTAAGGTTTAGGAAGAACTCACCGCATGGCGGGCCGATTTCCACGACATCACTGACTTCAATTTCATCATGCAGTTTATTAGACACATAGCCCTTGGGTGTATCGGCCTTAGGGCCGGTTTCGCGTTTTACGCTAATGCGGAAATAATCCTGCCCCGGTTTATCGGAAAGGCTGTAATTACGCATCGTTGTTGACCCATCGGGCGTAGGCATACGCACCGTAATATACTGTCCCGGCAGATAATCCGGCAATGCGTCACCATCTTCGGGTTTCAGGTAGAAAGATGTAATGACGCTGCTTTCCTTTTCTTTCTTCTCTATCTTGAAGTTTCGGAAACCGTCCCAGCCACCCGGCTTTTCAGCGTTGTCATCATATATCTGTTTTTCACGGCCAGTCAGGATATCGGCCAGAAACCCATAAGCTTCGCCCCATGCGTTAATTACATCATCGGTCGCGCCTTCGCCAAGAACCTCACGAATAGAGGCCAGCAGGTTTTCGCCTACAATCGGATAATGTTCTGGTTTAATCATCAATGAGGCATGTTTATGCGCAATCAGCTCAACCGCACCGCCTAGAACTTCCAGATTGTCAATGTTGGCGGCATAAGCGCAGATCGCTCCGGCCAATGCCCGCTGCTGTGTCCCTTCGGCTTGGTTAGCCGGATTGAAGTAAGGCGCAACCTCTGGATTATGAGAGAACATGCGCTTGTAAAAATGCTTGGTCAGGGTTTCGCCATGTTCCTGCAAAATGGGAGCGGTGGATTTAACGATGTCAATGGTTTGTTGAGACAGCATGGAAAACTCCTTTCAAAATATGTATTTTGAATATATATTATAATGCAATTGAGATTACAACCCTGTTTGAGTTTAAAAATGCAATTAACCCGCTTTACCGATTATGGCCTTCGCACACTCATGTATGTTACCGCGCGAGCTGAAAACTCAGCCAGCGTGAAGGAAATTTCCGAACATTACGGCATTTCACGCAATCATCTGGTGAAGGTCGTGCATAGGCTTTCGCAACTCGGCTATATCGAAACCACCAAAGGCAAGGGCGGCGGCATTAAAATTGCCAAGGATGCGGAAAAATTGAGATTGGGCGACCTTATTAAACAGTTAGAGCCAAACATGAATATGGTCGAATGCTTTGATGCCAAGACCAATACCTGCCGGATTACAGGCTCATGTCAGCTGAAGCATTACCTGTTCGAAGCCACGCAGAATTTTATCAATACAATGAACAAATACACACTGGCCGATACGGTGCAGAACAAGGAATTGCTATTTGCTTGAGGGATCATGCCACTATCTGACGAAACCAAATTACAGTTAGCCGCACATAAAATTTTACCAGCTATATATTTAATATGGGCGGGCTTAATCCTAGGCGTGTCATTTATTGCCACCCCTGTAAAGTTTGAAGCACCGCACCTGACCATGCCCGTAGCTTTGGAGGTTGGCATAGCCACGTTCCATTTGTTTAATTTGATCGAGTGGTGCGTGATAATCACGGCCATCATACTAACGGCCATATCGTCCAAAACCAGCCAGAATTGGTCTATGGCAATAATTTTGCTGAGCATTATCATGCTTCAGACTTTTTGGCTGCTGCCCGTACTGGATGTGCGCGCCGATGAAGTCATCGCCGGCGGCACACCCGATCCCGGTCATTATCATTGGTTTTACATTATTGCCGAGATATTCAAGCTGGTTCTGACAATCATGGCGGCATGGTTTTGTTCCAGAAAGGATAAACCATGTCTGGTGATGTAATCACAGAGGAAAGCATAAAAGAACTGGTTGATCGTTTTTACGCCAAAGTGCGTGATAATGCCGAACTTGGCCCTGTTTTTGATGCGGCGATTGGTGAAAATGACCATGATTGGAAACCTCATCTGGAACGCATGTATGCATTCTGGTCATCAGTGATGCTTACTTCCGGTCGATATCACGGCAATCCCATGCAGAAACATAAAGATCTGCCGCATTTTGATGAGAGTTTGTTTGATACATGGCTTGCGTTATTCGCGGAAACGGCACACGAAATTCATGATGCCGTTATAGCGGACCGATATATTGACAGAAGCCGGCGCATAGCTGAAAGCCTCAAGCTAGGCTTATATTACAAACCGGAAAGGATACAAAAATGAAATCACTCCCCGAACATTTGCAGCAATATAGCACATCGCCAGTATTTACCGAGGAGACTGTCCCCAAGGGACTGTTAAAAGACCACAATACCAAAAGCGGTGTGTGGGGCTTAATATGCGTAAACGAAGGTGAACTCGAATACATCATTGAAGACAAAGAAACGCTTATTCTAAGTCCTAAAAACAAGGGTGTGGTTGAGCCGGAGGTAAAACACCATATAAAGCCGCTCGGAGCTGTTACTTTTTATATAGAATTCTACAAATAAGCAGTATTGGATTTAGATTGACCATTTTGTGACAAAGGCATAATGTGAAGTCATGGTAATTGTAATGAAAAAAGCAAAGTTCATTTTACGTGCTGGGTCTCTGCTCGCAGGCTCTGCTCCCCGGGCTATATAAAGAACGAAATTACCGCTTAAACCCCCGGGGCAAACACACTCAAAAAAAATAACAATAAAAATGAATTAGAGAGGCTTTTAAGAAGAGTCTCTTGAACTCATACCACTATTACAAAGCGAGCAAATAAAATGACAATCAAATTTAACTCTTTTTCTGAACCCCCAGTCATCATCAATGAAGCCGATTATGAAAGACTTCACAATATGGCTAATTTCTTTATGGAGCGAAATCCCGCAGCATCGGAGAGGCTGTTGGAAGAAATCGGGCGCGCGGATATAAAAGATCCGCATAATATGCCATCTAACGTGGTTATGATGGATTCCAAAGTTACCTACCGCGACGACACGACCGGGAAAAAACAAACAGTTTTTCTAGTATGGCCCTCTGAAGCCGATATTGAGAAAAAGCGTATTTCTGTTCTTACCCCTATTGGAGCGGCACTCATTGGATTATCCGAAGGTGCCAGCATTGAGTGGGAAACAAATAACGGTCAAATCCGGCAATTAACGATATTAAAAGTTAAAAACTAATCTGGCAGGGAGTGATAAATGCACGTTCTGCTGACCCGGCCATATGCAAAATCCATAGAGACAAAACGGCAGCTTGAAGAAATCGGCTGCCGCGTCTCTATTGAACCAGTTCTTGATCTATCACCAGTCAGGTACAACTCAGACATTTATAAAAATTCGAAAGCATTAATTGTTACATCTTTTCACGCTTCTGCTCAGATACTTCAACAAGAAGATAAGATCGATAAAAATATCGCTATTTTTGCGGTTGGAGAAGCAACGGCACGCCCGCTTCATGAAGCTGGATTTAAGAATGTTTATGTAGCACGCGGTGATGCCAAAAGCCTGTTGCCTGTTATAAGAGATAATTACAGACCGGAATATGGTTTAATTACATATTTATGCGGATGGCATATTACGCAAGACCTAGCAAAGGTTCTGGCTATGGAAGGATTTGAGGCGCAGCGGGTTGTCATTTATAAGGCTAATTTGATCGATAATCTATCCTCTTTGATCAAAGCCGAAATTATGAAAAAAGAAATTGATTGTGTAATTCTAATGTCTAATCGTTCTGCACGCCAATTTCGCAAAATGTGCCATGATGCAAAAATCATTAAAAACCTTAGCCGCATTACGGCTCTTACAATGTCGGAAGAGATTGCCAAAAATATTGAAGATATAAAATGGAATGACATCAAAGTAGCCCAAGAACCTTCAATGCAATCAATTATTGATACGCTGATTTCTTTAAAAAGAAAAATTTCGTTGAGAAGCTTCATAAGATTGAAGAGTGTGCAAAATCGGGGAAGCTAGATATCCACGAATATGAGATAGTCTATGGGTTTCAACCATATGGTGGCAGACTTGTTCTGTGTGCGTGGAATTTATCATATACCTGGCCTTAATAGTATTTAACCTATATAAAACTTACGAATAAAAATTTGATATATTCCGATTCAGAAATAAGACGGAACCTATTATCTATAGGTTAGTTGGCGAGATACAACTTCTTTTAATCATAAACAGAAAGGAGATTTATAATGAGTCTCAAGAATATTTATACGGAAGATGTTCAATATGTATCCCCCGAAACCAAACTTAGCGAGGTAGCAAAGCTCATGGAAACGCATGATTGCGGCTCTATTCTTGTTGCCCAAAATGATAAGCTGACAGGTGTTATCACAGACCGCGCCATCGTTATACGATGTGTATCCCAATCGAAAGATCCTTCTTCAATGATGGCAGACGATTGTAAAACATCAGAAGTTCTTTATTGCTTTGCCGATGACGATCCGGAGGAAGTTTTGGATAACATGGCACAGAATAAGGTGAAACGCCTGCCCGTATTGAACAATGATCAAGACAAGCGTCTGGTCGGCATTGTTTCATTTGGCGACCTTAGCGCTGCCTGCGATCATAAAGAGGTCAGCGGAAAAGCGATGGATGAAATCCGCCGCGCGGCATAAACATACCATGGTGAAAAAAGCGGGCAGCAAGCCCGCTTTTTTCACTTTTTAACAGTCCCAAACAATCCACTCAAATAATCGTTGAGAAAAACATTACCGGGATCAAGCATTGTACGCATAGATGAAAACTCATCCCATTTCGGATATAATCTTTTTAGATCTTTTGCAGCTATAAAGCTTTTTTTACCCCAATGCGGTTTTCCACCAAAATCCCTCAGGATTGGTTCAATATCCTTAAAATAATCCTCAAAGGGACGGCCAGCTTTCCTTAAGATGGCAATTGTGACACAATTCCCGTCATTGAAAGGACTTAAATAAGCATCATCTTGCATCACGATTCTGTATAAAATACGCCACCAGACATAATCACTATGTTTATCCAAAACCCTTTTTCTGATGACATCGAAACAGTCAGGTCCTGCCTCATACGGAATTGCATATTCCATTTCATCAAACTTCATTGTCCGCTCTTTTGGCAACGTCTTATATAACAGACCGACTCTTAAGCGGTCTTTCTGCTCCTCCGCAAAGGGCAATTCACCACAATCACTCTCAACCGGATTACACGTACGGATTTTGATTTTGTCATCCTGAGGATACCAATAAAAGTCAAACATCTCGTTGTTTGTTATTAAGTCCTCCCTATGCTTCAGCAAGGCTTCATAAGTTGTACAAAATTCACGGCGGATATAATCCCTCATTGGCTTCATTTTAATTGTTACCCCGGTCATGATACCTAACACACCCAAGTGCAATCTCATGGCCCGCATGATCTCAGGATTCATGTAATCATTAAAACTTTTTATATTTCCAGTTCCGTCTATTATACGGCATCCCGTCATCATGGACGGAAGATTCGGTAGACTTTTACCTGAACCATGCGTCCCTGTTGCAAAAGCACCGACCAAATGTTGATGATCAATATCGCCAATATTGTGAAGCTGATATCCATACTTTGCCAATTGCCGCCCGGCATCTGCAATCGTAGTGCCTCCCAAAAAACATGCCGTATTGTTTTTCTTATCAACCTTGGTTAGTCCGCTTAAATGCCCAATATTAATTAAGGTGGAATCAGTAACAAATAGCGGTTGGGAAGAATGGCCCGCTCCGATAATTTTGACACGCTCATTTTTTGAATAAGCCTCAGCAACCAGTCTGCTTATTTCCTCCTCCCCATCAAGTAAATGATAATTTTTTGGGGTAAAACGGATGCTTCCTGACCAATTCGCAAATTCTTTCATAGATATTAAGATATGGCCGGAAAAACTTTTGTCACCATGCAAATTTCATTCATCTTTTAATGGCTAATTGAAAAGCCAGTTCTTATTACTTTTAGAGTGTCTCGGGCGTTCCGGAAAAGCAAAACCCCGCAGACGGCGGGGCTGACGGGCGGATATTCTCCATATGTCTTAAAACAGAGACAATGGCACTGGGGGGGGTCGGGTGATAAGTCTTCTCATAATGTGGATCTTACCATATTTTGAATTAACTTATTACCGCCTGCTCTTACACCTTCTTACTTATTAGGGGAAATAAGAAGGCCTATACCATGATCAAAAACAAGTTTTCCGCCGTGCCATCCTGCAAAGGCGGTTAAAATAGTTGCTAATACAGAAACAAACAAACCATGAGGAAGAACTTTGTCAGGGGCCTCTATCC
>DCKW01000066.1:0-1876 GCA_002320485.1 Micavibrio sp. UBA1664
TGGTGATTGATTTTGCGGTTGATTCAATGCTGGGGTTGCATGCTTTCGGATTTATAGTTTTTTATATGATCCTGTTTAGAATACGGCGGATCATTTTGTCGCAACCCATGTTTTACCATGTGATGATTTATGCCTTTACAGTCTTTGTTTTCGAGGCCTTGCGCTGGTTAATTGTCGGCCTTCTTGGGTTACAAATCTTGCCTGTATATCCGTCTTTGCTAAGCTTTGTGATTAATATTATAGCGTTTATCCCAATTCTTTTCATCCTGAAGAGCCTGCACAGACTCATGTCGGGTTATCGATAATGAATAAAACCTCATCACGGGAATCGAAACAGTTTTCAAGGCGTGCCTTTGTCCTTGGGCTATGTTCGACCGCATTGTATGGGGGCTTGATATCGCGTATGGGGTGGCTTCAAATCGTTAACGGAAAGCAGTATCAGACATTATCGGATAATAACCGTATTCATGTGAATCTGGTGACGCCTGTGCGGGGATATATACTTGATCGCAACGGGCATATGCTGGCCTATAACGAGCAGAATTTCAGGGTGCAAATTGTTCCGGAACAAACAAAGGATATTGCCGGTTCGTTGGAAAACCTGTCCCGTATTATTGATCTGAGGCAAGAAGATAAGGCCGATGTCATAAAACGCGCCGGTAAACAGGCAAAGTTTATTCCTATTAAAATCAAGGATAACCTGACATGGGAAGATGTGTCGGCAATCGAGTTGTCTTTACCCGAATTGGCCGGAATTTCAATAGATGTCGGGCAAAAACGACTTTATCCGTATGCGGAAAACTTTGCGCACATGGTTGGGTATGTGGGGTCTGTTAATGAAAAAGAAATGACAGATGACCCTGTTCTGCGCTTGCCCGGCTTTCAAATCGGCAAAACGGGAATCGAGAGAACTTACGAAGACAGCTTACGCGGTCGCGCCGGAACGCGATCGATCGAGGTGAATAGCTCAGGTCGTATGGTCAGGGAACTGGGCGAAGAAAAAGGTGTGATGGGTAATCAGGTCAGTCTGACCATTGATCGTGAATTACAGGAACGAACAATGGAAATTTTGTCGCAACATCACAGTGCCGCGGCTATCGTAATGAATGTGCATACAGGGGCTATTTACACACTCGCATCCTTTCCGTCTTTCGATCCCAACCTATTTGCGACACGCCTTCCGTCAGCGATATGGAAGCAATGGAATGAAGATCCCGGTAAACCCCTTACCAATAAAGCGGTGTCCGGGCAGTATCCGCCCGGCTCGACCTTTAAAATGATAACAGCGCTGGCGGCGTTGGAGGCAGGTATTGTCAATGATAGTAAGGCCTTTTATTGCCCGGGTCATTTTAATGTCGGAAAGGAAAGATTTCACTGTTGGAAGCGGCAGGGCCACGGTTATATGAATGTATACACCGCATTGGAAGAATCCTGCGACGTTTACTTTTACAATCTGGCGGAGCAGCTGGGGATAGACCGTATCGCCGCAATGTCACGCCGTTTCGGGTTTGGTCATGCTTTTGATATTGCCTTGCCCCTTGAGGCGGAGGGACTGGTTCCCGACAGACAATGGAAACGCGGGCAATTTGAAACCGGATGGCAATTGGGTGAAACCATCAATGCCACGATCGGTCAGGGGTATATGCTGGCAACGCCTTTACAATTGGCCGTGATGACCGCACGTTTATGCAATGGCGGATATGCGGTGAATCCGTGGATTGTCGCGCAAGATGGCCCTGATATATTGAGCAAAAAGGGAAAACAATGGCCGAAAATGAAAGTAAAAAGCGAATATCTTCAAATGGTGACACGCGGGATGGAGCTTGTAATGACAGGCAAGGACGGAACCGCACGAGGGGCCGCCATTAAAACCGAA
>DCKW01000066.1:2185-9149 GCA_002320485.1 Micavibrio sp. UBA1664
GGGGCCGCCATTAAAACCGAAGGCTGGGAAATGGCGGGAAAAACCGGAACCGCGCAGGTGCGACGTATTACCATGGCTGAGCGGCGTGCGGGTTTGCTGTCACAAGAGGAAATGATCTGGAAACACCGACATCATGCGTTATTTGTCGGCTATGCGCCCATCTCCAATCCAACATATGCCGTTTCAGTGATTGTTGAACATGGCGGAAGCGGATCTGGCGCGGCAGCACCGGTAGCGCGGGACGTTCTGATCGCTACGCAGGAAATCGATCCTGCTAACAAGGCGGTTAAAACCACGCCGATCAAACCAAAGTTGGTGGATTAATGGATTTTGCGATGTCTTCCAAAAAGCTGACGATGCGGGCCAAGGTCAAGGCTTTACCGATATTGTTAATTACTTTTATTGTACTTATTGCGGGGGTGGGCGATATTGCTCTTTATTCCGCGGCAGGCGGCGACTTTTTCCGCTGGGCGGATAAACAGTTATTGCGATTTGCTTTTTTGTTTATCGGAATGTTGGTTATTGCATTCCTGCATTTGAAATACTGGTATTATCTGGCTTATCCGCTATGGGCGTTGGGTATGATCCTGTTATTGATTGTAGAGATTATGGGCCATGTCGGAATGGGCGCGCAACGCTGGATCAATCTTGGCTTCATGAATTTGCAACCGTCCGAAGTTATGAAGATTGCCGTGATTATGGCGCTGGCACGCTATTATCATGATATCGGCGGGGATAGGGCGCGGCAATATAGAACCCTTATATGGCCAGCCATGCTTATGGGCGCGCCGATTGCATTGGTTATGGTTCAGCCTGACTTGGGAACCGCGTTGATGATCGGCATGGCGGGAATAGCCGTCCTGTTTTTAGCCGGAGTGCGATTACGGCTATTTATCGGTGGTATCATCGCAGGTGCGGCGGCCATCCCTCTTGCATATTATTACGTCCTTCGCCCGTATCAGAGAAAACGCGTTGATACGTTTCTTGATCCATCGCAAGACCCTATGGGGGCGGGATATCACGTAACACAATCAAAAATTGCCATCGGCTCGGGCGGGATGGATGGTAAAGGGTTTTTGCAAGGCACGCAGGCCAAACTTAACTTCCTCCCCGAAAAGCATACCGACTTTATCTTTACCTTATGGGCGGAAGAGCAGGGGATGCTGGGATGCATATTGTTGTTGTCATTATATGTTGTGACGTTCGCGCTTGGGTTTGTATACGCCTTGCAGGCCAAGCATATTTTCTCCCGCCTGCTTATTCTGGGGTTGACGATAAATTTGTCGCTTTACGTTATGATCAATACCGGAATGGTTATGGGTGTCTTGCCTGTGGTCGGTGTTCCGTTGCCTTTGGTATCCTATGGAGGGTCCGCAATGTTGGCGGCCCTGATTTGTTACGGTCTTATTATGTCGGCCCGCATACACCGCGGCGAACCAATGCCCAAGAGCGGCAGCTTTTAAAAAGCTTTACAAATGAAGCGGGAAAAGCGTATGGTGCGCTGATTATGAGTGATGCGTCCATTCAAAAACATGAAAAAGTCTTTGCCGCGCCCAAAATTGATGCGGAAGGACGTGAAAACCTGATCGGTCTGTCCTTGCAGGAATTGATCGACCTATTGCAAAGTTATCAAATTCCCGCATTCAGGGCAAAGCAGGTGTGGCACTGGATTTACCAACGCGGCGTCAAAAGTTTTGACGATATGGGTAATATTCCAAAGGATATGAAAGTTTTTTTTAAGGAGCGGTTCTCGCTTGGCCGTCCTGTGGTTGAAACCGAGCAACGCTCGAAAGACGGTACAATCAAGTGGTTGTTGAAGCTCAATGACGGGCAAATGGTGGAAACAGTGTTTATCCCTGAATCGGATCGGGGAACATTGTGCGTTTCATCGCAAATAGGATGCACATTAACTTGTAAATTCTGTCACACCGGAACGCAGGCGCTGGTTAGAAATCTGGGCGCGCATGAAATTTTACAGCAAATAATGCATGCCCGCGATGTATTGGGCGAGTGGCCGTCTACCGCTGCAAAGGATGGCGGACGGGAATTTACCAATATTGTCATGATGGGGATGGGGGAGCCGTTATATAATTATCAGAATGTTTCCAAAGCCCTGAAAATTTGTATGGATGTCGAGGGGCTTTCTATTTCAAAGCGGAGAATAACTTTATCGACGTCCGGCGTTGTGCCGTTGATCGAAAAATGCGGCGAGGAATTGAATGTGAATCTCGCCATCTCACTTCATGCCTGTAATGATGAACTGCGTTCTGAAATTATGCCAATTAATAAAAAATATCCACTGGAAAGTTTGATGCAGGCTTGCCGTAGTTATCCTCTTGATAAAAGACGGAAAATCACTTTTGAATATGTCATGCTGAAAGGTGTAAATGATTCTGATGCCGACGCTCATAATCTTGCCACATTGTTGGGCGATATACCCGCTAAGGTAAATCTGATCCCGTTTAACGAGTGGCCCGGAAGCGGGTTTGTTTGTTCGGACATGGACCGGATTGAAAAATTTGCAAAAATACTTCGGGATAAAGGGTTGGATAGCCCTATACGAAAAACCCGCGGTGATGATATATTGGCGGCTTGCGGACAATTAAAATCCGCCAGCCAGCGTTTTAAACGTGAAAAAGAACAACCAGAGTTAGACAAATAAAGGCAAAGCTTTTAAACTTTAAAAAGTAAAAAACAAAAAATCATTCTCATGACTGAAAATCTCATTATTAAACATAGGCATTTTTTAACTTCAGCCGGCGCCATCCGACTCCGCTATGTCTTACCAAGCGTTGCTGTATGCGTTGGTATGCTTTGGACTGGAATGGTCAGTTATTCCAAACCTTCCAATGCTCTCGTCCATGATATACATACCAATGACGTAGCGGCGGTTATGGTTCCAGAACCAAATGTTTCCTTGGTAAAAACAACTGCATTAAACCCCGGTTTATATGATCCTGAACAGGCCGGAAACGGTGTCGACCCTTATTTAAGCCGTATCGGGCAACGCCCTGCGTTTGACCGCGCCTATGTATGGAATAAAATTATTACCGTGGCCCCGGGTGACACGCTTGGAACATTGATGGAGCAGACAGGACTGGAGGGCGATGATTACGCCTCTGCCATGAAATCTATTAAAGAATTTGTTGATCCGCAAAGTATCCGCCCGGGCCATACAATCAAGCTAAGTTACATTCGTTTGGGCGAGGTAAGCACGCTGGAAGAAATCAGCTATATTCAAGACAGCCTGACCAACATTGTTTTAAGTCAGGACGAAACAAATGCATGGACCGCGGAAAAGAAAGAGCGTCCGGTTACGCTGAAAACACATGCGGCAAAGACACAAATCAATAATTCCCTGTTTGCCGATTTAGGCAAGGCCGGTGTGCCGGACGGAATTATCAATGATATGATTCAGGCCTTTAGCTGGAGCGTTGACTTCCAACGCGATATCTGGGGTGGGGAAACAGTTGAGCTTTTATACGACACCAAAGAAACGGAAGACGGATCCTATGTGCGGTCGGGCAAATTGCAATTTGTAAAACTGACCCTGCGCGATCGTGAAATTCCGATTTACTTCTTTCAAAAGAAAGACGGCAGTGAAGGGTATTTTGAACCTAACGGACAATCCATTCGCCGTGCATTGATGCGCACACCGGTTGACGGAGCGCGTATATCCTCTAAATTTGGTAAACGGACACACCCCGTGCTCGGATACACTAAAATGCACAAAGGAATGGATTTTGCCGCACCAAGCGGAACACCGATCTATGCGGCGGGTGATGGTGTTATCGAACGCGCCAACCGTTTCAGCAGTTTCGGTAACTATGTGAAAATCCGTCACAACGGCACATATGAAACAGCTTACGCCCACATGAAAGGGTTTGCCAAGGGCATTCGTGCCGGTAAACATGTCAAGCAGGGCGACTTGATCGGCTATATCGGCACTACAGGTCGTTCAACAGGGCCACATCTTCATTATGAAGTCCATAAAAATGGGGTTCAGGTTAACCCACAATCATTGAAATTGCCTATCGGCCAAAAATTGGCAGGAACGGATCTGGCCAACTTCAAACAGAAAATCGGCCGTTTGAACGATCAATATGCCTCGTTGTCGAAAGATCAGCCAAAATTGGCCAATGCCGCAAAATTTAATGAATAACAAAAGGGCTTTAACAGCCCTTTTATTTTTTCCTTTGCCGCCAGATATAAAATCCGCTTAGAAAAACAAGGACGCCAGCCATTGTAAACCAGAAGGCCGCATATTGGGCATGTTTATTGCGCGGGCGGGGGAGGCCTTCAAAGGGTTCGATGTTACTGGAGGGAAGCTGCATACTCGCGTAAAGCACTTTGTCGAAAATACTGTCCAAATTATAGTATCGCTTAAAATCATCAGCATTATAAATATACCATTGATTTTCAGAAGACATGTTTGAGGGAATGAAACTATTCGGTTGATCCGGTGTGCGTAAATAGCCTGCAAAACGGTTGGGCGCTAGACCGGCCCAGTGGGGTGTTTCATTAGCCGCAACCCACCCCAGATTGACGGCGACATTTGTACCTGTATCCGTTTTTATAACTGTATAAACATCCCTGCCCACCTCGCCGTCTCTGGTACGGGGGGCAATCAATACAATATTATCATTTAAAGCACCGTCAATATATCCTGTCGCAAAATTCGGGGTATCCTTTTGCAAGTCGAGAGGATGTGTCATCGGATTGATATTGTCCTGAGCCTCAATATCGGCAAGGATGGCCTGTTTCCATTCAAGGCGATGCAATTGCCAGATGCCAAGTTTGATCATCAGGGCGACTGCGCCAAGCAAAATAACAAGCGTTATGACATTTTTAAACCCCATGGGCCTCACCTCTGTATTTATAGTTTAGCCCCATGACATATGCTTTAAGTGGTTGCATTGCGAAGATACAAATAATAATGGCGGCAAAGGTCCAGATGATGGCATGAAGCCATAGCGGGATATCGGCAACCGACGCTAACCACAATGCCAGTGGCGTCAGAATAAATCCCAGTATGAATATCAGAAAAACGGCAGGCCCGTCCCCGCTATCCTGTTTTTTAATATTTAATCCGCATGAGGGGCATGTGTCTTTAACATCCAATGTGAGTTTATGCGGAAAAATAGGCCCGACACCACATTTCGGACAGCCGCATTTCAAGGCATTTTTTATTAACTTTGTATCCATATCTGAAAGCTTATAAAAAAACAGGCGTATCGTCACGCCTGTTTTGTAAGGATCAAAGAACTATATAAAAATATTAATGGCCTGCCGCGGCGGACCCGCCCCAATAATAAACGGCCACAAACAGGAACAGCCAGACCACGTCAACGAAATGCCAGTACCACGCCGCAGCCTCGAACCCAAAATGGCTTTCCTTGGTAAAATGTTTGGCCTTTGCCCGTTTCCAGCAAACAAGCAAAAATAGTGTTCCTACCAAAACGTGGAAACCGTGAAAACCCGTTGCCATGTAAAATGTGGATGGAAAAATCCCGTCTTTAAACCCGAAATAATCATGGGCAAGGTGGTAATATTCATAGGCTTGAAAACCAAGGAAACAGAAGCCGAGAATGACTGTATACTTCAGCGCGCTGACAAAGGTTTCGTTATCGCCTTGTAAAATGGCGGCATGGGCCCAGGTGACGGTACATCCTGACAAAAGCAGGATCAATGTCATCATCAACGGCAAATCAAACGGATTAACCGTATGAATGCCCTCAGGCGGCCATATCCCGCCGACAGGATAAAGGGCTGAGGCAAAAAATGCCCAGAAGAAGGCGACGAAAAACATGACTTCTGACAGAATGAAAAGCATCATACCGAACCGGAACCCGATCTGGGCGACAATTGTATGGGCCTTTTCCACCACGGCCTCGAAAACCACTTCGCGCCACCAGAAAAACATACAGGCCAAAACAGCCAAAAAACCTAAAACTAGAACGGCAAAACCTTTATCATGCATGAACATAACGCCGCCCACGGCCAGAAGACCGGCTGCAAAAGCAGATAGTAGAGGCCAGATGCTTGGTCTTACCAAATGGTAAGGATGTGGTTTTCCTGTTGATTCATATTCAATGTAGTCAGTCATTTTTCTTTATTCATCCCTTAAAGAATTATTCGGTGTTGGTATTGTAAAAGCCTTCGAGCGCGCTGTCCAGTTCTGATGAGTCCGCCTTGAAAAAACTATAGGATAATGTGATGGTCGTCACATCCTCCATATTGGGGTCTTTTGCCAAGGCAGGATCCAAAAAGAATACGACAGGCATGTTGGTTCGTTCATTAGGTTTTAAATGCTGATAATCAAAACAGAAGCATTGTGTTTTGGTAAAATATTTACCCGCCTTTGCAGGTGTGACGTTATAAATTGCGGTTCCGGCCATGGCCTGGTCGCTGTTGTTATGGGCAATAAAATTAATAAAACCTTCCTGTCCGACATGAACCCTTAATTGCGGCACTTCCGCCGTGAATTCCCACGGCAGCTTTTTATTAATGGTCGTGGTAAATTTGACGGTCATTTGACGGTCGAGAATTTCAGTCGGAGCCTGAGCCGCGATTTGCGTCGTTCCGGCAAATCCTGTGACCCTGCAAAACAGGTTATATAAAGGAACGGATGCAAACGATAGCGCAATCATGAAAAAGACGGCGCCGAAAATTATCAGTAAAATGCGGGTGTTTTTATCGTGTAAGTCTTTATTCGTCATGTTAATTCTGCTGCTCTTATGCTATAGGAACTTTGAAGCATTTTAATGTTTATATAAAGCATAAGAGTTAAAAACCAAAGACGAACCTATGAAAAAATCATATTTTTTGGCCGCAATGATTGCCGTGATTGCCGTATTATGGATCGGGTCCAAAGCCATTATACCAGGTGGCGGGGACACGGGAGATAAACCATCTGAAACACAACAGGCGGCGTCGGCGGAAAATACGGATAAAAAAAAGATGC
>DCKW01000114.1 GCA_002320485.1 Micavibrio sp. UBA1664
CCAGATCTGGATGAATGGGTTGAGAAAATTGCAAACCTTGCGCGGCGTAAAAATTTTGATTTGATGGTTGGGCATTCCTCCGGTGTACCGCTTATCCTCAAACTGTTATCCAAAGATTTTAAGGCCGGTAAAGCCATTGGTGTTGGTGGTTACATGCGCTCGCTCGACACCTATGAAATGACTGGTTTCAATTATGATTTTGAGAATATCAAAGCGCATTGTCCTTCTTTTACTTTCATTCATTCCGATAATGATCCGTGGGGCTGCAGTGCAGAAAAACAAGGCGAGTTTATGCGGCAAACGCTCGGCGGAACACTTATAACCGTGACCGGCGAAGGGCATTTCGGATCAGACAGTTTTAACCAACCTTATAAAACCTTCCCACTTTTAGCAGTGCATTGTTTATTGGAGGGAGATTGATGGAAAAATTTATCCTTCTAAATCCAGAAAATGCCATAAAGGAAGAAGTTGAAAATTGGCCAACTCGCTCTTCTGCACGAGCTGTTGTTTTTGATGATAACGGGCAAATCCCATTATTACATGTTCAGCAACATCATTATTTCAAGTTACCGGGCGGTGGTGTTGATGAAGGCGAAACTATTGAGGACGCATTGATCAGAGAGTGCTTGGAAGAAATAGGCTGCAACATAATTATTGAACACCACTTGGGAATTATAGAGGAATACAGGAAAATTTTTACCCTTCACCAGATATCGCACTGCTTTTTGGCTAAAATTATAGGGAATAAAGGACTGCCCGCTTTTACTGATTTTGAACAAGAAAAAGATTTTTCTTTGATCTGGTGTTCTTTAGATGAGGCGCAAAACCTTCTATCGACTTGCAAACCAAATGATAAAGAAGGTCGTGAATATATTGTACCAAGGGACCTTGCCATTCTCAGTAAAGCTAAAGAAATGCTGGAGGCGGATTAATGGAAATCAAGAAACGTATCCAGCTTACAACAGAACCACTTGAAACACTGATTGAAAATGGAGAGTCCGTTGATTTTAGGCTAGATGAACCTGCTTGGGAAAATTTGATGGTGGGTGATGCTGTAGAATTCTGGGAAGATTTTTCTGGCTGGGATAAAGAGCCATCACCGAATTCTCGTAAGGTTACGGTGAAGATTGTAGAAATTTTTCGTGCTGCAAGTTTTTCAGAATTGATTGATACCCTGCCAGCGTCGTTCAGCAGGCAAGGAACAAAAGAGGACATCATCACCGATCTGCGCCAATGGTGGAGACCAGAACGGGAAGAAAAAACAGGCGTATTAGGCTGGCGCGTGAAAGTAATTTAATTAAAGAAAGATTTAAAAAGTGTGGCTATTATTTGCAATAATCGGAAATTTTTTTATGGCATTGGTTAATTATTCTGACGAATATTTAACGCATTCCAGCACTGTAAAAGAATCTAAAAATATACATGAGCGTATCGGTGGCGTTCTATTGATGTCAGTTATATTGACTCTTATAGGGGCGACGGTAAGCTTTTTTCTGGCAGATACGGTTATGATTGAAACAACAGCTATCTTGTTTGCCTTTCTTGCATCAATAGCAGTAACAATGATGGCGGCAGGGTATTTCTATCTTTTTCAGCTTTATTCGGCGCACCAAGTTGTTCCGCTTTTCGGTCTGTCTAGCATTTGGTTGTTAGCGATAGAATTTGTCGCGGGGAGTGTTCCAGGTATCCTCTCTATATTGGGGATCGCTGTTCTAATTATAAGTTCTTACTTATTGGATAACGGGTCTTTAAAATGGAAAACTCCAACATCACTATTAAGATACATGGTTATTGTTAGTTTATTTTGGGCTTTAACAGGATTATTTTGGTCAGAAGCTTTAGACATCTCAGATAATGATTTTGGTGTATATTTTTGGCATTTATTGGGATGCTTCATCCTTATTTTCCCTCTTTTCCTTATTTCTCCCTATAGACGAGGGTTCTTAAGGCGATTAAAAAGTGAAAAAAGAAAGTTTCTTGTTCATAGCATTATGAATGAAACATGCGTTCAAATTTCATTCTATTTCACAATGATTGCTTTCTCACTAGCCGCTTTTGCAAGCTTTGTTCCTGCTGTTTCGGGCTTTAATAGCTTATTTTTACTAGGTTTATTTTATCTGTTTCCGTTGGATAAGCGCAACCATATTACAGCTTCACAGTTCTATGCAATAATTGGAATAGTAGTCGGTGTTGGGTTGCTGGAACTTTATTAGAAAGAAGGGTTATAAAAAAATGAGAATTACAAAAGACGTTACATTAAACGATATGCGAGATTTTTTCGGTGGTGAATTTCCTGAATATCATCCTGAAGAATATATCAAAAGCCGACTTGATAGTGGTTACATTTTTGTGGCGAAAGATGATGAAAAAGTTGAAGCTATTTTCATCTATTCAATTTGGTGGGGTAATTGCCCGTTTATAGAGCTGATTAAGGTCAATGAAACATGTCAAAGACAAGGTATCGGAACACAGCTTTTAGACGCAGCCAAAGCTGAAATCCGTTCAAAAGGTTTTAAGCGACTCATCAGCTCGACCGAAGTTATCAATGATATGGGGCTGGCTTTCCATGAAAAACATGAATTCGAACCACTGAACTCTTTGGATTTGCCACACGGAGAGGAAAAATTTTATAAACTGGAGCTTATGTAATGACAGAACAAGCATTTATGAACAGGACTCTAGAGCTTGCCAAAGAGAATGTTGAAAATGGCGGATGGCCTTTTGCTTGCGTGATTGTAAAGAATAATCAAATAATTGCAGAGGCCGTTAATCAAGTTGAAGAGACCAAAGATCCATCAAATCATGCTGAAATTGCTGCTATACGAAAAGCCTGTAGCGCATTAGATACGACAAGTCTGTCAGAGTGTACAATGTATGTCGTAGGGCTACCATGCCCTATGTGCCTGTCATGTTCAATCATGGCAAAGCTAAAAAACATTGTTTATGCCGTTGATGTTCCACAAAAAGATGCGGCACTTTCAAACCTTCCCTTGACAGACTCTTTGTACAACTTGGTAAGCGATAATTATGGCGCAAAAGCAATTGAATATAAGCATCTTAAGAGTTTTTCAGATGATGGTATCGCCGTATTTAATGAGTGGAATGAGCACAAGAATAATGTGTAGGGAAAAATAATCTTTGGAAAGTTTTTTATTTACAAGCGGAGAGTATTTCCTTGCAACATTATTTATAGCAGGTCTTATCACTGGTTTTGTTGGGTCGATGGGCGGTTCGGGCGGATTGCTGTTAGTGCCTTTTATGATTGCCGCAGGCATGCATCCAGCTTTAGCACTTGGAACAGCAAGATTTGCTGCAATGCCTGCATGGGTCATTGCTATTCGAAATTACAACAGTGCTGGGCAGGTTGATTGGAAAAGAATTCTACCGCTTTCAATATTGGCAATTGTGGCAGGAAGTATTGGAACATTTATAATCATCGATATTGATGAAAAATATGTGTATCCGATAGTTGGAACAATACTCCTTTTGCTTGGCCCCTTAACGTTATTCAGTCAAAAATTTGGCACAATAAATATTGCCAAAAGCAATCAATCAAAGATTTTGGGGTATTTCCTATATTTTGTTGCGATGCTGTACGGTGGTTTCTTTGGTGCAGGAACAACCATTATTACAATGCTAATTCTCGTCCAATTTATGGGTTATAAATCTTTGGAAGCACATGGCACTGAAATGACAGCTTGGATTGCGATGTCTGTTATTTCTTCTGCTATCTTCCTTTTTTATGATCAAGTGAATTTTATCTACGCACTCATTATCTGCGTCAGTATGATGTTGGGTAGCAGTGTAGGATCAAAATTAGCCATTAAAAAAGGTGATAAATTTGTCAAATATCTTGTCGCTGCGTTTGCAATATTGATTGGGTTAAAGCTTTTAATATGGCCATAAAAATGAATAAAATTTTACTGCTCATCATTATCTCTGGCTTTTGCGGCGGCAGTGTTTTCCCGCTGATTAAAATTGCGGAAGCGCATGACATCCCTAAGTTTGCTTATATTTTCTGGGAAACGCTCTTTGTCACAATCTTCTTAACGTTGATAGCGTTATCACGGAAGGAATTTTCATTGTTGAAAAAAGCAGAATGGAAATATTACAGTTTCTGTGCCTTGACCAATATTTTCATTCCGCAATCGTTGTTTTTTATCATTGCGGCAAATATGCCAGCAACGACAATTAGCCTCCTGACCTCATTAACACCATTATTTGTATATCTGTGCCTGCTCGTATTTTTTGGTGAGACAGTTGTAAAGAATAAGATGCTGGGGCTATTGCTAGGTTTTGCTGGAATTCTATTCCTATTCGTGCCGAGTCTTATCACCGAAAATTACAGCTTTTCATGGGGCTGGCTCTTATTTTCAATGTTATTGCCAGCAGTTTATACATTGAACAGAATTTTTGTAACCAAGCTTCAACCTCAGGATGCTTCCCCATATAGGCTGGCTATTGGTTTGTTTTCGATTGTTTGCATCATAAGCTGCACAGCGATGGTTGCAACGAATAGTGTTTATATTCCATTCACAGCGATCAATGCTGGAGAACTTGCGCTCCTTTCCCATGCTATTTTAATGACCGCATTTTACATTTGCTTTTTCATTATCTCAAAAGAAGGCGCAGTGCAAAACTCGCTTACATTTTACCTCGCGCCGCTTGTAGGATCAGGATGGGGAATTTTGTTATTCAATGAAACAATAGATTCGCCGTTTATAATATCAGCACTCCTGATATTCTATGCGCTACATTTGGTTAATAAGAAAGTTCTTAAACCATGAATAATATTACACTTCGGCTTGCAAAGGAATCTGACAAGGTTTGGCTAGATAGTTTGCGTCGCGAGGTTTACAGAGATTTGTTTTTTGCCACATGGGGAGATTGGGATGAAGATAGGCATATCCGACATTTTGAAGCTTGCTTAAATGAAGGACATATTCAAATTATTGAAATAAATAAAACACCGATTGGGATGCTTCAAGTGTTTGATCTTGATCATGCGATTGAGATTTCAGAAATTCAAATTTCTTCATCACATCAAGGAAAAGGTCTAGCAACACAAATCATAAGCGATATTCTTAAAAGAGCAAAGCTCTCAAATAAAAAGGTTACACTATCAGCAGGTTTGAAAAACATAGGGGCTGTAAAGCTGTATAAAAAATTAGGTTTTAAAGAAGTTAATAGAACGGAAGCAAAAATATATATGGAGCGCATTTTAAATAATTATTAAAATACTTGCATTATTCCATAACTCTATGTAATAAATATAAATTAAATTTTAACAGCGAGTTTTTATGACAGATCAAGTGCAACATATATCGAACGTTTCTATCGTTTCAGAAGCGATGCGTTCCGTTGTGCTTGGCTGGATGAATGTCAGCAATAACGGTCCAATCTCTCAAAACGATACTCGAAATCCGTTTATTTCAAACACAACATACACTGCGTTGGCTTAATTCAAATTTATTTTGTCAGCGCGTTTGAAGGCTGACAAAACCCATTTTTTACAATCATTACGTTTTGTTTGTCTTCTTAATAAAATTAAGAAAGATGAAAGTTATGACTTTATTGAACACTATAATTAAAAAATGTGATGAACCATTTCACATTAAAATAGATAAACTCTCGCCAAAGGGTGTTGAAAGCCTGCCGAATAAATTGTGGCCATTTATTTGGTCTTTTGTGAAGCAGGTCAAAGTTCCTACGATTGCTATTGCCGCCATTGAGGGGATATTGGCTATCTCAATATCACTGATGTTTTGGTATGTCGGTATCCTAGTTGATAACGGTGATTACACCGCGGCAATTCTATGGCTTGGTTTGGCCTTGTTATTAAGCCGATTGATAACAGAGATTTTGATTGAAGCCTTATATCATTTGGTTTACACGCCTTATGTTTGCAATGTCGTGCGGCATCAACTTTATTGGTATACAATCCGCCAACCACTATCATTCTTTCAAAATGATTTCGCAGGACGAATTGCCAATAAATTACAACAAACAGGCCCAAGCCTGCGTGATGCTGTAAAATCGGCATTGGGATCGGTTTGGTTTTGTGTCGTTTTTTCTGCAACAAACCTGTATTTTTTATACAGCGTTAATTTATGGCTTGGTATTCCGTTAACCATTTGGATTATCAGCTATATTTTAATCCTGAAATATTTCACGCCGAAAATTCAAGAACGCTCAAAAGCCCATTCAGAGGATTTTAGTACCTTTATTGGGCAATTGGTTGATAGCTTTACCAACGCATTGCCGATCAAATATTTTGCGCGCACACGTCATGAAGATGATCGTGTTTTGGGTTTATTGAACCAACATAGCAAAAGTTTGCGTCATGCGACGGGAACAATCTGGCTATTAAGTTTTGTGATCAATGTTTTAAATACAATTTTGTTGATTAGCACAGCTTTCGTTGGCTTTTGGTTAATTGAAACACAAGGTCAAGCTGGTATTGCCGCAATGGCGATGGCTTTGCCTATGGTTTTGCAAGCAACTTTTCAATCCAACTGGATTATGTTTGAGGTTTCAGGAATTTTTGAAAACCTTGGCCAAGTTCAAGAAGGTATTGATGTATTAAGCAAGCCACATAGCGTTGTAACCAAGAAAGGCGCACAGGATTTAATCGTTGATGGTAAACCAGCCTCAATTGACTATCGTTCTGTCTCTTTTGATTATGACCGTGTTGATGAGGGACAAAAGGCTATTTTGGAAAAGTTCAACCTTTCTATTCCTGCAGGTCAAAAGGTTGGTCTTGTCGGACGCAGTGGTGCAGGTAAATCAACCATCACAAACCTCATTATGCGGGCTTACGATGTCAAGGCTGGTGAAATTGCAATTAATGATCAAAACATTGCTGATGTGACGCAGTATAGTTTGCGAACCAACATTACTGTTGTAACGCAGGAAAGCTATCTCTTCCATCGCTCTATCTTTGATAATATTCAATACGGTAAACCTGATGCGACTATGGATGATGTGATTGAAGCGGCAAAACGTGCCAGCGCACATGAGTTCATCCTTGGTCTTGAAGACAGCGAAGGTCGCAAAGGCTATGAAGCGCATGTGGGTGAACGTGGTGTGAAACTCTCTGGTGGTCAGAAACAACGGATCGGGATCGCGCGCGCTATCCTTAAAGATGCGCCGATCCTGATATTAGATGAGGCAACATCTGCGTTAGACAGCGAGAGCGAACATGCGATTCAAACAGCATTAGAAAGCATAATGGATAATAAAACTGTGATTGCCATCGCACACCGTTTGTCAACATTGCGCCAGATGGATCGCATTATTGTGATGGATCAGGGGCAAATCATTGAAGATGGAACTCATGATGAGCTTGTGGCTATTAAAGGTGGTCATTATGCAAAACTCTGGGCGATGCAATCCGGTGGTTTTCTTGGAGGTGAGAAGTGACCTGCAAAATAAGAAAAGCCAGGGTCGAAGATGCAAAGGCGATTGCTGTGATATTAAAAACATCACGGCAATCTGCCATGCCATATTTGCCACATGATCATACACCAGAAGAAGATCACGCCTTTGTTAGAGATGTTGTAATGAAAGAATGTAAAGTCTACGTAGCAGAAGATAATGTTGAAATCATGGGGTTCATTGCTTTTAAGGATAATTGGATCGATCATCTTTATTTATTACCAGAAGCCCAAGGAAAAGGTATTGGTTCATCTTTACTAAATATTGCCCTAGGAAAAGCCAATGAATATCAGTTATGGACATTTCAGCGAAATACGGCCGCACGTGCGTTCTATGAAGCGAAAGGCTTTAAGGTGGTTCGTGAAACTGACGGCCAAGACAATGAAGAAAAAGAACCAGATGTTTTATACAGATGGAAAAATGAGGTTAAGTTTTAGGAGATAATGATGAAAACAATGGATTTGATAAAGCAGGCTTCCGAAAGGCTACGGCCCTATACAGATACAAGAGACCGACTCCACGGAGATGTCGCATCTGCCGTAATATCCAAAAGTGGTCAGGTTTATTACGGCGTATGTGTTGATACATCAGGATGGGGACTATGCGCTGAGCGTAGCGCACTGGCTGCAATGGTGACTGACGGGTTCTATGAAATTGATACGGTTGTTGCCGTATGGCGTGATGACAAAACAGGCAAGCTGCATGTTCTTCCGCCTTGTGGAATATGCCGCAACTTTATGCGCGAGCTTGATGAAAATAATCTTGAGGCGGATGTTATTCTCGGTAAAGAAAACGTCAAAAAGTTGAAAGACCTTATCCCTTACCATGAATGGCCTGAGCCATTGGAGGAAAAAAAGTTTTAACCCTTTTTCTTTGAAAATGAGTTGTCTTTTGTGCAATCGAGATATTTGTCAATCTCAGGTTTATCCCATTTCCATGTGAAGCGTTTATGATATGCCATATTTTTATCAAATCGCGGATCATCGCCTTGCATCAGAAATGTATATAGCCTATTAACAATACCCTTCATTAGAATTTTCATTTCCTCATCACTGATATGGGAAACATCTGGCCATGCAAATTCATTACCTTCTGCATCGATAACTTTTACATCCGAATAATCACCTGTTTTCGTGACAAAACGTTCGCCAGCATGAATATTTTCAATTTCAGCATTACGCACGCACATGGCTGTTAATATTTTAGCCAATTCGGCACAATCTTTTTCTGGAAACATACTCATGATTATATTTTAAACCATCTCCAGTAAATATCTATGGATTTGTTTTTACATTTGATAAAGAAGCGCCTCTGCCTCTCTCCGCTTGATAAGGCCTTTTAATTTACGACCATCGGCCCAAACCCAGCGCATGAGTTGCCTCGGGACTTCAGGATGTTCACCGCGATTAATCACGCGACGAAGTGTGGAGCGTTGTAGCGCTCCACTGCCAAGATTGTAGGTGAATGATACCAGCGCATCAAACTGTCCGTCGGTCAACGGTACGGTAATCAGTCTTAGGACTGCCCGTTCCGCAGTTTTTGCATCCTGACGAAGCAGGATTTCGGCTTGGCGTTTGGATATACCTTTGCTGAAATCCTCCCCGTCTTTGACCACATGGCCGTAACCGATTGTCGGATACCCTGCAGGACAAATGTAAACGGTCGCAGAAAACCCCTCAAAGCGTTTAATCAGATCAATCCCTTGTTGCGTGATATGCCTCATGGTCTAACCCTCACGGAACTTAGACAAGGCGCGTTGACCAAACCAAAAGGACATGACTGCCGCAAATAACGCCTGCGTTTCGCCATCCCAAACGGCAATCAGCCCGTCGGTAATGCCGACTCCATGATCCAGCAATTGAAACAAAGCTGCCGTCTTCACTGTGGCGAACAGAATAAAAAACGCATAAGTGATAATCGGACGGACCGATGCCCTTAATGCCTCCACCCATTTTACGCCACTCGGTTGGCTGGCATGGCTGTACAGGGCATTGCTTTCGGCAATATCGGCTTGCACCTGAATTTCTTCTAAACGCTGCGTATGACCTTGACGTTGCGCCTCCATCTGGCGGTCCAGTATGGCCAACTCATGTTTGCGATCCGAGTGGTCGCGCCAGAGCTTTAGAAAATCCGGAAACGCGGATGATAAAAAGCCGAGCAGGCTTCCAAGTAGTGTCAGCATGATATTTTTCCTTTCATGGTTTTAGGTTGGGTTAATTGATGGGGGTACGCATCGCCTTCAGATCGTCACGAATGTCTGTGATCTGGGTTTTGATGACGGCAATATCTTGGCGCATTTCGCCGACGACTTTGCGACCAGTGATGTCGTTGTTCACCTGATTTTCGATATGGTTGAGGCGTTCATTGATCGTGGCGATATGTGATGAAATCCACGCGACCACCTTAATCAGCGCAATTAAAAGACCGACACCGTTGGCAAGCACGCCAAACAGCAGGCCCCATTCGACAAGGGACATTTGTTTACTCCTATATGTGTTTTTTTGTTAGAATCAGTTATATTTTTTTTAAAAAGGACACTCACTCATGGCGGTAAATCCATTAATTCTCGAACTTCCAAGAAGCATTGAAACTGACCGTTTAATTATGCGTCCTTGGCAGCAAGGTGACGCACAGCAATTACATAAATTGCAACAGGAAAGCTGGGAACAATTCAATAAATGGTATGGCGGAACTTTAGCCAAAGAAAAAACATCAAAAGATGACATGAAAGCATATATAAACGGTGCGCTATCTGGCTGGTATGATCGTAGCTGGATCGAATTTGTCACTTTTGAAAAAGAAAGCGGCAAAATGATAGGCACAGCTTCTTTGCACCACTTGGATTGGTCTGTACCTAAAGGGCGAATTGGATATATAGTCCGCAATAGTGCTGGTGGAAAAGGCTACGCAACAGAGATGGCTAATGTTATGACCCGCTTAGCTTTTAAGTTTCTTGATCTAAAACGTCTGGAAATTCGAGCTTCTATTGAAAACCCCGCCAGCAATAAAATACCACGCAAATTAGGTTATCAATTCCTAACTGTATTCGAAAAGAATAAAGCTAGCGTCAATGGTGATCTATGGGATTTAGAAATCCATGTGCGTTTTGATGCAAAGGATTTACCAAAGATCAACATTAACTGGTCTGAATAATTTGGAACAATATACTCTCTTTTATCTTATAGGAATTTATATCGCTTTCGCTGCAGGTCTTTGGTCTGTAGCTATGGGATATTTCGGAAGATCCAAAGATCCATTCAGTTGCCTGATAATTATGCGCATTCCATATGTGGTCATGTTTTTTGTCTGCATGGTATTTGGGCTATACACTTTGTCAGATGTTCAAAACCTTGTTCATAATCATTGGCCCCTTATTACATTTGGGGCTGGTTGTTCTATCATTGCTGTCTCTCTCAGAATGTATGCCTCAAAGCATATGCCCGTGGGAACGGTAACAACAATAGCAGCGGTATGCTTTATATTAGGGGTACTCGGATACGAATTTTTATTTATGAATACGTTTCCAACATTGGTCCAATCCATTGTTATTTCAGGCATTATTGCAGGAACATTGATTTTAGTTTCTTTAAGAAACCATACATCCCTCGATTTCTTGCATTTGCCAATTAAGGCTTTATCTGCAGCAACTTTATGCGGTTTATCAAACGGTGTTGCATTTGTATCGATGGGAGATATCGCCCGCGAAGCCAATCCTTTTGCAACTGCGATTATTTACAATCTTTTTATTGGTATTCTTGTTCTGTTTGCGCTTGGATATAGAAAAAAATTTCATGACATGGGATTTGATGAGTTTGATCTTAAATCCTTTTTAGGCGTCTGTGGAACGGCCTGTATTGGAATGACTGTTGCTTTTGGTTTTGCCTATGGCAGCACTTTAGGTTCCGTGACTGTTTTGGCTGGGCTAGAGTCCAGTTCAATCGTTGTTGCTGCCTTACTGTCTTGGTTACTTTTAAAAGAGAAATTATCGACCAAGCAGTGGGCAGCTATAAGTTTTGTAACTGCCTGCATTATAGCCTTAAAGTTTTTAAATTATTGATCCGCCGTATGAACGAGCGGGTTTTCGACAACGCTTGCAATCTCGACCAGATCACCACGCGGTTTAACGGCAGTCACCCGAGCTAAAACGCCCCATTGCTCGCCGATGCCAAAGGCGAAATGCGTGCGTTCTTGTTCGCTTCCTGTGTAGGGTGTGAAGTCCAAGTCTTCGCCCAGCATGACCTGCCGTTCATTTGCAACTGCTGTGACCAACCACGGCCCACTGACCGATCCGTCTTTTTTACGCAGGACGATATAATGGCTATCACCTTCGGTAAAATTCACGTTTTCCGATAAATCCAAATACGGAGGATCATAAGCCACAACATCACCGGATTCACCCCAGCGCGGCATATCATGGGAAATCGCAATCAGATCGCCATAGGTCGGGATCAGACCTTCCAGCTCCGTTTTGAAACTCACCATGCGACGGCGATAGCGATTGGCGGCAGCCATATAGAGCCCCTCACGAATGGCATGGTTTTTGTCCGTACTACCAAAAAGCGATACGGTCGCAGGTTGATCGGCGCTGCTATCGGGCAGACTGACGGTGACCTCATCGGGTTTCCATGTTTTCTCGTTAAAGAATTCAACCGTGACACTGTCCGCCGTGTCTTCCCCCGGCATCACATAATCGATCTTGAAACTGCCTTTGACGATATTGCGGGGCGAGAACAGCGCCACTGGGAGAGTTTTCGGTTCATCCCGCACAAACCGCACCAGACCACCTTGTAAGAATGCAACGGCACGGCCACAGCGTGCCACTTGTGATAAGGTATCCCACACGGTAAGTTTACGGTCGAACACGCCATTGAATGTATCACCTCGCGCACTCCAGATTCCATCCAACGCCACCAGCGCCTGCAAATCAATGCGGCTGTCTTCCAGCTTTGCCCCATAGGTGCTTTTGAGAATATCAGCGCATGCCCATGCGATGGATCGTGTGGCTTGCGGTGCTGACCAACCTGTCACAGCATCCCAAATCGGCAATTTACGGGTGACAATGCAATTGACCATCCGTGAGGAGCGTTGAGACAAATTATCCGTTGCCCGCATTTTCATGGCGAGAAGCGTGACATTGCCAAAATCACCCTCACCGACCAGATGAGCTTTAAGCGCATTCCAGTTGAGATCACTCCCCGCACGCGCCGACATATCCTTGGCATTGGTTCGAATGGCACGCACTTCATAGCGTCCGGCAGGCACAGTGTATTTATAGGTCTTTCGAATAGCGGTATTGGTATTATCCGTGATGCTTTCCGATCCCAGATTAAACCAGCTCCCCAGCGCCACGCCGTCATCATCAATCAGGCGGGCTTCCACATCCCATGAGGCGGTGCGGCTATT
>DCKW01000092.1 GCA_002320485.1 Micavibrio sp. UBA1664
ACCGATTTCGCCGCGGATAACCTCTTCAATAATCTTTTTTGATAAATTGGCGGGATAATCCCTGTCCCCACATTCATATAAAACATGGGCGGTCATACCATTAACATCCAGACCAGAATCAACCACTTTTTTGAATGCCATCATATCGTTAATCAAGTCCGCTTCTTTGGCTTTTACGACAGGTAGATGAAAATGGCTGTCCTCTTCAGCGCGTCCATGGCCGGGCATATGCTTGATCACAGGTGTAAGACCGGCATCCAGCAAGCCTCGACATGCGTCGATACCTTTTTGCCCGCAAATTTCAGGATCTGATGAAAAGCATCTGTCACCTATTGCATCGCATTTCCCGCCGTCAGGCACAATATCCAGACAAGGCGCAAAATCCAGATTAAACCCTTGCGTTTTTAACATTGTGCCAATTTGGTAATATGTTTTATACACATCATCCATATCGGCAGGGGCAGGAAATTCCGGCCATAACGGTTGCCGCATGCGGGCCACACGCCCGCCTTCCTGATCGACGGAGATAATACAATTTTCTCCCGCACTGGCGCGCAAATCGGCGGCAAGTTTTTTGACTTGTTCGGGGGTTTCACAATGTTTTTTAAACAAAATAAAACCATAGGGCTTATGAAGAGAAAAAAGCTCTGCTTCCTCTTGCGTTAAAATCGGTCCAAGCGGCGTCAGGATAAGTGGCTTTTGATTGTTAGCGGGAAACGACAAGGCAGGTTCCTCCCCCCGCACTGGCACGGTAATCATTACAACGTTTTTGCGCTTCCGCAGCACTTAAAGGGCCGATTTGAATACGATAAAACGTGCCTCTTGATCCTAAATCAGCTTTAGGAAAAACAACGCTGACCCCTTGCACCAGTTTCGGAAAATCATCCCGAATACGGCCATAGGCTTGTTTTGCATCTGCTTCACTTTTCAGACTGGCCAGTTGGATATAATGCGTCCCCGATGGGGCATTTTTCGATAATATACGATCGACTGAAAATTCTTTCTGTTTCTGCTCTTGCGCTATTGGGGGAGAAGTTGGGGATTCAGGAGAAGAAGAAGGTGAGACAGAATTTTTTTTCGCTCGTGACAATGGTTTTTGTGATGGTAAAGGGATTACAACATCAGAATTATTTGCAACATCCCCTGTCGGCTCATCTTCATCAACAACGACATTCTCATTATTTTCATCAACTACGACCTCTGCTTCCTGTTCGTCCTCCGCATGCTCTATTACAGATTGCAGTTTTTCCTTCAATTCCTCGCGGCTTTCGTCTTCCATGACTGTAATTTCAGGGTCGTCTTCTATTTCCTGACGATCGCGAAGAGTTTCCAGTTCACCATACAGGCTTTCGCGTTTAGGCTCGGGAATTTTAGGCAATTCGAATCCCCTACTTCCGCCCACCGACGCAATCGTGTCCGGTTCGCCCTCTTCCTTGTCAACTTTAACACCACTAAGGGCCAGTTCGTCGGCATTTTCAGCGTTTAAAACATTGAACAGACGGCTTCCCTGATTAGGAATGTCGGCTCCGCCCGGATTATCGGGCAAAACGCGAAACGGCTTTGTATCGGCGGAAATAACAGGAAGGGTTCCCGATGTCGGCTCCGTAGTATTAATAATCGATTGATAGGCGTTCCAAATAATAAGACCCGTTGCAACAACAACAACGGCGGCGGCAATCGTACGCAGACGGATGGGAAGAGTTCTAGCCATGATTTTAGACGGCCTCCCCGACTTCATCTTTTAAGTCACCCCGTAATTCGTTTAGTGGCTCAACACCGATGACATCCAGTGCATCGGCGATAACATTTTTTACACCTGTCACTAAGGCCAGATGCGCCATGGATGTTTCCTTATCATCCTCTATCAGGAAACGTAAGGTCGCATCCTTACGCCCCATATTCCACCAACTGTGAAAGGCACTGGCCACATCTTGTAAATAAAATGCAACGCGGTGCGGCTCACGGGCAAGGGCCGCTTGTTCTACTATACGCGGCCATTGGCTTAGTGTTTTCAAAACACCGATTGTTTCCGACCGATCGAGTTTTGTTAAATCCGCCGAATTAACATCAAAATCACCAAACATCTCTTTGGCATGTTTTAACACCGAACAGGCACGGGCATGGGCATATTGGACATAGAAATACGGATTATCCTTTGACTGATCTAGCGCCTTGGCATAATCAAATTCAAGTGTCTGGTTCGATTGTCGGGTCAACATAATAAACCGCATAACGCCCGGCCCCACGGCATCAAGCACATCGCGTAATGTGATAAATGTACCCGCACGTTTGGACATACGGACAGGTTTTCCGTTATTTAAAACCGTCACGATGGCACAAAGCGGCATCGAGAAATTCCCTTCGCCGTCGGTCATTGCCTGAAACGCACTTGTCGCACGGCGGACATATCCGCCATGGTCGGCCCCGACCACAACGATCAAATCCTTGTATCCATCCTGATAAACGTCGTAAAAATGCGCGATATCGTTGGCGAAATATGTGTATGTACCGTCAGATTTTTTAATCGGACGATCCACATCATCACCAAAATCGGTCGATCGAAATAATGTTTGCTCGCGCGGTTCCCAGTCATCGGGTTTTTTCCCTTTCGGTGGCTCCAATACCCCTTGATATAACAGGCCTTTTTCTTCCAGATAATCAAGGGCGCGGTCAACAGACCCATTGGAAACGGCGGACTTTTCCGAATAAAATAAATCAAAATCAATGCCGATATGATGTAAATCCGATTTTATTTCATCCATGAGATAATTGACGGCAAACTCCCGAAAAAACGGAAGATAATCAGATTTGTCCAACCACTGATCGCCTTCTTGCTGTTTAGCGGCCTCTCCGACTTCTTTCAAATATTCCCCGGGATAACATCCTTCAGGAATGGTTATTTTTTCGCCCAATGCTTCACGATATCTCAGATAGGCACTTTCTCCCAAAACATTTACCTGATTACCCGCATCATTAATGTAATATTCCTTACGAACGGCAAAACCCGCCTTTGCCAATAATCTGGCTAGAGAATCGCCGACGATCGCGCCTCTGGCATGTCCCACAGTCAGTGGCCCGGTCGGATTTGCGGAGACATATTCTACATTGACGGGTTTTTGTTGCCCTAAGGAGGAAGATCCGAAAATATTATCCCCCTTTAGAATCGTTTGGAGAATCTGAAAATAATAATTCGAATTTAATCGTATATTAATAAAACCAGGCCCGGCAATATCCACTGCCTCGACCCCAGTGATAGATTCTATTTCCGGCTTAAGCGTTTCAGCCAATGCCCGCGGGTTCATTCCTGACTGTTTACACAAAACCATTGCGGCATTGGTGGCCAAATCACCATGCGCGGAATCTCTTGGTGCTTCGACAGCCACTTTGGTTGTGTCGAGCGTGTCAGGTAATGTTTTATCACGCATCAAACCGGAAATAAGTGATTTTATTTTTACTTCAAATTCATTATAGATATTCATACTATTTGTTTTAAACCACGCATAGGCGAAGGTCACGGACATTTTTCACACTAATCAACCAATTTTTTAACAAATTGTTTGCATAATAAGGCAAACTTACGTTATAAAGTTATAAAATCAAAAAAAGGATATTACATTGCCTTCTCATCAAATTACCCCAGGTCAGGAATTCTCTTCAAATTCTTTTGAAATTATGTGCGGTAATAGTAATCAGCCTGAAAGGATTAGAGAACTACTTAAAGATTTGGCCAAAGCGAAGAATGAAACGGATCCATGGTATCCAGATTTAATGCGTGACTATGTAAGAACATTGGATGACGCAGGTTTATATGGAGATGATATTATCAGATTACATCGTGACGTTTGTTATTCAGATATATATCTGACATCGGCATGTCTTCGCGCCGCCACTATAAATGGTATTGCTTTACAACCGGAAGATCTAAGAGAGGCCGTTCAAATAGAACCTACATTTAATCCAATAACAGTTATAGCTGACGTGCAGAAATACATACCTGGTTACGCAAAAGGGACACGCCACGATCATTACGTCCCGGTTAAGGGGATACCCAAACCTGCCCCACAAATACAAGGTTAAAGTTTATTCAGCCAGAAGATTAAACAATCTTGCATGTTCGGCGACCGCATAACGGTCGGTCATACCCGCGATATAGTCACAAACGACACGCGCCTTTTCATTTTTGTCCTTGCCTGCGGCGGCAATCTTATTCTGCCAATCATCGGGCAGACATTCAGGTCGTTCCAGAAACACATCAAACAAATCGCCGACAATGCGTTCGGCCTTAAACCGCATACGGTTAACGGTATAATGTTTATACATCCGCTCCAGCAGGAATTTACGAAGTAACTGGACCCTGTCAAACATTACAGGTGAAAACGCAACCATCTGCATTTTTGCCCCGCGCACATCCTCGACGGTTTTAATTTTATTTGTGGATAGGCGTTTACGAGTTTCGTCCAGCACATCTCTAACCATTTCGCCTATTAACTCACGCACCACTTCTGCATTGAATTTGACCTTGGCAATATCGGGATAGCGTTTTTTTACCGCGCTGATGACATCCGCCATCAGCGGAACCTCTTCCGCCAAATCATGTATGGTAAATAAGCCCGCAGCCAATCCGTCCTCCACATCATGATTATTATAGGCAATATCGTCGGAAATTGCCGCGACCTGCGCTTCCAGTGTGGCGAATGTCTTTAGACGTAAATCGGTTTGTTTTTGTATTTTAGCCAATTGATACGGCAATTTGCCCTTCACAGGGCCATTATGTTTTACAATACCTTCCAGAGTTTCCCATGTCAGGTTCAACCCGTCCCACTCAGGATATTTTTCTTCCAGCGTAACAACAACCCTTAGCGATTGGTCATTATGCTCGAACCCGCCGTAATTTTTCATACATTCTACCAGCGCATCCTCACCGGTATGGGCAAAAGGAGAATGGCCAAGATCATGGGCAAGCGCCACAACTTCAGCCAAATCTTCATTAATAAATAATGCCCTTGCCAGTGTTCTGGCAATTTGTGATACCTCGAGTGTATGCGTCAGACGCGTACGGTAATTATCGCCGTGCGAATAAACAAAAACCTGTGTTTTATATTTCAGGCGGCGGAAGGCAGAGGCATGAATAACGCGATCCTTGTCCCGCTGAAAACATGTACGCGTTTCCGATTCGGCTTCTTTAAATAGGCGACCCTGCGATTGATCCGCACGGCAAGCATAGGATGCGAGGGGCACCGCACAATAATTATAAGACGGATTTTGAACAGTCATGTCCCATATTTTATAGGAATTATAATGGATTAAAAGCGGTATCTTGTCCCGATTGTCAGGGCCATGACATCATCCGATTCCACGATTGAGGCAGGAACATATTTCAAACCACCGCGTAAAGTAGGAAGATCGGGCGCAAACTCATATTCCGCACCCGCATTCAACACCATAAACGGAATCAAATCACCCAGCAAATGCCAGTCATTATCGACATGATCCTCGTACCCGCTGACTAATCCCAAATCGACACCGCCATACAGCCCCCACTCAGGATAAAGTGCATACAGCCACTCCACACCGAAACCGCCACCTTGAGAATCCTCGTCATAGCTGTTTTTAAATGCCGTTACACCGGCGGTCAAACTATAAGACCAGTTTTCATTAATCGGGTACATACGTCCCAGCTTTAAGGTAACAATATCGTTATTTTCATTATATCCGCCGGCAGGCGCGTCGCTATTTGATAAATGTTCAGACCAGGGCGCGTACTCAAAAGAAACATAATTTCTGTCTTGCTCCTGCGCAGACGCGGCTTGTGATATAAACAGACACAGTAATAATATGGATAACGTAATTTTCATGGGTGTCATTACCCCATATTCGAATATCTTTTGTAAAGATTATTTATTTTATAGCTTCCCTTTGACAACGCCGCTGACCGATCCCATATTGATCTGACCCGCATAATGCTCTTTGAGATAGGCCATCACTTTCCCCATATCGCGCGGCCCCTCCGCCCCTGATTGACTAATGGCCTTGTCAACCGCGGCGTCCAGTTCGGCTGCGTCCAGTTGCTTTGGCATATACGCATTAATTACATCCATTTCTGCCTTTTCCTTATCCGCCAGTTCGGGACGGCCATTGTCACGATAGGTTTTTTCAGATTCCTCGCGCTGCTTCAGCATTTTTTGCAAAACTGTCAGCACATCGGTATCGCTGACCTCCCCTTCACCCGCAACACGTATTTCAATGTCTTTATCTTTCAAGGCCGCATTCACCATTCGCAATGTTGCAAGCTTTATTGTTTCCTTGTCCTTCATCGCCTGTTTCATATCATTGGTAATTTGTGTGCGTAATGTTGACATTATTTAAAATCCTCTGGTCTTTTTGATTATGTTCGCCTATACAATAATCTTCTAGTAACTAATCGCAAGAGGGACTAGAGAAAAATGGCAGATAAAATTTTTCCCACGGCAATTATCGTTTTAAGTGACGGCACGATATTTGAAGGCCATGGATTTGGTGCGGAAACCGTTAAAACTGGTGAAATCTGTTTCAATACTGGAATGACTGGATATCAGGAAACACTGACCGACCCATCTTATGCCGGACAAATCATTACATTCACATTTCCCCATATCGGCAATGTCGGTACAAATACCGATGATCGTGAAAGTATAAATCCCGCCGCCCTTGGCCTGATAACACGTGAAAAACCGACCTCTCCCTCAAGCTGGAGAAACGGACAAGGGTTTGATGATTGGTTGAAGTCGCACGATATGCCCGGCATTTACGGCATTGATACCCGTGCCATGACAAAACGTATTCGTAATCTTGGCGCGCCTAACGGTGTGATTGCCGTCAATTATAAAGGAGAATTTGACATTGAATTCCTGAAACGACAGGCCGCAGACTGGCCTGGTCTGGAAGGAATGGATTTGGCAGAAGCCGTGTCATGTACACAGCGATATGAATGGGGCGAAACCCTGCATGATCTGATTAACGAGGGAATCCCCTCCGTTTCAAATCACCATGTTGTTGCCGTGGATTTCGGGGCAAAGCAGAATATTCTGCGCTGCCTTGCCAATACAGGGGCGAAAGTGACCGTCGTTCCGGCACAAACCTCCGCCGAGGATATTCTCTCCCTTAATCCCGATGGTGTTTTCCTGTCCAACGGGCCGGGAGATCCTACCGCTACCGGACAATACGCCGTTCCCATGATCCAACACTTGCTAGACAAAAATATGCCGATTTTCGGAATTTGTCTGGGGCATCAACTGCTTGCTCTCGCCATTGGTGGTAAAACGCGTAAAATGCATTTGGGCCATCGTGGCGCAAACCAACCTGTTAAGGATTTACAAACCGGCAAGGTTGAGATTACTTCGCAAAACCACGGTTTCGAAGTCGTAGAAGATAGCCTGCCTTCCAATGTCGAAGTCACTCACTTAAGTCTTTTCGATCAATCGAATGAAGGTATCAGAGTAACCGACAAACCCGCCTTTAGCGTACAGTATCATCCGGAGGCCTCGCCCGGGCCGACAGACTCGCATTATCTGTTTGAACGATTTATAAAAATGATAGATAGTAAATCATCATTAGCTGCTTAATATACAACTAGGAAATATAATATGAAAATTGCATTCACTATGGCTTTTGTTTTATTAACCCTATCCGCCTGTGCCAATACATGGAACGGCGTCGGGCGCGATGTTGAGCGCGTTGGCGAACGCATGCAGCCGGGCTAACCCTTTCCACATCAAATCATTTTTCTTTGGAACTTTAGAGGGTTAACCCCCGTATGCTTTTTATAAAGGAGGCATAAATGAAGTTCCTGCACATGTTAATCGCTATGATGATTATGGCTTTTCCGGCTCATGCCGGCTCGGCATCCGTAAATCAGGATGGCATTCTTACGATTAACGGAATCGTTCAATCTGTGAACCGCACAAAAGGGGAATTCACTTTGAAAAACGGTGATAACAAGATTGATGTATCTATTGATGATATTGATGAAGATACACTTGATCAGCTTATTGAATCCGGAATTATTCAAAAAGAATCTTATGTAACGGTTTCAGGTAAAATGGAGGACGGTGTTGCAGGTCCTGTTATTCATGCCTCTACAATTAATATTTATAATGGCAATGAATAATTGCTTATAATCTAAAAATTTTTCATGAAAGGAAAAATAATGACGACTACATTTAAAACTTTGGTATTGGCTTTAACAATTATGACTGGCGCTGTTGCATTATCAGCCTGCACAAACACATGGGATGGCGCAGGCCGCGATGTTGAGAATATCGGTGAAGAAATGCAGGATTAAGATTATTCCTGTTTAAATAAAAAACCGCTCGAAAGAGCGGTTTTTTATATCTATCCTAATATGTTTTTCATCACTTGTTTTCTCCGCATAATCGCAAATGCTCCGACTCCAGCCGCGAGCAATGGGAGGCCGCCTGGTAATGGAACCGGCGCAGGTTGTGGGGGAGTAACAATCACGACATCTTTATCTTTATTACAATTATTAAAGCTATCGGTGAATGACCCTTCAAATTTGCCGACATTACTACAAATAATTGTTGTATCCTTATCTATAATTGTATCACCTTCTTTGATAACTTTTGTAATATCTTTATTGATAATTGTATCGCCTACATGGTTATAATAGTTATTGCCTCCATGAGAAGACGATGACCCTCCACCGATAAATCCACCGCCAAATGATGATCCGCCACTAGAAACAGCGACAATTTGCGCCGCGGCATATGCAGCGGGTGTAGTGGTTGAAATCATATCAGGGCCAAACGTGGTTTTTGTTACCGTACTTTCATTTTCGCTGTTTCCTAAGCACGCTGATTTTTCCTGGGATTCCAAAACAGTGTGAGACGCGCCGATGCGATGTAAGTTACCGTTTTCATCAAATTCTTTAAATGCATAACATCCGGCAGTCACAAATGTATGATCGTTTTTAGGGTTTTTAAACTCAAGACCGTCAAGAGTGGCTAAAACGCCCCCTTTTACTTCAGTGACTTGCACCACTGCAACGTCGGCAGGATTAACAGTTTCAAGAATTTCTGCAAATTCATTTCGTGTGGAGCCAATTAAATCAGATTTTAACTGTTGCGGCGCATTGGCGACCGTTTCATAAGAAAAATCAAAATTGGTCGTGGCTTTGGCAATTGCCGCGTTCACTTTTTGCGGGTTACCCATATAATCATTCACGCATTTGGCAAAGACATCAGAAACATCCTCACCGCCACGATATGTCGCCTCAACAAGCTTTGTATGCGATGCTGCCGTATCTACACCGCCCTGGCCGGCCAACATGTTAGCCAGCATCACGCCTTTAGTTTCGGGAACCATCATGTAATTGCTGGCATGATCGATATCCAAATCCGCAACCTTCGTTGAAAGCGTATCTTCACCAATACGAGAAAAACGCGCCTCCGCAATCGGGAAACCCATCATCGAGACTTCACGTGTCGAACCATCTGCAAATTGTTGGGCCATCCGGTAAGAGACGTTTGATTGTCCGTCGACAGGAGCATCCGTTTTTAGGTCTGAATAATTTTTTGTTGCTGCCTGTTTCGACACAACGCATGATGCCACATATTCACCGTTCTTTTGGCGTTCTACTAAAAAAGAAACGTCCGCACTTCCTGCCGGAGTTGCAAGCGTTTGTTGGTAACGGGCTCTTTCCGATTGCAAAGGCTTAGGGGCGTTTTCAACAACCAGCGTGTAAGACCCGTCATTGTTAAATTCATAAGAAGTTCTCTCATCCGGCTTAACTGTGGCGGCGGAAAGTGCTGTTCCTGTAAGTGTTGCAGCCAAAGTAACGGATGATAGTAGTGTCGCTTGTTTCATTTTTAAATGCCCTTTTTGTTTAGCATAATAATTTTATGCCACTCTTTTATTATACTTTCTTACAAGAAAGCAAGTTTATTATGCATATTTTTAATTATTTTTTTATAAATTAAAAATTTCTATATTACAAAGTTTATAAGCAAACTACATTGATGATCAATCATTTGTTTTTACCGTTGATCAAATCCCTTGGCAATTAGTCTAAATTTCTTTACTGATCTAAATAACAACAGACAGATTACAAAAAATTTATGCCGAAAAATTTATTACAGGGATTTCAGAATTTCATTAATACGCATTATCATTCCGACGATGCCTTGATGAAAACCCTTATTGCCGATGGCCAAGATCCCGATTACTTTATTATATCATGTATTGATTCACGCGCACATGCCGGAACAGTCTTCCAAATGCCGCCCGGAACATATTTCGCCCATAAGGCAATGGGTGCTATTGTTCGCCCTTATCGGCAAGGGACGGCCCTATCCGCCGCCTTACAATTTGCAATGATTCATAATAATGTCAGCACATTGATTGTCATGGGTCACACCGGGTGCGGTGCTGTAAGGGCCTTGATAGATGATATTGAAGACCCTGAAATCAGTAGTTTTATAGAAGTGGCAAAAACGGCTTTAAATCGCTCCAAAGACAAAGGTGCGGATGCAGAATGTCTACAGCGCGTGACCGAAGAAAATATTGTCAAACTCAGTTTTGAAAACCTTAAACAATACCCCTCTGTTCGATATCGTTTGAACAAAGGCGATTTAACCGTTAAAGCGTGGTTATTCGATATGCATGAAGGCTCTCTTTTAGAATATGACGAATCCTCAGATCAATTCCAAACTATAGGTTAATTTTCTGCCCATAAGTTTACATTACGGGTTGCGTCTGCGCACCTATTGTCTTATTACAATGTTTTCGGCGAGTAATTTATAACAAGGACATCCCATGCCGAAAAGAACCGATCTCAAATCCATTTGTATCATTGGCGCAGGCCCTATTATCATCGGGCAGGCATGCGAATTCGACTATTCTGGGGCGCAAGCTTGTAAAGCCCTCCGTGAAGAAGGATACAGGGTTATTCTGGTTAATTCCAATCCGGCAACGATTATGACCGATCCCGAGATGGCGGATGCGACTTACATTGAGCCGATCACGCCTGAAGTTGTTGCAAAAATTTTGGAAAAAGAGCGTCCTGATGCCCTCCTCCCCACCATGGGCGGACAAACTGCGTTGAATACGGCCCTTGCCCTTTTTGAAAACGGAACGCTGGAAAGACTGAATATCGAAATGATCGGTGCCAAGGCCGATGTTATCGACCGTGCCGAAGACCGACAGAAATTCCGTGACTGTATGGATGCACTTGGTCTGGAAAGCCCGAGATCCGTGGCTTGCCATTCCGTTGACGAAGCCTTTAAAGCGTTGGAGTATGTGCAGCTTCCCGCCATTATGCGCCCCAGTTTTACAATGGGCGGAACCGGGGGCGGTGTTGCGTATAATAAAATCGAGTTTGAACGCATCGTGCGCGAGTCTCTGGATGCCTCTCCCACCAATGAGGTTTTAGTCGAGGAATCCGTCCTTGGTTGGAAAGAGTACGAAATGGAGGTGGTGCGCGATCGCAACGACAATTGCATTATTATATGTTCCATCGAAAATATCGATCCGATGGGCGTTCATACCGGCGATTCAATCACTGTGGCCCCTGCCCTGACACTCACGGACAAAGAATATCAGCGTATGCGCTCTGCTTCCTTGAATGTATTGCGTGCCATCGGGGTCGAAACAGGGGGATCGAACGTACAGTTCGCGGTTAATCCGGAGGATGGCCGGATGGTTGTGATTGAGATGAATCCGCGTGTTTCACGTTCTTCCGCTCTGGCATCAAAGGCAACAGGCTTTCCGATTGCCAAAGTGGCGGCAAAATTGGCCGTGGGATATACGCTTGACGAATTAGGCAATGATATTACAGGCGGCAAGACCCCCGCATCGTTCGAGCCGACAATTGATTATGTTGTCACAAAAATTCCGCGTTTTGCCTTTGAGAAATTCAAGGGTGCCGATAACCGTTTGTCAACTGCGATGAAATCAGTCGGCGAATCCATGGCGATTGGCCGAAACTTCAAAGAGTCCGTACAAAAGGCCCTTCGGTCGCTTGAAACCGGGCTTACAGGTTTCGATGATATGGGCATCGGAAAAACACCGGAAGAGATGCGCGCCTCACTTTCAAAACCGACCCCCGGACGATTTATGATGGCGGCGCAGGCCATTCGTCAGGGAATGAGTACAAAAGACATTCATGATATTACATTTTTCGACCCGTGGTTTCTTGAACAATTACATGAACTTGTTGAAACAGAAAAAGAAATTTTAAATAATGGGTTACCACAAAATGCGAAAGAATGGGTTGACCTTAAAAAACAGGGTTTTTCCGATGCACGGATTGCAAAACTTGTAAAAACATCTGAAAAACAGGTGAGGAAACAACGTCAGGCTTGCAACGTCCATCCTGTTTATAAACGGGTTGATAGCTGCGCCGCTGAAATCCCCTCCGACACACCTTACATGTACGGATGTTATGAAACAGGCGGGGAAAGTGAGATCACACCGACAGGCAAAGAAAAAATTATAATTCTAGGCGGCGGCCCTAACCGTATCGGGCAAGGAATCGAATTTGATTATTGCTGCGTCCATGCCTGTTACGCCCTCAAGCAAGCTGGCTATGAAACCATTATGATTAATTGTAATCCTGAAACCGTTTCGACAGATTATGATACTGCAAACAGATTGTATTTCGATCCGTTAACCGAAGAAGATGTGCTGGAAATTATCAAGGCTGAAGGCGGCAATTTAAAAGGCGTGATTGTGCAACTGGGCGGACAAACGCCGCTGAAACTGGCACAGATTTTAAAAGATGAAAATATCCCGATTTTGGGAACCGATCCCGATGCGATTGATCTTGCCGAAGATAGAGAGCGATTCAAAGCATTGATTCAGAAACTGGAATTGCGCCAGCCGTTCAACGATATCGCCTTTACGGCATTAGACGCAATTGAAAAAGGTGATGCGGTCGGGTATCCGTTGGTTATACGTCCTTCATATGTTTTAGGCGGTTCCGGAATGGAAATTGTCCACAATAAGGAAGAATTGGAAAGCTATATTGACCGTGCGGTCGTTGTATCCGGCGATGCCCCTGTTTTGCTTGACCGTTATCTCAATCAGGCGATTGAAATAGACGTCGATGTTATATCCGATGGTAAGGAAGCAATCGTTAGCGGTATTATGGAACATATTGAGGAAGCAGGAATTCATTCAGGCGACAGCTCATGCGTCCTGCCGCCACATTCCCTGCCCTATAAGGTCGTGAAAGATATCGAAAGACAGGCACAAAAGCTTGCACTGGAATTGAATGTTCGGGGCCTGATGAATGTACAATTTGCCGCAAAACGCAACCATGACAGCGGTGAATATGATGTTTATATTATCGAGGTTAATCCTCGCGCTTCGCGGACGGTTCCGTTCGTTGCAAAAGCCACGGGGGTCCCGATTGCAAAAATCGCCTCGCGTTTGATGGCCGGCAATTCTCTAGCTGATTATCGCCGTAGCGGCTCGCTTGATAATTTAACCAATTTTGATCATAGCGCGGTAAAGGCCCCTGTTTTCCCGTTCAGCCGATTTGCAGGAGTTGACCCTATTTTAGGCCCTGAGATGCGCTCGACGGGTGAGGTGATGGGAATCGATAAAGACTTAGCCCAGGCCTATGCGAAAGCGCAATTGGGTGCAGGCATCAAATTACCGACATCAGGCACAATCTTTTTGTCAGCACGCAATAAGGATAAGGCAGACCTGTTACCGCTTGCCCAAGATTTACAGGATATCGGGTTTAAATTGGTCGCAACCGGCGGAACCTGTGCCTATTTAAACGATCATGGTTTGAACGTAACGAAGATTAATAAGGTTTCGGAAGGTCAGCCCCATATTGTGGACGCCATTATTAACGGTAATATTGCGTTGATGATTAACACCACCAAAGGCCGCCAGGCCATGAGTGACGGGACACAAATCCGTCGGACCGCTCTGATGCATAAACTGCCATATTATACGAATTTACATGCGGCAAAAGCGGCTATTGGTGCAATCCGCGCCATCAAACATAAAGGGTTTGACGTTAAGGCATTACAAGAGTATTTCCCTGACTCGAAGAGAGAACAGGCGGCTTAAAGTTTATAACGAAGATTTGCCGCCGTTAATAACCGACGGAGTAAAACCCTTCGTTTTTGGGACTGGGGAGATTTCATGATTCTGATTGATAATCTCTTTTGAAAGCGCTCCAAACTTTCGCATAGCGTCTAACACGTCTTCATGAACATACGTACGTTCGGCATAATCAGTAATCTTTTCCCACGCATTTAAAATAGCCTCTTTTGACTGGACGCTAACTGTTAAACATATCTGTTTAGGGACACCATTTAAAATATCATCGGGCGTCTTGGAATCGTTAAAACGAATTGGTTTATACCCTGGCATGCCTTGCAATGCTAAATCACGATCTTTTTCCATTAAGGTGGTATTTTGCCAAGGATCAATCATACCTACAATTTGTTTTTCTTTCCGCCCGACTTCGTTAATAGAATTAATAAGTTCGTTTTTTTCCGCTTTTGTTAATCCTAACTCCTGCCAGTCGAAACGCAAACTCTCTCGCTCGAATCCTCTCAGATTCAACCGTTTCAAAAAGAACTCATCCATGCCTTCCGGATTCATAGATATTTGCCTTAACGGCGCTATCATCGCCTTGAATACTGGAACCATCTCCAAAACCATTTGCCCTAAAGCCAGATTTTCACAACCATAATCATAGAAATCCCTTGACGCATCCGAATGCAACTTATTGAGCAATCCCCGCGCCTGTTGGGCATCACCATTTACCTTTTCGTTAAATTTTTCTGTTGCCATCCTAATCTCCTAATGCAATAAACCAACTCTATTATATGTATGTTAATTTATTTTCAAATATAAACTCCTCAGGAAATCACAAACGTATTTTCCCGATGCGGCGTTGACGGTGTAAACGCGGGCACATCAAATGTTTCGGATATCCAGTTCATGTAATAGTGAATGGAAAGCGGTTTTCCCGTCCAACGATGGATGGCAGGCGCAAAATATTCGGACCGGGATTTTGCAATAATTTTAACTGTGTCTACCATATTATCTAACGTAACATTCATAAGGGTACCGATCTGAAAAGCGCCGGCATAACCTGCATTATACGCCTCCCGATCACCGAAAATGCCGCCGCGTGTATGTGCATCCTGAAAGAAGCTGTAATCGTCTGGAAAAATGTTTTTGAAAGGCTCGATTACATTTGCGAAAACCGCTTCCGGCGGTTGCCCGACATTTTCTTCGTTAACGAGAATTTCTTCAAAGCGGCTATGGACAAAAATATCGACCGGATGGCGTAAGGGGTTGGTTTCAATTCTTTTGGTATTTTTATCAACTGTTGTAAAGGCCGCCTTTAACATTGCTTTATCGTAACCGCACTCTTCCAGTCCGTTTTCTAGGAGGAATGCCAGAAACTCATCGCTATAACCGATATGATATTCAAACATAAACGCAATGGATTCATCCATGGCACGGCCTGCAACCATATATCCTGCAGGCATAAACTGGCGATAACAGGCATGCCCGATTTCATGCCAGTTATTCAACAGGCTTTTCAACGGATTATCAGCATTATAAGTAAGGCCCAGCTTTACACCTTTTTCAATTCCACTTTCAGGATAACCGAGACAAGCCGGAGCTTCGACATTCATTAGCTCTACATTATGATGCAGATCGATTTCCGCAAGCTCAAGCATTTTCCCGATAATGATATCATGGGTAGTCTGCGGAATATTGGGAACGTCAACATGCGCCTGCCCTTGTCTGTCTCCCACGGCCTTTGCCAAAGCGTGTATGTGGCTAGCCGAAAACGGGTTGGCAAAACCGGGCGTATGAAACTCCCTTAAAGCCTCATACGGCGTTTCACATTCATAATAGTCCTGAAGCTCCTCGCCAATACGGATGATATTTTGCACCATCGATTCAAACGGTTCTGTAAATACAGAGAGTTTTCCGGTTTTTTCTGCCTCTCTCGCCCCTTCTAAAGACCGTTTGCGTTCAATCTGGCGCATAATGGCAAATTGCGGCAATCCATATCCGTAAAATATACGTGACGGGTCGTTTTTATCCCATTGCGCGGCATACCATAATTGCAGAGAGTTCTTTACAAATGCAGCGACAGGGCTTTTCTGCGCCAAAAATTGCATCTTTAAGGCCTCGCGCTCGCATAACAGTTTGTAATAATTATCCTTGAAAGCCAATTGTTGACCGCCCGCTTCTTTTTCTCTATTGTAATGATAATTCATTAATTTTTCTTAAAAAGACCGCTGTATAATGGCGGCTTTTTTTATATTGAAAGGATATTTGCCATGGTTGATAAAATTCCAATGACAAAATACGGCCATGAAACACTGTCAGCGGAACTGGCAGACCTTAAAAAAGTACAGCGTCCGCAGGTAATTGCGGATATTTCGGAGGCGCGCGCGCACGGTGATTTGTCGGAAAATGCCGAATATCACGCGGCAAAGGAACGTCAAAGCTTTATCGAAGGCCGTATTCAGGAACTCGAATCCGTACTAGGTCTGGCGGACGTTATTGATATCAGCAAATTTACAGGCGATACCATCCGTTTTGGCGCAACTGTAAAGGTTGTTGACGAAGACACGGACGAAGAGCATTCATACCAGATTGTCGGCGAATATGAAGGGGACATGGAAAACAACAAGATTTCCCTGACCGCGCCACTTTCCAGAGCATTAATCGGTAAGGCTGTCGGTGATTCCGTTTCGGTTCAAACACCGAAAGGTCAAAAAGATTACGAAGTTCTGGACGTTATATATAAATAACTATCCACCTTTAACTGATTCATTGGCCAGCGTCTCAATTTCCACGGCGGTGTAATCCAGTTGCTGCGCCAGTTCCGTTACCATTAAGTGGCATATTAATTTACCAAGATCATCTTCTGTTTCGCACCAGATATCGAGGATGGGGCGTCTATATAAAACGAGGGTTTTTCGCGGCGAATCAATATATAGCGCGAGCAAATCAAAATCCGTCTCAAGCTCCAACTCGCTTTGAATATCTTCAGATGGGAAATCATCAATGGCAATCTCCAACCCGTCAATCAAATCATCCAGTTCCTTCGGCAGATCGTCAACAAGCGAACGCGCCATCTCGTATAGAATGTCGGAAGAAGGCGGCGCCGAAAAATTAAAATCATGTCTTCGTGTCATA
>DCKW01000087.1 GCA_002320485.1 Micavibrio sp. UBA1664
TAGAGTTTATAGCGCGTCAGGTCATATCACAAGGTCGATTATGGAGTTTTCACACCATATAAATTCTGCAAACGGTCATAAGCGCGCATTTTCTGTACGGATGATTTGATTTGCGCCGTTGCGGAAACAGTCGTTGCCAATAATAGTTCAGCAAACACGGCGGAGCCTCCTGCAACATGTGCGAAATCTTGCGCGGCTTCTCCATAGTTAGCGGTAATGATCGAAGGCAAGGCGGCTACGGCGCCAAATGCCGCTGCGGAATATCCGATGGTTTTTTGGATACGCGTATTGGCACGACTGGTATAGAATGCCCCTATATTATCAATTGTACTACCTACATTTGATTTTTGGGCAAGGGCAAGATCCTTTTGGTATTGTCGGTACATGAGCTATTAATTCCCCGGTTAGTTTTTTATTATGCATAATAAAAAACTAACCTAATTGTCAATATTTTAAACCGCTTCAATGAAGCTTTCCAAAACACGTTTACGGCCCATACGATCGAAAATGATATCCAGTTTATTGCCGTCAATAACAAGGATAGTCCCTTCACCGAATGACGGGTGCTTCACGCGACCGCCGACCTTCAGGCCATTTGCCGTTTCGGTTCGGGCGATAAAGGCTTTAGGTGCTGGGTTGAATCCGGACGAATCCCAATGCATTGAACGCGGTTGTATATCGCTGCTGCTCTCAATCGCATCTTCGGGTAATTCCTCGATAAAGCGTGACGGAATGGCGTTAACCCAGTTCCCATAGGTGCGGCGGTTGGCAACATGAGTGACGAATGCGCGTTCGCGCGCACGGGTTAGCCCCACATAGGCCAGACGGCGTTCTTCCTCCAACCCCTTTAAACCGTTTTCATCCATAGAGCGTTGCGAGGGGAATAATCCTTCCTCCCACCCGGGCAGGAACACGCAATCAAATTCCAGCCCTTTTGCGCCGTGAAGGGTCATAATCGTGACCTTATCGGCACTGTCATTTTCCTGCGCCTCCATCACGAGCGCTACATGCTCCAGAAATTGGGCGAGGGATTCAAAATCAGCCATCGCGGATACAAGTTCTTTCAAGTTTTCGATGCGGCCCTGCGATTCGACTGATTTATCTGCTTTCCACATCTCCATGTAGCCGCTTTCATCCAGAATGATGCCGGCCAGTTCGGGGTGGGGCGTGGTCTCAATTGCCGCGCGCCATCTCTCAAAATCCTTCATGAGTGATAACAGGGTTTCGCGTTGTTTCGGTTTTAAGTCGTCCGTTTCGCATAATTGCCAAATTGATTCATGTAGGGAAATTTCCGCGGTGCGTGCATGGTCATACAGGCGTTGTACAGTTGTATTGCCAAGACCGCGTTTTGGTGTATTGAGAATGCGCTCAAGCGCAAGGTCGTCATGCGGTTGAGCGGTTACACGCAAATAGGCAAGGGCATCACGAATTTCCATACGTTCGTAAAATCGCGGGCCGCCAATAACACGATACGGAATATGAAGCGTGATAAATCTTTCCTCAAATTCGCGCATCATGAAGGAGGCCCGAACTAAAATGGCCATTTCAGAATTATTGACGCCCTGACGTTGTAATTGTTCGATCTGCTCCCCGACCCATCGCGCTTCGGCTTCACCATCCCACAGGCCGTGGACAATAACATTATCGCCCGTGCCCTTTTGCGACCGCAAGGTTTTCCCCAAACGTTTTTCATTATGGGCGATCACACCGTCGGCGGCGTTGAGGATATTCTGTGTCGAACGGTAATTATCTTCTAATTTGATAATGCGCGCATTTTCAAAATCCTGTTCAAACCGCAGGATGTTGCCGACCTCCGCCCCCCGCCAGCCATAAATTGACTGATCGTCATCCCCGACTACACAAATATTTTTCGATTTTTGTGCCAGTAATCGTAACCACAAATATTGCGCGACGTTTGTGTCCTGATATTCGTCGACCATGATATAGCGGAAGCGGCGGTGATATTGATCAAGCACATCCTGATGCGTTTGAAAAATTGTAATCATATGGAGGAGGAGATCGCCAAAATCACATGCATTTAAAGTTTTGAGGCGGTCCTGATATTGGGTGTAGAGTGAAATCATCTTCCCGTTTGCGAAATCGTCTGCTTCCTCTGTTGTAATTTTATCCGGTGTTAGGGCGCGATCTTTCCAGCGGTCGATCATGGCAATCGCAACCTTCGGCAGGTTCTTTTTAACATCAATGCTATTGACTTCCATCAATTGTTTGATTAGGCGCTGGGCATCATCGGGGTCGATAATGGTGTAATTGGATGACAAGCCGACCAGATCGGCGTGGCGTCGCAACATGCGCCCCGCAAGCGCGTGAAACGTGCCAAGCCACCACCCCTCAACAGGCATTCCGCCCATCAGGTGCGATACACGCTCTTTCATTTCCATTGCCGCTTTATTGGTAAATGTCACGGCAAGAAGTTCCCCCGGCATGGCTTTATGAGTATTCAAAACATGCGCCAGACGTGTGGTCAACACACGTGTTTTTCCTGTTCCTGCCCCTGCCAGAACAAGCAGGGGGCCGTCAATATTTTCCACCGCATCTTTTTGTGCGGAATTGAGAGAGTTAAGGTAATTCATCCCTTTCCTTGTAGCAGGAAGATTTATCCCCGCCAAGGGTGCAAGAAAAGCTTTTCAAACCGGTTTTAAGTATGCTAAGACCCGTCGCATGAAAAAGAAGTCGGATATTGAAGTCATTTGCCGAGAGCTATCAGGTCAAATAGGGCCGGACGCGTTGGAGCAAAGAGTTAGAAAAATTATTAAACGTGGAGATATGCGCGGCAAATTCGCCCATGTTTCAGGCAATAAAAATAGGCTGAAATCTTGCAAGCGTAATCAGGATGTTTACACACGTTTGGAAATCATTGCACAAACAACGCGACATTACATTCCTGCGTGAATGATTTTTAGGCTACATAAAGCAGGAATTATGCTTTGTTCCAGATTATTCTTATGACTATGAATATTGATATTATTTACATCACAATGATATAGTGGATGTATGCCTGATAATAATACTGCCTATCTTGAAAAACGCCTGCGGTTTAAAAAACCAACGCGTCAAGGCGATTACCGCGAAAGCCCTTATCAACCAAGCTCGTTACAAACGGCCGAGTTGATAAAATATAATGCCAGTGA
>DCKW01000097.1 GCA_002320485.1 Micavibrio sp. UBA1664
CTCGTCTAGTTCGGCCAGCGCGTCGCCTTCTTTATTCGTATCGTAATCGGCATCCTCGTTAATTGAGAATTTACGTGAATTCGTCTGATAGGCGATGGATGCATGTTCACCGCAATAAGGAATACCGGGCAAGGATGATCCGCCACAGAAATGGAAATTCGGCTTTTTAGGGTCGCCATAAGGATAACGGCATGTTTTTTCAGTCAGTTCAAGAAGACTGATTCCCCCATTTTTCGCCGGTATGTCATTGACCTCGGGCGGCAAAGGTTTGTCAATTTTCTTTTGCACAGGCGTGATACGCCCTGACAGACCGAGGCGGTGAGCCTTACCGATAACGGCATTACGGGTCAACCCGTCACCCAGCTCTTTCGCAATTTCAGCCGCGGTTTTACCGGAAGACCAAAGATCCTTTAATAATTCGACTCGCTCGTCACTCCAGGTCGTTTTACCCATAATATACTCTATCCTTCCCCGATTAGTGGAATTGAATCAATGTGTTACAAAATCATTGCTTGCGTTGACCCTAAGGTAGCAAGTTTGAGAATCGCGAGGAATATAAAAAGCCGAATTTTCCCACATTATCCACAAATGAAAATTTTTATCCCTCAAAAGATAAAAACGCTTCATCTTTTTCCAGCCAGTTCTGACGATGTTGGACAAAGAGTTTAAGATGAACAGGGCAATCATATAATCGTGATAATTCCTGACGGGCCTCTGTTCCTATAATTTTAAGCGTTTGGCCCTGTTTTCCCAGAACGATCGGTTTGTGTTTGCGGTCTTCGATGATAATGACCTGCGAGATGGATATACCTTTTCCGTCTTCGCTTGGCTCGTAATTTTCGGTTTCAATGGCGATATGATAAGGCAATTCCTTATGTAATCGGGCGTAAATCTGTTCACGAGTAATTTCCGCCGCCAGCAAGCGATCAGGCAATGTGGTCAGGTCTTCACCTCCGTACACCCAATCACCCTCAGACATGCTGTCGGCAAGATAGGTTTTTACATCCGCGACACCGCTTCCTGTCAGGGCGGATACCATAAACGTACGCGCAAATGAGCAGGCTTCGTTCATTTTTGCGGCAATGGCAAGCAGGTTTTTACGCGGCGCGCAATCGACCTTGTTTAAAATCAGGATACGCTCCGCCTCGTTCGTTTCCTTGATAATCTTGTCCAGATATTCCTGATGTTTGGGCATGGAAAACGGTTTTGACGCATCAATAACATAGGCGCAAATATCTACATCCTCTAACGATTGCCACGCCGCCGCTATCATCGCACGGTCGAATTTACGCCGCGGTTTAAAAAACCCCGGTGTGTCGACCAGAACGATCTGGCTGTTATCCTGAATTGCAATGCCGCGAATTTGAAATCGTGTTGTTTGCACTTTATGCGAAATGATGGCTATTTTCTCCCCCACCAATGCATTGGTCAGGGTTGATTTTCCTGCATTTGTAGCGCCGATCAGGGCAACGGCGCCGAATTTTTTCTTATCCGACCCGCTCATGAAACAATATCCAGCATTTTTTGGGCCGCCTCTTTTTCCGCCTTTTTCTTCGAAGTACTGGTCGCCGATTGAGATACATATCCATCCAGTGAAACCTGTATCGTAAATTCGGGCGCATGGTCAGGCCCGTCTTGACCTACCACCTCATAAGCGGGCAATCCTAAACCGTTGGCCTGCGACCATTCCTGCAAGGCCGTCTTCGGATCGCGAGGCGGCTCCGTCATTTTATGCAGACGGTCACCCATAATAAAGACAATGAATTTTTCTGCGGCATGAAACCCGCCATCAAGATAAATGGCGGCAATAATCGCCTCCATAATATCCGCCAGAATATTGTCATTCTCGGCACCGCCGGCCATCCGCTCGGCATCGGACAGGATAACAAATTCACCCATTTTTAAAATGCGCGCCAATTCCGCCAAGGTTTCAGTCCGCACCAAGGCCGTATGCCGTTTGGCAAGCGACCCCTCATTTTCATCGGGAAAAATTTTGAACAGTAAATCGGCAACGACAAGATTGACCACGCGATCGCCCAGAAACTCCAGCCGTTCATAATCAAGACCCGTCGATTTTTGATGCGCCGAGGCATGCGTCAAGGCGCGCTCAATATAGATATTGTCAACAAATTGGTAATTAAGCCTTGCCTGAAGTGCCTGCAAATCCATTATTCAAATATCGCCGATCAGTTAATGGTTTCAAGCAGACGATCATAACGAACGGTCCACGGCCATTTCCAGAATTCGAAAAGACGGGCATTCCCGTTTGTCGAGAAAAAGATAATCTCTGCCTTGCCGACAAAATTCTCAAAAGGAACAAAGCCTACATCGGCACGGCTATCTAGCGAATTGTCACGATTATCACCCATCATGAAATAATGACCTTCGGGCACGGTGAAGACCTTGGTATTATCCAGCGCCTCGCTATCACCTGCCTCGTAAATAGTAAATGATTTTCCTTCTGGAAGGGTTTGACGGTAACTTCGTAAATCCACGACATCACCAAAGCGGTCTTCGACTTCATTTTCCGCCACAAGTTCACGCGGGACCAAAGTACCGTTTAGATAAAGTTGCCCGTTGCGCACCTGTACGGTATCGCCGGGCAATCCTATCACCCGTTTGATATAATCAATGCGTGTATCGGACGGTAATCTGAACACCACCACATCCCCGCGTTCAGGGGCCGTGTCCCACACGCGCCCGTCTATCGGAACAATTCCGAAAGGAAAGGAATAGCGGGAATATCCATAGGAATATTTTGAGACAAACAGATAATCGCCGACCAGCAAATTGGGCTTCATCGATCCTGAGGGGATATTGAAAGGTTCAAATAAAACCGAGCGGATTATCATGGCCAACAAAACGGCCCAAAACGCCGTTTTAACCATATCCATCCATTCGCCTTCCGCATTTTTTTCTGACATATTTATTACTCTGATTATTTATTTAAATAGGTATTATAGGGTGTTTACATGATTGTCGATAGGGTTTTATATGTCACATTCCCTTACGACGGCTTCTAATATGACTGTAGCCTTGGCTAACCCCGCCTCATCAGAAAGGGTAATATGAATATGCGGCGTATATCCGCTCGGCGTTATCAGCGACAATCGCTTCTCTACCCCTCCGCTCACATTCAATATAGGACGGCCCAGATCATCATTGCCGATCTCCATATCATGCCATCCCAACCCCTCGCGCATACCTGTACCCAATGCCTTTAAGCACGCCTCTTTCGCCGCAAATCTTTTGGCAAAATATGAAATGCGGCGATCTTCGGTCGCATGGGTCTGCCCTTTTTCGATTTCAAAAGCTGTAAAACATTTACGCAAGAAACGCTTGTTTTTTTCCTCAATCAAACGCTGTATACGGACGATTTCAACCAAATCCTCACCCAATCCCGTTATCATGTATTATCGGTCCCTTGCGTAACGGCAGCGCGTTTTGCGCGGGCTTTTTTATTAAACAAGGCGCGTTGCTGACGGCGCAATCTTAATTTTCGTGCCCGTTGCGCGCTTTTGATCATGTACAAATAAATCATATAAAAAAACGGCAAGGTGAGCAGGGCCAACAATGTTCCACCAATCGCCGTTGGTACAAAAACGCTTGTAAAATTATCCCATACAAAGGACAACAAATTATCCCCTTGCTGTTCAACCACATCAGGCGTCAGCCCTATACGGCTTCCCTCGACACCAAAACCGTCGAGGATTTTAACGCCGAGATAATGAGACGCATAAAGGGTAAAAGGAAACGTCCAGGGATTGCCGAAAAATGTCCCGACCGTAGCGGCAATCAGGTTCATTCGCAATCCGATTAACCAGGCAAGCCCCATCGCCCCGAATATATGAATCCCGAAAAAAGGGGTAAATGACATGGCAGACCCTGCCGCCATATTAAAAGCAATGGATTCCGCCGATGATGATAGCCGTAAAATACGATAACGGTAGTATTTTGCCATACGCCACCATCCCATTTTAGGCCATAAAACCTGCCTCAGGTTTTGCGAGAATGTCAGTGGCTTACGGCGGCGAAACATTGTTTTTCTTATAAACCTATTTTTATAGAAAGGTAATAACCCTTTTATCCGATCACAAACCTTTATCGTAAAGCAACACTGTTGAAATTATCTTCAAAGGCGGATTATTGTCCCGCCTCCCATTCCATGGAAGCGGGGTTCTATTTAATTTATTTCTTTTTGTTTTCTCTGGCCTCGGCAACTGCATTACGCATACGGTCCACACCGATATATCCGCCATATAGTTTTCCGTCAATAATAAAGGCAGGTGTGCCGCTTATGCCCATTTGTGCGGCTTTTGCCGCTTTTTCGGCGACTATCGCCGCAATTTCAGGGCCCTCGGCGTCTTTGCGTAATTGGTCGACATTCAAACCGATTTTCTTTGCAATCGATTCCAAACGCGCTTCGGTAATCATGCCGGACCCTTCCATAAGGGCGATGTGATATTCCAAATACGCATTTTGTTCTTTTGCCGCCAGTGCCCATTTCGCAGCCAACGTTGAAGTGGGGCCCAAAATCGGCATATCGATAAATACAAATTTCAGGTTTTTATCTTCTTCAATCAGCGTCATGACATCACTGAGCGCTTTTTTACAATATCCGCAGTTATAATCAAAAAACTCCACAATCGTGATATCGCCATTCGGATTACCGGCAACGGGTAAATTTTTATTATTTTCGATCCACCCTAATTGTTTTTCCACTTCCTGTTGTTGTGCTTCCAAGTCCGCCTCTTGCTGGGCGCGGCCATAGGCATCAACAGAATCAAGAATAACCTCCGGATTATTCTGAATATATTCCTTAACAATCGCTTCGACTTCGGCACGGGTCATTTCTTTTGCCATCACTGTCGAGGGAATTAATGCAGCCGCCATAACAGACGCCAAATACAGTGTTTTCATTGTTATCAAACCTTTCCTGTTTGTCTTACTTGTGTTTATTTATCATTTCCTGGCAAGCTGTCCAAATATATTTTAAGATCGCGTGCTTTCGTTCTGATATCTGCAGATAACCTGTTTTCATGCATTGCCATGGCCAATAGTCGGTTGGCCTCTTGTTTACGGCCTGTGGCCACGGCTTCCTCGGCTAAAAAATACTGGGCATCAGCCTCCTTGCCTTGCCGTCCGCGCACCGTTGCAAGCAATCTATAGGCCGATATTTCATGGCGATCGTCCTGCAGGGCTGAAAACAGGAGGTTTTCAGCTTCTCTATCTGATTTATGCTGTTCTATCAAAACCTGCGCCAGATCAACCTTGATCAATGGGGCCTCCCCCTTCACTGTTTCCAATGTTTTACGATAGGCTTCTTCCGCTTCACTCAAACGACCGGAATCCCGCAATGTCTGCGCCTTTAATTCCAGAAAATCGGCATTGTTTTTATCTTTTACCAATAAATTATCCAATAATTGCAAGGCACCATCATAATCTTTTTTGCGGTAACGCATAATTGCGTGGGCATACATGTCAATATCCTGCCCGCTATCGATATTATAATATCGAGGGACCATATTCGGCTGACGGAAAGCCCGTAATTTAGCGCGAATAAAATCAAATTCCTGCTGTTTTGGGGAAATTCCTAGCTCCGTCACATAAGGGGATCTTTGTGCACCCGATTGCATTGCACCGATCCTGTCGCGGGTTAAAGGGTGGGTTCGCATATATTCCGATTGCTGGGAAACCGGCAGCAATTCCTGTCCCTCAAGTTTTTGTAAAAACGTAACCAATCCTTGAGGATTCATCTGTGCCGATTCCATATATCGCAACGCCGCCTGATCGGCAGAAGATTCTTGTGTACGGGAATGACTGAAGAATCCGCGTTGCGCCGCACCCGACCCGCCAAGCGAGATTGCCGTTGCCGCGCCGCCGTCACCTGTTGCAATCGCCGCGCCGATACCGGCCACGGCCGATAAAATGGATTGATATGTTGCGCGTTCCATGGCGCGCCTGGTTTCAATCAGATGGCCGCCTTGGATATGACCCACTTCGTGCGCCATGACACCGATAACCTCTTCCGGATAATCGGCCCGTTCAATCAATCCCGCATATAAAAACAGATTGGCGCCGCCCGCTACGAACGCATTGATCTCATCGCTGTCGACCAGAATAATTTGAACCTGATCGGGGCTCAAGCCGGCGGCCTGTAGGACAGGTGTTGCCCATTCGCGCAATGTCGACTCGATTTCGGTATCACGTATAATGGACAGCCCCTGCGCCTGTGCGACGGCAGGGAGCATCAACGTGATTATGACAGCAAGTCTGAAAAGCCCCTTCATGAGTGTAAAGTATAGAGAAAAAATGAGGTGAAAGAAGGGCAAAGTTGATTTATGGTATGATCATGACGGATAAAAAGAAAACCAGCGGGCGCAAAACGGTACGGGACAAGGCTGTGCGGGTTAAAACCGCTCGCGGCCGGAAAAATAGCTCGACCCGTTGGCTCCAGCGCCAATTAAATGACCCGTATGTCCGCGAGGCCAACCGTCTGGGCTATAAATCGCGTGCGGCCTTTAAATTAATTGAATTGGACGAACAACTGGGCCTGATTAAACAGGGCACTGTCGCCGTCGACCTCGGCGCCGCGCCTGGCGGATGGTGTCAGGTTCTCAACCAGCGCGGGGCCGATCATATCGTTGCCATCGACCTGATCGAGGTTACGGATGTTCCCGATATTTCGTTTATACAGATGGATTTTACGGATAATGACGCCCCTGACAAACTGATTGCCATGCTGGACGGCAAACGCCCCAATCTGGTTTTATCGGACATGGCCCCGAATACTGTGGGGCATCCAAAAACAGATCATTTACGCACTATGGCCCTCGTCGAAATGGCATGGGATTTTGCATTCAACACCCTTGAAGAAGGGGGGCATTTCGTTTCGAAGGTTTTTCAAGGGGGAACAGGTAATGAATTGCTGGATCAGATCAAACCGCATTTTAAAACCATAAAGCACGTCAAACCAAAGGCCAGCCGCAAGGAATCGCCCGAAACCTATCTTGTTGCAATGAATTTCAGGAAGCCAACCTAGGCAGATTTTGCAATTTGGGTTTCAGGGGCGATCCGTCCGTACTTAAAACAGAAACATTCAAATAAAATGCCTTTTTCAGGTTACCTGCTTCCGTATTGACCGTCATCGTCGGCCACACGATGACATTATCCATTCGCAAACAGAGCGCGTCCAGTTTTTTGAACCCTTCTGTTTGTTTGAATTGCCTCGCATAATCCGCCACATGCGGGATATGTTTCAGAACATCCAAATTGCCTTCACCGTTTATACCTGTCATTTGACGCAATTGCGCCATTAATGTTTCGCTTTCTTGAATCTCGGCCAATCCATGCTCAATATTTTCCTGGCGGGATGCCGGATCCTGAGCGGCAAGCTCCTCAATTTGTAATAAATATCGTGACAGGTTGTTATCATCTTCCCACCATTTATCGATGTCATCTATAGGGACATCCTCAAATATCGGTGTGATCATTTCCTGAGTGTCGTCAAGATTAGGCACCAATAAATCCTGTGCATTATCGGCGATATAATTACAAACCTGTGAGAAGGCGGATACGAGATC
>DCKW01000009.1 GCA_002320485.1 Micavibrio sp. UBA1664
CGATTTCTCTGACGCAGACTTGAGCAACGTGGACATCAAGGGGGCAGATCTGCGCTCTGCCAATCTGGAAGGGGCTAATTTGAGTCATTCTGACCTGTCGGGAAGTGATGTGCGCGGCGCATGTTTTAAAAACTCGATCATGACAAACACGATTTTGAAAGAGGTTGAAAAGCGTGATGCCGATTTTACAGGTGTGGTCACCGAGAAAAAAGAGGGGCTGGATTATACCGATATGGAGATTCCGATCGAGGAACGTCTTGAAAAACATGCTCTATGGCTTGGCTCTCGCGGTGCCAACGGCGAAAGGCTGGATCTTTCTTCTTATGATATGCGGTCTTTCGAAAAATTAACACAATATACATTGACGGCGATGAAGGCGATCGGCGCTAATTTTCTGAACCAGAATTTTTCAGGAATTGACATCCAAAGTGCTATTTTTGATGAATCCGATTTCCGTGATTGTAAATTTATCAAATCCGATTTGCGCGGCTCGTCTTTTAAAGAGGCGCGCCTGTCACGATGTAATTTTACCGATGCAAATCTGGCACCCCTCATGTTTAAAAATACTGATGGGACAAGTCGTATTATTCCCGTTAATATGAATGGGGTGAATTTACGATATTCCGTTTTCCGCAATGCCGTGCTGGCAGGGATACGCCTGAAAGGGGCGGATTTGTCCTTTGCCGATTTTACAGGGGCGGATTTGCGTAAGGCCGATTTGACAGGCACTAACATTAACGGCGCCAAATTTTCAGGTACAAATATTGAAGGCGCATTGCTTGATAAGGACGTCGAGATAAACTAATCTCGATTCCATGATTTCATTGAGGTTTAATTTATAATGGCGGTTATCCGACAACTGCCTGACAGGCTTGTAAACCAGATTGCGGCAGGCGAGGTGATTGAAAATCCCGCTGCCGCTGTCAAGGAACTTGTCGAAAATTCAATTGACGCCGGGGCAACGCGTATTGCCGTGCATTTAACACAATCCGGGAAAAGCAGGCTTGTGATCGAGGACAACGGCATTGGGATGGATGCGCACAGTCTTGAGCTGTGCCTGATGCGTCATGCCACATCCAAATTGCAGGATGACGATTTGCTTGCCATTTATTCACTCGGCTTTCGCGGCGAGGCGTTGCCGTCCATCGCGTCAGTCAGCCGTATAACAATCCATTCCCGCGCCCGTGGTGCAAACGACGGGTGGTCGATCGAGTGCCACGCCGGCGACATAGTGGGGGTTAAACCGTCATCGCAAAAGGAGGGAACGCGCATTGAGGTCAGGGATTTGTTCTATGCAACACCTGCACGGTTGAAATTTCTGAAATCCGACCGCGCCGAACTTATGCAGGTCAAGGATATTATCAATCGGTTGGCCATGGCGTATCCAGAAATTGAATTCATCGTCACCCATGATGATAAAAAGATTTTACAGTATCATGCCTGTGATGCATTGGATCGTATTGCCGCCATCATGGGTCGGGAATTTAAATCGTCTTCAATGCCGGTGATGGCTAATGCAGAAGGGATTGAGTTCAGCGGCTTTGCCAGCTTGCCGACATTTCATAAAGGAAATGCCAAATCACAATATTTGTTTGTTAACAAGCGCCCGGTCCGCGACCGTTTGTTAATGGGCGTTTTAAAGGGGGCCTATGCAGATGTATTGGCGGGCGCAAATTATCCGTTAGTGGCATTATTTATCAATCTGCCGCAAGACCATGTTGATGTGAACGTCCATCCGACCAAAGCCGAAGTTCGTTTCAAAAATCCCCAAACCATCCGTAATTTGATGTTTCACGGTATTCAGTCTGCGATCCGTGAGCATGGAAGAGAGTCCGCAAGTCTTTTACCGCAACAGGAATCGCGCTTTGTCGGCTATGGCGGGGGTCGGGGAGGTTCATTCCCCAGACGGCCCGTATCGTCCTCAACAGCGCCATCAGTTAATTACACTTTTCCGGAATCCGCATTCCAGCCGCACTCAAGGGTGGCTGAACAGCCCGTTTATCCGTCTGCAAATAACGGGCAAAATACGTGCACTGACATTGCCGAGGATCAACCCAGTTATCCGCTGGGATCGGCCCTCGCACAATTTCACGAAAATTATATATTGGCGCAAACACATGACGGGATTGTTCTTGTCGACCAGCATGCGGCACATGAGCGGCTGGTGTATGAAAGGATGAAGGAAGCCTTACGCGAAAAGGGTATTAAACGTCAAATCCTACTTGTTCCCGAGGTTGTGACGCTTTCGATAGATACGGCAGACCTTTTAACGGAGCAGAAGGATTTGTTACAAGAAGCGGGTATGGTGATCGAAAGATTTGGCGAGGATGCAATCATTGTTCGCGAAATTCCCGCTATCCTTGCCGATCGTATGAATATCAAGGATATGGTCAATGCCTTGGCCGACGAGGTGGAGGATATAGGGACGGTTGCGGGCCTTGGTGAAAAGATTAACCATCTGCTGGCGACCATATCCTGTCACGGTTCCGTTCGCTCGGGACGGCGCCTGAATGCCGGGGAAATGAATGCGTTGCTCAGGCAAATGGAGGACACGCCGTTGTCGGGTCAATGCAACCATGGACGACCGACCATGATCAGGCTATCCTTGGATGATATCGAACGCTTGTTTAAAAGGCAGTAACAAATGGCTAAAATATTTTATTCTTATAATCATAAAACCATCCTTAATCTTTATGCGCTGCTGGCGGCAGGTGCAATTTTAACAATATTGCCGTTTTCTCTGCTTCCCTACGCCGGCATGGCATGTTTGTTGGTAGGGTTTATTGCGGCCTATATTTATCGATACAGAAACAGGCATGATGACTTCATGCGCTTTCACACGACATATGCTATTCGTACGATGTGGTGGTCGACTTTGATTTTACTGATCGGGGTTTTTCTATTCGGGTGTATTTTGTTTTTTAACGGTAATTTGACTGCTATTAATGCTTTGATGGCGCAGGCTGAAAAGGGCGTTATTGCCAATAAGGCGGATATTGGTGTTATGCAGGCGCAATTCATCTATGCCAATAAATCATTAATTATCCTTACAGGGACAATAACCCTATTACCTTGCCCGCTTTATATTGTGGCACGTACTATCAAAGGGGCTGCCATGGTAAAAAAGAGGGCTGAAACATAAGTTTCAGCCCCGGAGGTTCGTATAAAGCACTATGAAAGTAGTGTTAGCGACGATGAAAACTGTTGAATATTGTAATATTCGTAATCAATTGGCCGGTTAAAGGGGGGATATGAGCAGCCAATCTTTATAAGTCGAATATGTATATCCTATACCATACTATTTTCTCTGAGTTCTTACCGCTTACATCTCCTTTACTTTTTGGCCTCATACGTTAGAGGGGATATGCATGTAAATCACTAAACATCGTGATATTTACAGAATAATACTATTCCGTTAAATATAATTGAAAAATTGATCAAATTCGAATTAATTGTTTTAGAAACTATCTAATCTACGGTTGCACGTATGGTGATGATGTTGGCATCGCGCATAATGCGGCATAAATCCATAAAATCGCAGGTTTCCGGTTGGACGGATGAATGTTTGAGAATGGATTCAAATTGGTTGCGGACTGTTTGATAATGATTATCGGTAGCGCTTGAGATGCCCCCCGTTAATGTGCGGGCAGGAAGAAGGGGCAAAAACGCGCAATGTTTTAAATTTAAACACGACCGATAATCCTCGACGGTCTTGATTTTATCATCGGCAATCGCCTGCGCCGTTTGTCGCATAAGGCTGTAATAATTTTGAATCACAGTGATAATATTAATATTATAACGGTCGGCAATGCGGTTTTGCGAGTGACAGTTCTCTGCCATCGGTAAATTTGAAAGGGCGGGTTCCAGACACTCTTCGGAAAAATCATACCATTGTGGCGCCCCTGTTAACGGCGCAAAAAGTGTGTCTTCATATGTTGGGTAATCGCTAACATAGCGATCTATGGCAGGTGCCTCATCGCGATGACTTTGTATAAGAATGCCTTCCCGCCAATGAAATTTGAGTGATGAAAACCCGATTGTAACCAAAATAGCAATCACGCAGAAGGTTGTTATAAGAGGTTTGAGTGTTTGCAAACTGTAGCCGAGTAACAGGCATAAACATATATAAACAGATAATAAAAATCCGTGTCCTTTTTCGGCATGTCCCCAATGTGACAGAAAAAAAATAAGGCCGATCAATAACGCACAACCTGCAATATAGCTTGCCGGTGTGAGAAATCTGTTTGGGAGAAATCGTATTGCGGAGTGCATTAAAGGAATTATATATGTATTCCTATCGACTGATAAAGCCCAATTCTTCCATTGTTTCAAGAAAATTTTTGGATAGGGGGGCCTCTATCCGTATAGAAATGCGGGTTTTAGGATGCGGGAATTCAAGGGCGTGGGCGTGGAGATGAAGGCCGTTGTAAATTTTGTCATTTTCAAACGGAAATGGCTGCGGATTATATTTGCGGTCACCCAGTAACGGCGCGCCAATAAGGGCGGCATGAACGCGGATCTGGTGTGTGCGTCCTGTTTTGGGATAAAAGGCAACAAGCGCGGCTTGTTTGCCGGCGCGGTCAAGAATCTCAAAATCGGTGATGGCTTTTTTTCCGTTTTCAGGGTCATGGATCATTATTTCGCCCCCATCTTGACGAACGGATGATTTGCCGATTGCGGCGTCAATCGTGCCGTTTTCTTGTAAAGGGGCGGGGGCGGTTATAGCCCAATAAGTTTTTTGCACATCATGTCCCTGAAAGGCATGTGTTAATTCTCGTGCTGCATCTGCGGTTTTTGCCAAGACCAAAATACCGGATGTATCCTTATCCAAACGATGGACCAGACGGGGCTTAACCCCTTTTTTCTGATAGCTGTTTAAAAGCCCGTCAATATGGCGTTTGGTTTTACTGCCGCCTTGGACGGCCAGACCTGCCGGTTTATTTAAAACAAGGATGTCGGCGTCCTCGAATAACCTCAGTGATTCAATCAGGGCATGATCTTTGACCGAAAATTGCTTGTCATTTTTTTCAGGATTTCCATCTTGTAAGGATGGGGGCAGGCGAAGATCATCCCCTGCGGAAAGACGGCTGTCGGCCTTTGCACGTTTACCGTTAATGCGAATTTGTCCCGTTCTAATCAGTTTTTGGGATTGACCGAATGTTACACTCGGAAACGCCTTTTTCAAAAACCGGTCCAGTCGTTGACCGTCATCATCATCCTTAATAATCATATAATGGTTTTTACAAGATATCGCCCGAGAATGAAAGCGATTAACCCACCGCCAACAGAGGCGGTAATATAAACGACAGCTTGTATATATTTATGGGTGTCGATCATATGCATGGCTTCCATTGAAAAAGATGAAAACGTGGTAAAGCCGCCCAAAATACCGACGGTTAAAAACAGATTTGTTGTCTGGCTAACGGATATTTTCAGGGCAAATAGTGAAACAAGCATCCCGAGGGCAAAACATCCCAAAATATTAATGACAAGAATACCGTGCGATCCGAACAAGGACGATAGATAATAACGCAAACTGGCGCCGATGGCACCGCCGAGAGCGACGGCAAAAATATGAATAATTGATAAGGTCATGGTTATTACGCTTTATAACCATCCCTTGATCGGACGGGTATGTCAAGGTTTCATACTGCCGTCGCCCGTTTCTTCATGTGCGGCTTGTTTTCCCTGGCGTTCGCGTTTTACCACAAGAAAGCATATAACAATAATGGCAACAATGATGGCAATGGCGAGAAGTGTATATAAGATTGTTCCGGTTGCCAAAATGCCGGTGGTGACGGGTGTCACGGCGGCTCCGCCGCTGATTCCCATAATGGCGCCGATTGTCACTATGGCGGCCAAAAAGGTGACAATAAATACGGGCATGATTATTCCTTCTATGTATCGTTTGTATTTAAAAAACCTATAAAGATAACCAATGGAACGACAAAAAGTGCCATTTAAACCTAAAAAGCAGCAGGGTCACATTTGGTTTATTGAACCAAATCCATAGCCTTGCTTATAAAACGATGAAGGCTGTCATTATTGTCGATAACGGAACGGGCATCTTTGAAATTCATCCATTCCAGTTGTAAAGATTCCTCACTGACAACGGGTTTTTGGTTTTCTGTCATACGCATAACATAACGAATGTCGAAATGTGCATGCTCGGGTTCGCCCTTGTCGGGATTGGCGGGAATGGTATGAATGTCGATATCGACAATATCGGCGATTATCGGTTTAAAAGCGGTCAATCCGCTTTCCTCCATTGTTTCACGAATGGCAACGGCCAATACGTCTTCCTCGCCATCGCAATGCCCGCCAAAATTCAACCATCTGTTTAATGATTTGTGATAGTTCATTAAAATTAAATCGTTATCTTTATTTATAAGAATTGATGATGCGGTGATGTGCCCCGGCAAAAAATGCTTGCGATGAAAGCATTTTTCCGATTGAAGAAGTTTTAAAAATTGAGGAATGAGCGGTCTTTCAGCATCTGTTGGTATGTAGAGCTCCAGATCTGTAACCAAATTATTTCTGGTTATTTTTTGCGTTTCTGCGCGCGGCCCATTCATCCAGCTTTTCCTTTATATTTTTTTCAAATCCGTCACCTTTGGGAGTGTAGTAGGATTCGCGCTGCATGTCGTCGGGGAAATAATTTTGCCCTGAAAAACCGCCCTCAACATCGTGATCATATTGATATCCGTCACCGTAGCCTTGTTGCTTCATTAACTTTGTCGGCGCATTAAGGATATGTTTCGGCGGCATCAGGGATCCATGCGTACGGGCACTTTTACGTGCACGATTATAGGCAACATAGACGGCATTTGATTTTGGGGCGGTGGCAAGATAGACAAGGGCTTGCGCGATGGCCAATTCCCCCTCTGGGCTTCCCAAGCGTTCATAAGCATTCCACGCATCAATACACATGGATAACCCTTGTGGCGAGGCAAGGCCGATATCTTCGTAAGCCATGCGTGTGATACGCCGTGCGAGGTAGCGCGGATCTTCGCCGCCGTCGAGCATACGTGCATACCAGTATAAAGCGGCATCGGGGTCCGATCCGCGGACGGATTTGTGTAGGGCGGAAATCAGGTTATAGTGATTTTCATCGCTTTTATCATAAATGGCGGCCCGTTTTTGTATGATGGATGTCAAATACTCCGTATCAATTTTGTGTTTAGGTCTGCTTGCCAGAATTTGTTCTGTCATATTCAACATATAACGCCCATCGCCATCGGCCATTGCAATGAGGGCATGGCGTGCATCATCGGTAAGTGGCAGGGGAGATGTTTCGTTTTCCGCCTTTTCGAGTAATTTATTCAAGGCAGGGGTGTCCAATCTATTAAGGACGAAAACACTCGCCCGCGATAGAAGCGCGGCATTCAATTCAAATGACGGATTTTCAGTTGTGGCGCCTATTAATAAAATTGTTCCGTCTTCAACCAATGGAAGAAATGCGTCTTGTTGTGCCTTGTTAAATCTATGTATTTCATCAATGAAAAGTAATGTTTTTTTGCCGTCTTTGGCACGTTCGCGGGCTTTATCGAAAACTTTTCTCAAGTCGGGAACGCCACTGAATATGGCTGAAAGCGCTTCAAATTGCAGGCCGCTTTCCTCGGCGATAATGCGTGCGAGAGTGGTTTTTCCGCATCCGGGAGGCCCCCATAAAATCATGGATTGAAGGGAGTTGTTGTCAACCATTTGCCTTAACGGTGCGGATTCACCTACCAAATGATCCTGTCCGATCACATCTGCCAGCGTTTGTGGACGCAAACGTTCCGCTAATGGTTTTAATGTATCCGTCTCATCCTTGAACAAACCTGATTGCATAATGTAGATATAAGGCGTATTTTCAGGAAATGCACCGTTTTTTTCTAAGTTTCACTCTTTTCACCCTAACAGTTTTCATCGGTTTTTTATGGTATGCATATGTTTTTTTGAATCCTGCGCAGTGGATTGCAATGTCTGCCGAAAACCAATTGATCGAGGATGGAACCGCCTTGGCTTTTGGTATTGCCGCGGGTTTGGCTTTTTTCGTTTTTTTGAAAAGAAAGACGAAAATATGGGTGTATTTTTCATCTTTGATGGCGTTGGCTGCCGCACGGGAGATGGATCTGCATAAAGAATGGACGAGCGATTCTATACTTAAATCAAATTTTTACCTGAAAGAGGGTGCCGGTATCGGAGAGCGCATCATAGGTTTTCTTGTCATTTTATTGTTATTATTTCTGGCTTACCAAATGATACGTCGCGTGCCCGAATGGATTGCTTCTCTATGGAAATTTCAATCTACGGCATGGGCTATCGGTATGGGTTTGGGTGCGTTGACAGTGGCAAAATGTCTGGATTCCATGGTGCGCTGGTTTCCGTTTATAGCTGATTTCAAGATCAATAACGGATCGTTTTTAGGTCTTATGGAAGAAAGCCTTGAGATGGTCGGGGCTGCCTTCTTTATATCCGTCGCGTGGATGGCAATTTGTAAAGTGCGTTAAGCCCAATCTACATCCGCGCCCGGCACTGCGACAATCAGGCCGTCCAGTTCCTCTTCCATCATAATCTGACATGACAGGCGCGAGGTTTTTTTAAGGTCAAAGGCAAGGTCGAGCATATCTTCCTCGTCTTCCGATAATTCCCCATCCTCGGGCATCACCTTGTCCATCCAGTCAGGGTGAACCCACACATGACAAGTGGCACATGCGAGAGAACCGCCGCACACACCCTCAATATCGGACGCTAGCCCTGCCTTATGGGCAACTTCCATGACTGACAGGCCTTTGGGGGCTTCAATTTCCATCGGGGTTCCGTTACGGGTAATGAAAGTCATACTCGGCATTGTTATTTTGTCCTTAATCTCTCGGCAATTTTGATGTAGCTGTCGATGAAATTATTTACATCATCCTGTGTGGAATTCCAACCTAAAGATATGCGAATGGTGGAGAGGGCATCTTCCTCGTTTAAACCCATTGCGGTCAGGACATGCGATGGTTTTGCAACTCCGCTGGAGCAGGCCGACCCCCCCGATACGCAAATTTTATCAAGATCCAGATTCATCATTTGAACAGTATTGGTCATGCCGCGACAAGTGAGTGAAGATACATTGCCGACACGTTCAGCCCGTCGGCCATTAATATACAAATTTTCCAGAGATTGGGACAAACGCGCTTCCATATCGTTACGCCATGCTTCCAGTTCCTGATATCTGGACATGTTTGCTACCGCTATTTCGGCGGCCAGGCCCATACCGGCAATCCCTGCGACATTAACCGTTCCCGCGCGCTGATGTTTT
>DCKW01000026.1:0-763 GCA_002320485.1 Micavibrio sp. UBA1664
GAGCCGATCATTACCCGTCAGGGGGATTCCCGTGTGCTGGTGCAACTGCCGGGTGTCAGTGACCCTGCGCGAATTAAGGATTTACTTGGTAAAACCGCAAAGCTCGGCTTCCATCTGGTTGACGAACGTGCCACCCGCACGGGTCGCGGCGGTGCATCGGCAATCGTATATCCGATGTTGGAAAGTCCGGGGCAGGAGCTGGGCGTAAAACGTCGCGCCATGATCACCGGTGAAATGCTTACAAACGCCTCGGCAAGTTTTGACCAGTATGGGAATCCTGTCGTCAGTTTCCGCCTTGATGCGCGCGGTGCAGACCGTTTCTGCCGTGTATCGCGAGATAATGTCGGAAAACCATTTGCGATTGTACTGGACGAGGAAATCATTTCCGCGCCAACCTTGCGTGAGGCCATATGCGGCGGGCAAGGGCAAATAAGCGGCGGGTTTAACGTGCAGGAAGCCAACGACCTTGCGCTATTATTGCGAGCCGGAGCATTGCCTGCCCCTCTGACAATTGCCGAAGAGCGCTCCATCGGGCCAAGCCTTGGCGCCGATTCTGTTGAGGCGGGTAAAAAGGCGGCTCTTGTCGGCTTTGCCTTTATTATAGTGTTTATGGTGATATCCTATGGAACATTCGGGATTATCAGTGTTATCTCCCTCTTTGTGAATGTTTGTTTGGTATTCGGTATTCTTTCGGCCTTACAGGCGACCTTGACCTTACCGGGGATTGCGGGGATCGTGTTGACCATCGGTATGGCAGTGGATG
>DCKW01000026.1:1073-7534 GCA_002320485.1 Micavibrio sp. UBA1664
ATCGGTATGGCAGTGGATGCCAACATCCTTATTTACGAACGTATCCGCGAGGATTATCTGCAAGGACGGACCATTCGCGGTGCAATTCAGTCGGGATTTGATAATGCCTTTTCAACCATTATTGATGCGAACCTGACCGGACTGATTGCCGCTGTATTGCTGTATTCATTCGGGACAGGCCCGGTAAAAGGATTTGCCGTTACTTTATCCGTCGGTATTTTGACAACAATGTTTGCAGCCGTCATGGTAACGAAATTGCTTATCTTTTTATGGGCCAATAAAACCAACCCTAAAACATTGCCTTTGGCGCAAAAGGAGACTGAATAATCATGCGTGGCATTCGTTTATTTCCGCAAACAATGAATTTTGACTTTTTGCGTCACCGTTTTATCGGTTTGTCCGCATCCTTTATTATTATTTTGGGAACGATAGGTCTTCTTTTCATGAACGGTTTGAACTTCGGGATTGATTTTACCGGCGGCATGATGATAGAGGTACAGGCAGAGCCGGCCCCTGACTTAGGTCAGTTGAGAACGGATTTGAACGGATTGGGGCTAGGCGAGGTTTCAATTCAGGAATTTGGATCTCCCAACGATATTCTGGTCCGATTGCCGCAACAGGAAGGCGGGCCTGATGCGCAGAAAGCCGCTGAAAATGCGGTAAGGGGTGTGTTTGATTCTCTTGAGGATACTAATGTCGAATATCGTCGGGTTGAATTCGTCGGCCCCCAAGTCGGAAGTGAATTAATATTAGCCGGTTTTTATGCGATTTTGTTTTCCATTCTGGGGATAATGGCCTATGTGTCGTTCCGTTTTGAATGGCAATACGGGGCGGCGGCGATCATTGCCTTGTTGCATGACGTATTCGCCATTATCGGCTTTTTTGCACTGACCCAAAAACAATTTGATTTGGCAACAGTCGCCGCGATTTTAACAATTGCAGGATATTCCATCAATGATACGGTGGTTATTTTTGACCGCGTGCGTGAAAATGTCCGTAAATACAAGAAAATGTCCTTATATGATTTATGCAATAAATCGCTTAATGAAACCTTGTCGCGAACAATTTTGACCTCCTTGACAACATTGCTGGCCCTGATTGCCTTGTGGGTGTTCGGCGGAGAGGTTATTCGCGGTTTCGTCGACGCCCTGATTGTCGGTGTGATTATCGGAACCTATTCGACAATCTTTATCGCCTTGCCGAAATTATTATGGCTGGGTGTCAAGAGAACAAGCGAATAAGTCTGCGTATAAAATCGGGGAAAAAACACTTGCATTTATGGGCCTAAAGCTTTAAAAAGCGACATCGAATACTAGAAAGAGAGTTAGAAATGGCTGTTCCAAAGAGAAAAACAACACCTTCGAAACGCAATATGCGCCGTAGCCACCATGCGTTGACACCAACAAACACTGTTGAAGATTCAACATCAGGTGAAATCAAGCGTCGTCACCACATCGACCTGAAATCAGGCATGTATCGTGGCAAGCAAATCCTTGACGCACGCGATTAATAAGCTATCCTAAACGCCTTATCTTTAATGATTAATAAGGCGTTTTTCTTTGTCCACTGACACTTCTTTACCGATGAAAAAAATAACAATCGCACTGGATGCCATGGGCGGCGACCATGGCGTTGAATCCGTTATTCCCGGTGCCGCAATGGCATTAAAGGATTATCCGACGCTTGAATTTCTTCTATTCGGCAATGAAATTGCCATTATGCGACAGTTGGAAAAATTTCCGACTTTAAAAAAAGCCAGTCGTATTCATCATACCACGCATGCCATTTCGAGTGCCGATAAACCCTCTGATGCCTTAAGAAAAGGCAAGGATTCATCAATGCGTCTGGCGATTGATGCTGTTGCAGACGGGCGCGCCCATTCGATTGTATCCAGTGGGAATACAGGGGCCCTGATGGCGATGGCGAAACTTGTTCTAAAAACGCTTCCGGGAATACAACGTCCGGCGATTGCCAGTATTGTGCCGTCAGCAAAAGGGCGCAGTGTGATGTTGGATCTGGGCGCCAATATTTCATGTGATTCGGAAAATCTGGCCCAGTTTGCGATATTAGGCTCCATTTTTGCCCGCGCGGTCATGGATATTGATCGCCCGACTGTTGGTTTACTCAATGTCGGGTCTGAACAAATGAAGGGTAACGATGTTTTACGGGCCGCGGACGGCTTATTACGCTCGGTTTCCATCCCCGGGGAATATAAGGGGTTTATTGAAGGTGATGACATTACCAAGGGGACGGTTGACGTTATCGTAACCGATGGTTTTACAGGGAATATTGCCTTGAAAACCGCGGAAGGCGTCGGGCATTTTTTCAAAAATATTATTACCGAGGAATTTAAACGCAATTATTTTTCGATGGTCGGATATTTGATTAATAAACGCGTGTTTTCCCGTATTAAAAATCGCATGGACCCGCGTGAATATAATGGCGGCCTGTTTCTGGGACTTAAAGGGATTTGTGTTAAAAGTCACGGAGGAGCCGATTCTTATGCCTTTTCACGTGCGGTTCTTGTTGCCGCCAATATGGTGGAGCAGGGATTTAATGATGATGTGGTGCGCGAGATCGAAGGGTTTGCCGAGGCGGAAGCATCATTAGGAATTGCGGAAGGGGTGGCATAATGGTTTTGAATGCCCGCATTCTCGGTACAGGATCATATTTGCCTGAAAAAATGGTGTCAAACACCGATTTGTCAAAAATTGTCGATACTGATGACGAATGGATTTTCAGCCGCAGCGGTATCCGTAACCGTCATATTGCCGCGGAAAGCCAGACGACATCCGATATGGCGTTACAGGCGGCAATAAAGGCTTTGGAGGCTGCCGAAGTGCAACCTGCTAGTCTTGGCGGAATTATAGTGGCCACCACTACGCCCGATTTGACTTTCCCATCAACTGCGGCACTGGTTCAAGCCAAATTGGGGATTGAAACAACCTGTCTTGCGTTTGATATTCAGGCGGTTTGTAGCGGATTTGTGTATGCACTGGCCACGGCCAACGGGTTTTTCAAGGCCGGAGCGGATAAACCGTTTCTGGTGATCGGCGCGGAAAAAATGTCCTCTATCCTGAATTGGGATGACCGGACGACATGTGTATTGTTCGGCGACGGGGCAGGGGCGGTTGTTCTGGGCCCCACCAGCGATAATAGTGATGGTATATTATCCACGCATCTTCATGCCGACGGACGATATTCAGAGATGTTACAAACGGCTGGCGGGCCATCGTCCAGTGGTGACGTAGGCCATTTAACCATGCAGGGCCGTGAAGTCTTTAAATTTGCCGTCGATGCCATGTCGGGCGCGGTGAAAGAAGCGTTGCAAGCCAACAACCTGTCTGCCGACGATATCGACTGGATGGTTCCGCATCAGGCCAATATCCGTATTATCGAGGCGACAGCCAAAAAACTGGACATGCCAATGAGTCGTGTTGTTACAACATTAGAAAATCAAGGCAATACATCTGCCGCATCCATTCCACTTGCGTTGGATCATGCGGTCAGGTCACAAGACATTCAACGGGGCCAAACATTGCTTTTGGAGGCCATGGGCGGCGGCTTCACCTGGGGTGCGGCACTTATTCGCTATTAAGCGGGAATTTTATATCTGTGATGATAACGCAGGATGTTATGCAATGTCTGCGTTCCTGAAATTTCACCTTCATTAATGCGTCTATTTATTGTAAAACGTCCCGTCATGGATTTTTCACTGTCTGTAAAAGATTTTTCAGGGGCAATAACAGTAACGGGATACCCTTGCTGCCTCAATAATTCAATCTCGCAATAAGCCTGTTCACGGATGATTTGATCGGATTCCAATTCCGCTGCGGTTAAATCGCATTGTTTTTTCGGGATGACGGATGCCGGCTCAGCCGCGGTCATAAAATACATGACATGGTCCGCCTTATCCACATGCCGCTTGGCGGGGCTGGGCGGGTTTGCACCGCCAAGATACGCACCGTCAATCTGCCCGTTGACAGAATGGAAACACTCTTTGAGCGCGGCAGAGGCCAAAATGCACTCCCGGGTGATATCTTTTCCGGTATAGAGAATGCCTTTTTGTACGTTTTCATCGACGGTTTGCACATAAAAGGCCGGGCCTTTTGATGATTTCAAGGCCTCGTCGTCAGGCAAGACAGTGTAAAGAGTTTGTTCAAGCTTTCGGGTAAAAACGCCGCGGTTTGCGTGGGCTAACATGGCGTGACCCACAGGATTTATCAGGCTATGAAAGGCGACACAATTCGCGGTTAAATCATCAATGGCAATATGATTGATCCATGCATCTTTTAACCGGCTTGACGCTCGTGCCTTTCCTTCCTCACCTTGACTGTGCCGTGCAAAAACATGCTTGAGAATAGCGCCGTTCAGCGCGCCGCCCGACGTTCCGGTAATGGCACTGAAGTGGATGTCGGGATGCTCGATAAACGGTAAAAGCGCACCCGCCTGCCAGGCCGTTGCCGCACCGCCGCCCTGCAGACAGGCAACAATGTTTGTTTTTCCGACATTATATTGAAAATATGACACTTAAGATAATCCCCGTTCTTCATTGAAGTATAGGGGGGATTAAGTTTATAAATCAAACACCTTATGTGTTGCACCCGCGAAGACAGGGGGACATAAAATAATTACATCGCCTGTATGACATGAAAGATAAAATAAGGCCCACCGTTACTAATCGCCGCGCATCCTGATGTATGGCCTGCAAATATGGCACTACTTGGACTGCTGCCTATAGTAAAGTCAGAAGTGATGTGATCTGAAAGATAATTATCATATTTTAAGATTTTGTTTGTTTCTTGGCATAAATTTTGAGATACACCGAATAATATAACCATAGGGTCATTATCACTTGTTCCTAAATCCTGAACATAATACGAACCATCACCCTCATAACCGGGAAATAAGAAAGCATAGGAGCCGGGAGTTGCCCCTATACCAGCTAAAGCATTTGCATCCTGATATTGACTGAGATCAGAGGGATATGAAATGCCTGCGCCGGCAGGGTTGAAAATCTCACACTCCGGATCGCCATCATCGTCTACATCCGTAAATGTGACTAATCCGCCATCAGCGGAATGTCCATCTTTGAAAAAACTGATGTCATCCATGGAACATCCTTGCTGATTCCATAAATAATCATATCCTTGTTTGATGGATTGCATATCGCGTAAAATTTCACCTGCCGCGATGCGGGCCTGCTCATCCGTGATAGTGGACGTTCCCCCGCGGAAGCTGCTGGATACGGCATAGCTGAGCGCGGCAAAAAGTGCCACGGCAATAAGGATCATGAATAGGGCATTTCCGCGTGATGCGGTCGGGTGAAAGTTTTTCATACACCCAGTATATCCTGAATTGCTCCGCCCCTGCAACGACAGAGGGACGGCGAGACAAATTATTACCCGTTGGCTTTCACATCATCCACATAATGGAGTGCGCCGTGACAATGTTTGAATTTTTTCCCTGATCCGCAAGGGCATGATGCATTTCGCGGCGTGTTTGCCCATGTATCAGGATTATTTTGGTCAAACATATTGCGGACAGGTGTCTGTTTCGGGTCTTCCTGGGACGTGTCGTCGGCAGGTTTGAAATTTTCATGTTTCTGCTCGACATTTTTCAAGTCCGCTTTCGGCATAAGATTTAACGCGCTGCGTTGCGGGTCAATTTCAATGAAAGATAAGGTTACCGTTACATTTTCACGCAGACGGTCAAGCATTGCCTGAAAATAGGCAAAAGCCTCCGCCTTGTATTCGTTCAACGGGTCGCGTTGGGCGAATGCGCGCAAGTTGATACCTTGACGGAGGTGATCAAGATTGAGCAAATGCTCCTTCCATTGTGTATCCAGATGTTGGAGTAACACGGCTTTCTCGACACGGCGCATGACTTCTGCCGGGGCGTTTGTGTTGCGGGTGGCCATATGTTCATCCGCCATATCACGCAGGCGTGATTCAATATCTTCCTCGCCAATTCCCTCTTCTTGGGCCCATTGTGTAACGGGCGCTTCGATATTTAATAAACGTTGAGCCTCGTTTTCCATCAGTTTCGTATCCCACTGATCGGGCAGGGAGCCGGGCGGCATGTTGCGCTCGACCAGATCGGCAATTGTATCGGCACGCATTTCCTCGATCAGGTCGGAGAGATCGTCTGTCTCCATAATATCGCGGCGTTGTTCGTAAATAACCTTTCTCTGGTCATTCATCACATCATCGAATTTCAACAGGTTTTTACGGATTTCGTAGTTTTGTTGCTCAACCTTGACCTGTGCCCGTTCCAATGTCTTGGAAATAAGGGGGTGCGTCAGAGATTCGCCTTCCTTTAGGCCGATCTTACGGTGCGCCAATAGCGGCGCCAGTTTTTCCGCACCGAAAATACGCATCAGATCATCATCAAGCGACAGGAAGAAGATTGTTTCACCGCGGTCCCCTTGACGGCCTGAACGACCGCGAAGCTGGTTATCA
>DCKW01000031.1 GCA_002320485.1 Micavibrio sp. UBA1664
CTACCAACTGAGCTAACCACCCACGATCAAGATTTGTCGTTTTTACCCTACTCTATTTTGAAAAGCAACGATAAAAATAAAAAAACGGCCATGGAAACACGGCCGCCTTGAATAAAAATAATAAAACGTTGTAACTTATTTGTTAACAGCGTCTTTAAGAGCCTTACCAGCCACGAATTTAGCTTGTTTTGACGCAGGAATTTTGATCGCTTCGCCTGTACGTGGGTTACGGCCTGTTGTTGCAGAGCGGCTTGAAACTTTAAAAGTACCGAAACCAATTAGCTTAACTTCATCGCCTTTTTTCAAAGCTGTTGTTACGGCTTCGATTGTAGCATTCAATGCTTCTTCAGCTTTAGTTTTGGAAAGGTCTGCTGTTTTTGCAATTGTTTCAATCAATTCACTTTTGTTCATAATTCTACCCCTAAGGTTAAAAAGTTAAAATAAACGACAAGTAGGAACATGCCGTCCATCGAGGCACAAACCTATATTCCATAAGCCTTTGCGCCCTTCAAGATAGATTTATGATTAAAGTTTAAACAACGATTGTCAATGGTGAATTATATCAGAATCCTTGTTTTCCGCGGATTTTTGATTTGATAAATCGATATCCCCTTGTTTTTCCTTAATAATTGGTTCCGGCATTGTTACCAATGATTTTGCTAAAACCTGTGAAATATTTGCTACTGGCACGATTTCTAACGCTTTTTTGACATTTTCAGGAATCTCTTCCAGGTCTTTTTCATTCTCTTCGGGAATTAATACCGTTTTGATTCCTCCGCGCATGGCTGCCAGCAATTTTTCTTTCAACCCCCCGATCGCAGTTACATATCCTCGTAGATTTACCTCACCAGTCATGGCGACATCGCGGCGTATCTCAATATCTGTTAATGCAGAGACAATTGCCGTTACCATCGCGGCACCCGCAGACGGGCCGTCTTTTGGTACCGCGCCTTCGGGAACATGCACATGAACCGATTTTTCCTTTAAGGCATCATAATCAATCCCAAATTCGGTAGCACGTGATTTAATCAGCATTTCCGCCACAGTTATTGATTCTTTCATAACCTCTTTCAAATTACCTGTTGTGGAAACTTTACCTTCTTTACCCGGTAACGTTACCGCCTCAATCGATAATAAATCACCGCCCGATTCGGTATAGGCAAGCCCTGTGACAACACCGACCTGATTTTGCGAATCGACTTCACCATAACGATGTTTGCGAACACCTGCGTATTTTCCAAGTGATTTCGGAGTGATGTTAACCTTGGATTTGCCTTTCATCAAAATTTCCTTGATGGCTTTGCGGCATAAATTTGCCAACTCCCGTTCTAAGTTTCTTACACCCGCCTCACGCGTATAATAGCGAATAAGATCACGCAAAGCTGCATCTGAAATTTTAAATTCATTTTTTTTAAGGCCTGCGGCCTTCATTTGTTTATCCAATAAATGGCGTTTTATAATTTCGAGTTTTTCATCCTCTGTATAGCCAGAAATACGGATGACCTCCATTCTGTCCAACAAAGGTTGCGACATGTTTAAGGAATTTGCCGTACAAATAAACATGACATCGGATAAATCGTAATCCAATTCCATAAAATGGTCGTTAAAAGTATTATTTTGCTCCGGATCAAGAACCTCTAACAATGCAGAGGAAGGATCGCCACGCCAGTCATTGGACATCTTATCAATTTCATCGAGCAAGAACATCGGATTGGTAACTTCGGCCTTTTTCATGCCTTGAATGATTTTACCCGGCATAGAGCCGATATAGGTCCGTCTGTGCCCACGTATTTCACTTTCATCCCTGACCCCGCCAAGGGACATGCGAACAAACTTGCGGTTGGTTGCGCGTGCTATCGATTGCCCCAAAGAGGTTTTCCCGACACCGGGGGGGCCGACAAGGCATAAGATGGGCCCTTTGACTTTATCCGTCCGTTGTTGAACGGCCAAATATTCCAAAATACGCTCTTTAACACGCTCAAGCCCATAATGATCCTGATCCAGTATTTTTTTTGCTTTTCGAATATCTTTATAAACCCGTGATTTTTTGCCCCACGGCACATTTAAAATCCAGTCGAGGTAATTGCGGCTGACAGTGGCCTCGGCGGACATAGGGCTCATTTGCTTAAGTTTTTTCAACTCGGCCTCGGCCCGTTTCTTCCCTTCTTTGGATAATTTTGTCTCAGCAATTTTTTTGGCCAACTCGGACATTTCATCATGTCCCTCCTCGCCATCGTTCAACTCTTTCTGAATGGCCTTCATCTGCTCGTTCAGATAATATTCACGCTGAGTTTTTTCCATCTGTTTCTTCACACGATTGCGAATCTTTTTCTCAACCTGAAGAACACCCATTTCATCTTCCATATACTGGTAAATTTTTTCCAGTCGTTCGGCAGTATTTGTCACCTCCAGAAGTTTTTGCTTTTCTTCCAGTTTTAATGCGAGATGTGAAGCAATTGTATCTGCCATTTTGTCTATATCATCAATCTGGTTGATTGAGACGATAACCTCTGGCGGGATCTTTTTATTCAGCTTCACATAGTCTTCAAACTGTTCACATACTGCTTTGGCAAGGACTTTCAACTCTTCACCAGCTGTGTGTTTGGTGGCAATCGGCGTAGCGGTGGCAGAGATATACGCTTCATCCCCCGTATAATCCTGAATGGCCATTCTTTGCCCGCCTTCTACTAAAACTTTGACTGTTCCGTCGGGCAATTTCAATAACTGTAAAATTGTACCGATAGTACCGATTTCATAAAGATCCTCAGCGGTCGGATCATCTTCGGACGGCTGTTTTTGAGTGACGAGCAGAATTTTTTTATCTTGCCCCATTACAGCATCAAGCGCTTTCACAGAACGGTCACGCCCTACAAACAGCGGCACAATCATATGTGGAAATACCACAATATCCCTAAGCGGTAATACGGGTACGGTTATTGTATTATCAGTTTTTTCAGTCATTCTTATCTCGTTTTATCAATTATAGATCAAAACTCTTCATAATCTACCCTGAGCATAATAGGCATAGATAGCGTTATTCATATAATATGGATAACGCTAGGAAGATGACAACCCGTATTCGATACTATTTTTTTGCGTCTTTGTTATCGGAAGGCTTTGGAATATCATCGCGTGTCGCGACAACATGGTCGATCAAACCGAATTTCTTTGCCTCATCCGCAGCCATAAATGTATCCCGCTCCATGACTTTTTCGATTTCAGATAGTTTACGCCCTGTGTGGTGGACGTAGATATCATTCAGACGTTTACGCAGGCCGAGAATCTCACGAGCCTGAATTTCAATATCGGTCGCCTGCCCTTGAGCTCCACCTGAAGGCTGATGAACCATGACACGGGAGTTGGGCAGTGAGAAACGCATTCCAGGTTCGCCGGCTGTAAGCAACAATGACCCAGCAGACGCGGCCTGCCCCACACATACGGTTGAAACCTTTGATTTAATATATTGCATCGTGTCATACATCGCGAAAGCGGACGTCACAACACCACCGGGTGAATTAATATAGAAAGAAATTTCCTTATTCGGATTTTCTGATTCAAGAAATAACAATTGCGCACAAATCAACGAGGACACAGTATCATTAACACCGCCGGTTAGAAAAATAATGCGCTCTTTTAACAACCGCGAATAAATATCGAACGAGCGTTCGCCACGCGCCGTTTGTTCGATCACCATTGGAACCAGTGTATTGTTATAAACCTCGAAAGGATCTCTATCCATTTTTTATATCCTCGTTAATCAATTTTGAATCACTGTTATGAGGGTATTGTTTTTGCCAAGCCTTGGCAAGGGATGAAAGCATATCCTTTTATAATGTCAAAAGAAAAAGCCCGCTAATGCGGCGGGCTTTAAAATTACTCAAACAAGCAATGTTATTTTTTAGCTGTTGTTTTCTTTTTTGTATCGGCCTCTTTTTTAGCTGTAGCTGCAGGCTTCTTTTTCGATGCAGCCTTTTTCTTTGACGGGAACATGTTGTCATCTTCCGCAGTCAATTCATCAACAGACACTTTCTTTTCAGTGATGTCGGATTGATCAAAAATAAAATCTACGACCTTTTCTTCAAAAATAGGCGCGCGCAAAGAATCCAGAGCATTTTTATTCTTCTGGAAGTATTCGAAAACCTGTGCCTCCTGTCCGGGATATTTACGGGCTTCGGCAATAACCGCTTTTTGCAAATCATCCTGATTAACGGTGATTTTATTTTCCGTTCCGATTTCTGACAACACCAAGCCCAGTTTCACACGGCGCTCGGCAATGGCTTTTAAGTCTTCTTTTTCTTCATCGCTTAAATGGGCCTCGGCACAATCATGATCCTTGCCCTCTGCGTGCATTTGCTGGTGACGCTCCTGCTCCATCTGGCGTGTAATCATTTCATGCTCTTGTGCAACCATCATTGGAGGCAATTCAAAAGAATGACCTTCATCCAACTGATCAAGCAATTCACGTTTTAGCTTCATACGGGTGAATTGTTCATATTCTCCCTGCATTTGCTCACGAAGAATCTTTTTCAATGCCTCCAGATCATCCATACCAAGCTTTTTCGCAAGGTCGTCATTGACGTCGGCATCTGTTTTTTCATGAATTTCATGAATGTGACATTCAAAAACCGCTTCTTTACCTGCCAGTTCCTTGGAGCCATAATTTTCCGGGAATGTAACTGTAACAGTAACATCATCACCGGCCTTTTTACCGATTAGCTGGTCTTCAAATCCAGGAATAAACATGCCGGCCCCTAATTCCAGATTGAATTTTTCGCCTTTCATGCCGTCTTTACGCTCCCCGTCAACAGACCCGTCAAAATCAATAACGGCGATATCACCTTTTTTCGTGGCTCTCTTTGTTGTAATCGATTTGCTGGCGGAATTTTGCGAAGCAATGCGATTTAAAGCTTCCTCAAGTTTAGAGTCATCGACATCAGCGATTGGTTTTGTCAACCTCAAGCCTTTAACATTCATCATTTTAAATTCAGGCAATGATTCAACAGTCATTTTGAACTCAAGAGGTTTTCCCTTTTCAAAAGATGTGATTTCGATTTGAGGCTGCGCCGCCGGTTTGATTTTATTATCGTTCAAAACCTTTTGGGATTCCGTATTAACGACCTTTTCCAAAATTTCGCCCATAATCGCATCACCATACTGGGCGCGCACAACATTCATTGGTGCCTTACCTTTACGGAAACCCTTCATTGTGACAGTTGTTGCAATTTCGGCCAAACGGGCATCCGCCTGTTTTTGCATAGTGTCGGCAGGAACATCAACAGTATAGACCCGTTTCAAACCGTCTTTTTCAATTTCTTTTGCAGCCATAATAATTTCTCTCTTTTTTGTGTAATAAAATTCAACGCCTTGGTGATACAGCAGAATACATAGTGTTGCAAGGGCAGAATAATAAGCCCCGTAATGTTTTTAACCTTTAAACCTCAAAGAAAAGCGGTTTACCCGTCGGGATTTCAGCATCATTGATATTATCTTTCGTCCGTTCGCCAAGAATAATCAACATTGCCCGTAATGTATTACCGTGAGCACCAATTAATACAGTTTTGCCCTCATCCAATAATGGCTTAATGTTTTTCTCATAATAAGGACGCACACGATTTTCGACAACCATCTCCAGACTTTCACCATTAGGTGGCGGCACATCATACGAACGACGCCAGATGTGTACTTGCTCCTCGCCGAATTTTTCGCGCATGGCATCTTTGTTTAACCCTGTCAAATCACCATAATCACGTTCACGCAAATCATCATGCTTTATCATATCGGGTATAAGGTCGGCTTGTCCCGTCTCTCTCAAGGCTATTTCAGTCGTCTCGATCGCACGTTTTAGAGTCGAAGTAAAAACCGCATCAAACTGAATTCCTTTATCTTTTAGGAGCTTTCCTGCCTGCGTAGCTTCTTCTATTCCTTCCTCGGCAAGATCCACATCAGTAAACCCCGTAAACTGGTTTAATTTGTTCCATTCTGACAATCCGTGACGCATCATAACAAGTATAGCCATTGCCGGTTCCTTTCTTTTTCTTTGACTTGTGGAGGCAACTATGCCACAACCATACACAGGATTAAAGGGTCACGTTTCGGTTGACAGTTAAGTATTTCACCATACAGCAGAATATTTAACCGTCCGCCGTGAACATCCGCTGATCCTTTTGTCCGTTTATATTAAAGAAACTACAAAAGGAAACATTAATGTTTAATGTATTTAAAAAGGATATCGCATTCGGCGATAAAACAATCACACTGGAAACAGGAAAAGTTGCCCGTCAGGCAGATGGCGCCGTGATGGCGTCCATGGGAGGCACAACAGTCCTATGTACTGTGACGGCCGCAAAATCAATCAAGGAAGGACAGGATTTCTTCCCTCTGTCCGTTCATTATCAGGAAAAGGCCTATGCCGCAGGAAAAGTACCCGGTGGTTTCAGAAAACGTGAAGGACAACCTTCCGAAAGTGAAACGCTGACCTCCCGTTTGATCGACCGTCCGATCCGCCCTTTATTCCCGGACGAATTTCTGAACGAAGTACAAATCATCTGTACAGTTATGTCACATGACATGCAAAACCCTGCCGATATGGTGGCTATGATTGGTGCGTCCGCCGCATTAACAATCTCCGGCATACCGTTTATGGGTCCTTTGGGCGGCGCACGTGTTGCATATATTAATGATGAATACGTGCTTAACCCTACATTGGAGCAAATGGATCAATCCGATCTTGATCTGGTCGTTGCAGGTACTCAAGAAGGTGTTTTGATGGTTGAATCCGAGGCGCAGGAATTGTCCGAAGAAACAATGCTTGGCGCTGTTGATTTCGGTCATAAAGCTTACCAGCAAATTATTGATGGCATTATAGACTTGGCCGAGATGTGCGCAAAAGACCCATGGGATTTGCCTGAAACACCTGCGGAAATCACTAAATTGAATAAAGATATCGAGAAATTCTCGAAAGATTTGTCCAAAGCCTATTCCATTAAGGAAAAAGCGGATCGTTATGCCGCAGTCGGTGAAGTGCGCGATGCCGCTATTGCAGAATTTGCGACAGAGGACAGCGGACTGGACGCCAATACGGTTAAATCCTCTTTCAAAAAACTGGAAGCGAAAATCGTCCGCGGTGACATCCTAAAAACAGGTGGTCGTATCGACGGTCGTAAAACAGACCAAATCCGCCCTATTCTGGCCGAGGTCGGTATCTTGCCACGTACACACGGGTCATCCTTGTTCACACGCGGTGAAACACAAGCTATCGTCGTAACGACATTGGGAACAGGTCAGGATGAACAGATTGTTGACGCCCTTACAGGTGAATATCGTGAAGCCTTTATGCTGCATTACAATTTCCCGCCCTATTCTGTTGGAGAATGCGGACGTTTGGGCTCCCCTGGACGTCGTGAAATCGGTCACGGAAAACTGGCATGGAGAGCGATCCATCCCTTGTTACCATCTGCCGAAGAGTTCCCTTACACAATCCGTACGGTTTCCGAGATTACTGAATCAAACGGTTCATCGTCTATGGCGACAGTTTGCGGAACATCACTCGCCCTTATGGATGCAGGCGTACCGCTTCCACGTCCGATTGCAGGGATTGCAATGGGGTTGATTAAAGAAGGCAAAGATTTTGCAGTCTTGTCAGATATTCTGGGTGATGAAGATCATCTCGGCGATATGGATTTCAAGGTTGCGGGAACTGAAAAAGGTATTACCGCTCTGCAAATGGATATCAAGATCACATCTATTACCATGGAGATCATGAAGCAGGCCGTAGCGCAAGCCAAAGACGGTCGTATTCATATTCTTGGTGAAATGGCGAAGGCTATGACAGGTGCTCGCGCCGATGTGAACGATAACGCGCCGAAAATCACAACATTCCAGATTAATCCGGATAAAATCCGCGAAGTGATCGGAACGGGTGGTAAGGTTATCCGCGAAATTTGCGAAGTATCGGGTGCAAAAATCGACCTTGATGATGATGGTACGGTTAAAGTTGCTGCAGTCAATGCTGAAAGCGGCAATAAGGCGATCGAAATGATTAAGGCTATTACAGATGAACCTGAAGTCGGCGTTATCTACACAGGTAAAGTTGTTAAAATCATGGATTTCGGTGCTTTTGTAAACTTTATGGGCGCGCGTGACGGTTTGGTTCATATTTCCGAATTGAACAACGAACGCGTTGAGAAAACCGAAGATGTTGTTTCAGAAGGTGATGAAGTCAAAGTCAAATTGATCGGGGTTGATAACCGCGGTAAATTCAAACTTTCCATGAAACGCGTCGATCAGGAAACCGGCGACGATCTGGATGAAGAGCAGGAAGACGCAGCATAATTTATTATTATAATATTCAATTTTATTACCCGCCTTGTGCGGGTAATATCGTTATAAAGGAAAGAATCTATGATTAAATTACCGCAAATTATCGGTCATCGTGGGGCCTGTGCCTATGCCCCTGAAAATACCTTAGCGTCGATCCAATCCGCTGCCGATATGGGTATTGAATGGGTAGAACTAGACGTCAAACTGACGGCCGACGACGTGCCGATTATTTTCCATGATGATAATTTGATCCGTATTACCGATCATGATGCTCTGGTAAAAGATGTCCCCTATTCCGCGATTAAAGAACTCGACGCAGGATCATGGTTTGCCGATTCTTTTGTCGACGAAAAAATTCCGACATTAGAAGAGGCGGTGGAGTTAATTATTGAGTTAGGCCTCGGACTCAACCTTGAAATAAAACCATGCGCAGGCCGAGAGGTAGAAACGGCGCAAATCGCGCTCGATTACCTTGCGCGTATATGGGATGATCATGACAAAATTATAATTTCTTCTTTCAATGAGGTCTCGCTTGAAACCGCCGCCGATATGTTAGCGGGGGATTGGGCGCTTGCCTATCTCATTGATGACATTCCTGAAAAATGGAAAGATATTGCACAACATTTGAATGTGCAAACCATCAATATCAATGGGAATCGTGATGATCTGGAACGCGAATTTATAGAAGAAATCATTGATGAGGGCTATGGCGTTCTTGCCTATACAATTAATAATCCTGTTCGTGCGCGAGAGTTAATTTCATGGGGTGTCGACGGTGTGTTTACGGATGAGCCAGATGTAATACGAGATGAATTGTTTGGACTCCATTAAAAATTGACACCTATTTTAATTTAAATATATAGATTGTATTATGACTATTTATGCAATCGCCATTCCCTATAACACAGTTATAATTGACAGCAATGAGATAAATGCGGCTATAAATCCATCTGGATTAACATTGCATCCTCGCATAACTTCTGTATTTGGAGGAGAATGGTCGTATTACGTTTTAACTGATGGAATAACTCCAAAAACAATTCAATAAAATTTGAAACAACAAGGAATTACTTTGATAAAGCAGAGGTTTGCGCCCTAATAAGGAGAGCTGTTTTAACCTTCAACTTTTTTCATACCGACAACGTTAAATCCGCAGTCGACAAAATGAGTTTCCCCTGTCACCGCTCCGCCAAGATCGGATAACAAATAAACCGCGGTACCACCCAATTCTTCCAAAGTAACCGCGCGACGCAATGGCGCGGTTTCAATATTATGACGGAAAGTATTTCGTGCGCCGCCTATGGCAGACCCTGCCAACGTTTTCATCGGCCCAGCAGACACGGCATTCACACGTATTCCGTAATTGGGGCCCAAATCAGCCGCCAAATAGCGGGTTGAGGCTTCTAATGCCGCTTTCGCGATGCCCATCACATTGTAAAAAGGCATTACCTTTTGTGCCCCGTAATAGGATAATGTGATGGCAGATCCGCCAACAGGCATCATATCTTTGGCCCGTCGCATGACGGATGTAAATGAATAGCAGGAAATATGCATAGTATTCATGAAATTATCGAGAGTGGTGTCCACATATGACCCTTTTAATTCTTCCTTATCGGAATAGGCAATTGCGTGAACCAACATATCAAATTCAGGCCATGTTTTTTTCAACGTATCAAATGCAATATCCAGACTTTCTTCACTGGAAACATTACACGGGATAAGAATATCGCTTTCCGCCTCTTTCGCTAACGGCTCCAAACGTTTAAGAATTTGATCGCCCATATAGGTAAAAGCCAAATCGGCATCATGCGCTTTTAATTCGGAAGCAATTCCCCACGCGATGGATTTGTCATTGGCCACACCCATAATCAAGGCTTTTTTGCCTTTTAATAACTCCGATTTTTTCTGAATGGCCATCATTTTATCCTTTATATTTACTGATGGCGAGTGTGCAGTTCGTACCGCCAAAGCCAAAACTGTTACTTAACACCGTATCATGGTCGATATTGTCTACACGCTCGCGGGCAATAGGAAATTCTTTTGCGCCCTCATCCAAATTCTCAATATTGATTGACGGGGCAATAAAGTTATTTTCGATCATCAATAAGGAATATATTGCCTCTTGGACTCCTGTCGCACCCAGTGAGTGCCCAGTCATGGATTTGGTCGCGCTTATAGTCGGAATATCATCCCCAAACACTTCCTTAATCGCAGAAAGCTCGGTAATGTCCCCTGCCGGTGTTGACGTACCATGTGTATTGATGTAGGTCACTTTACGGTCATCAAGGCTCGATATCGCCATCTTCATGGATCGCATACCTCCTTCGCCGCTTGGGGCCACCATATCGGCACCATCGGAGGTAGCGCCATAGCCTGTCACCTCACCATAAATTTTTGCACCACGTGCCAAGGCGTGTTCCAATTCTTCCAGAACAACCACACCGCCACCACCGGAAATAACAAAACCGTCACGATTTGCGTCATAAGCGCGTGCGGCCTTCTCCGGTGTGTCATTGTATTTGGATGACATTGCACCCATGGCGTCAAATAATACTGACAATGTCCAATCGAGTTCTTCACCACCGCCGGCAAACATGACATCCTGTTTTCCGAATTGTATTAATTCTGTCGCATTTCCGATACAATGAGCCGATGTTGAGCAGGCAGATGAAATCGTATAATTCACGCCCTTAATCTTGAAATTTGTCGCGATTGTTGCCGATGTTGTTGATGACATACATTTAGGAACTGCAAACGGCCCCACTCTTTTAGGACCTTTTTCACGTGTGATATCCGCGGCGGCAACCTGAGACCGTGTTGAAGGCCCACCTGACCCCATAACGATACCCGTCCGCTCATTTGATATTATATTTTCACCCAACCCTGAATCGGCAATTGCTTGTTCCATTGCCAAATGGTTGTACGCAGCCCCATCGCCCATAAAGCGTAAAACACGTTTATCGATATGATCTTCCAGTACGATATCCGGTTTGCCGTAAACCTGTGAACGGAAACCAAGATCAGCATATTCTTGTGAAAAAGTAATTCCGCTTTTTCCTGATTTCAACGAAGCCAGAACTTCATCTTTATTGTTACCGATACAGGAGATAATTCCCATTCCTGTAATAACGACGCGTCTTTGAGTATTCATAGAATCACCTTTTAGGGTTATTACATATTATCCGTGTTATCGAAGAGGCCTACACGCATATCTTTGGCCTCGTAAATTACCTGATCATCGGCAATAACGCGACCATCAGCAATACCTAACACAAGTCTGCGATTAATCATCCTTTTGATATTCACCTCATAACGAACATTTTTTGTTGTAGGTAGAATTTGTCCTGTAAATTTCAAATCGCCAAGACCTAAAGCTCTTCCTGAACCTTGAGCCCCCGTCCATCCAAGAAAAAAACCGGTTAATTGCCATAAGGCGTCAAGGCCGAGACATCCTGGCATGACCGGGTCCCCTTCAAAGTGACATTCAAAAAACCATAAATCAG
>DCKW01000109.1:0-18568 GCA_002320485.1 Micavibrio sp. UBA1664
CGTTGTCACACGATTATGAATTGTACTAAAACATGTCCGAAAGGGCTAAACCCTGCAAAGGCCATTGCTGAAATTAAAAAACTGATGGTTGCGCGCGCAGCGTAAAAAAGTATATTTTTATATTTATATAAATCATTTAAGCTAATCCAAAGGGATGGAGGAGCTTTATTATGATTTTATTTGATATTTTCACACATTTTCCAAATCAGTTTCCGTTGATGGAAACAATTATTTCAGCCTTGGTTGCATTTGCACTTGGAACATTCTGGTATCATCCGAAAGTATTGGGGGATAAATGGGCGGAGGCGCACAGCCTGCAAAAAGAAATCAAGCTGGGGCCGTTGGCTTATGTATTGGGACTGTTTTTATGGATGGTTACATCGGCCATTTATTCTTTTTTAACGCAATTTTTAACACCGCCTACGATTGAGGCTTTGCTTGGGCTTTCCACATTTTTATGGGTTGGTTTTATATTGCCCTCCCATTTGATTAGCGGATTTTACACTGGCAACAGACTGATGGTTGCCGCGGTCGATAGTTCGTATTACTTGGCCGGTCTTTACCTCTTTGCCGTGATACACGACGTATTATGATACCGTTTTTAAAGGCACGACCTGTTTTAAGCTGGTGCCTTTATGACTGGGCCAATAGTGTATTGGCAACGATTATTTTTACCTTTGTATTTTCGGTGTATTTCGCGCGCGGTGTCGTGGGTGATGAAACATTGGGCAGTTCCTATTGGGGATATGCGGTCGGGATTGCGGGTGCTTTGATTGCGCTTGCAGGCCCGATATTAGGGGCAATATCAGATGCGCTTGGCCCGCGAAAGCCCCTTTTATTATTTTTGACAGCCATAACCATACTATCCACCGCGGCCATGTTCTGGGTTTTACCTGATCCGTCCTATATTATGATTGCTCTTGTTCTTGTCGGCATTTCAACAATAGGATTTGAACTGGCACAGGCACAATATAATGCGATGTTGACTGATATTGCCGCACCGGAAAATATGGGGCGTATTTCCGGTTGGGCCTGGTCGATGGGGTATTTCGGCGGTCTGATCTGTTTAGTGATTGCCTTGGTTGCATTTATCGGTATGGGCGATAATGTTACTGGATTACTGGCTATCAGTGATGAACAAAGCTTGAATGTAAGGGCGACATGTTTACTGGCCGCGATTTGGTATCTGGTCTTTGCCCTGCCTTTGTTTTTGTATGTGCCTGACCGGGCAAAACTGCCCAGGCAAAAGGGCTTGATAACAAAAGCCTTCCGGAATTTGTGGCGCACACTACGTGAGTTATTTTCCACCAATGGCAATACCGGACGATTTTTGATTGCCTCTGCAATTTATCGAGATGGCCTCAATACTTTATTTACCGTAGGCGGACTGTATGCCGCAGGAACATTCGGAATGGATTTTCAGGAAATTATTATTTTTGCCATCGGTTTGAATGTAACATCAGGGATAGGTGCTTTTGCGTTTGCCTATCTGGATGATATGCGCGGCGCGAAATGGACGATCATTGTTTCCCTGCTCGCCCTTATCATATTGGGAATAGGGATTATTGTTATTGAAAGCAAGACTACATTTCTTATTCTTGCACTGGCGCTGGGGTTGTTTATCGGTCCCGTGCAATCAAGCAGCAGGTCCCTCATGGCGCGACTGGCCCCTAAGGAAACAAGCGCGGAATTGTTCGGCCTTTATGCAATGACGGGAAAATCCATTGCATTTATGGGCCCTCTGGTTTTTGCCTTTGCCACGCAGGTGACGGATTCGCAACGTGTCGGTGTGGGGACGATTATTCTATTCTGGCTTATAGGTCTTCTTTTACTATTAAAAGTGAGAGAGAAGCCTAGTTATTAGAGCATTTTGCCAAACGGGTGTAATTTTTAAAAACATATCCTTCGTGGTATTCAGGGTCTTTAATTTTAATCCATTCACCTTCATCTGAAAGGACTTGCGTATTAAATCCTCTTGAAATTTGGCTGATAACATTGCCGTCCATTGAAGGTTTGTCACGAAAATTGAGTATATCGGCCTCGACTGTCCGACAGCCTAGAAATTCCGATAAATTCTCTGTTGTGCCGAAAGGCATTTCAGCGGATTTTTGCAGTATCATATCACTGATTGTGTGATGTTTTACCACTTTTGATGATAAATATATGCTGGAATTTGTCGCTATGATATAGGGTGTGTTTCTGACCCGTATCGTAACGGGGCCACCGCTGGCGCCTTGCGCAAGATTGCAATTGCTAGTGAAAATACCTTCCCGCATTGAGAAAAGGCTGCAATAAGAATCTTCAGTTAATCCGACACGGTCGGCAGAATAACCTGCCGTACTCAATGGTCTGACCGGCCTGCCGCGATAATCAGGAAATACCAAACCCGGAATAATGGCCTCCGGTAATTCAGTCTGATCCAGTCGTACAATCGCACTGTCAGGCCCTTGGCTGTTGCCAACATAATTAACCATAACGGAGGATCCCGCGCTTTTAAAAGTTTTTAAACGGCCCTCATCTATATAGGTGGTCGTAAAATTTATTGTGTGCGGCGGATTTATTGCACCCGTATAATCGACTACAGCATGCCCGGCGGTTAAGAGGTAAATATGATCGGTATCATAGGGGTTATGAATGATAGACCCGCTTCCTGTTCCAGTGTTTTGGCCGGTAATACGCCCCGTCATATTGTAATAAGCGTTACTTAAAGGAACGGGATGACGCCGATCCGTATATGAAACAGAATTGGCATAGGAGGCATTTTTATCAATTTGAAATCCCAGCGGATTTTTTATCTTTTCCAGAATTTCGATAGGGGCTGAAACCTGATTAAAGTGGCGGGAAAAATCCAATTCATACGGGGAGGGCGGTAATTCAACATTTTCTGATAAATAGCATATCGCTCCTGCCCCGGCGACTAAGGCAGGATTAACGCACGACGCTAAGGCTTGAACAATTTTAAATCCCTGTTTTCTATTCATTTTTTTAAATACTAAAAAATACGAATAGATATGTCAAAAGAAAAAATGATTTATATTTAAAATATCATGCTTAATGTAACAATTTTGTTACATTTCAGTCTTATTTAGAACCTTATTTCCACTTATAAGTTATATTATTATGAAAGTAGGAAATAAAATATTCGATAGTATTTACGGCTTGAAAAAAGTCGAGGCAAATACATCGGCTTTTCGTGATCGCGATAACGGCGGCTCTGTTTCCTTACGTAATAAATCATTTGCCGAAATTCGCGCCAAAATGGACCAGGTGCAGGCTGAATCCGGTTATAAATCCAAACTAGACCCGCGCATTGCTGTCGCTTTAACAGTGGCGAATAGTAATAAAATATTTTCGGTTACGGGTGATCCCCATAATGAAAATGATATTATTCACGATCATTCTTTTAATCGTGGGCAAACCACCAATATTGAGGTTTAAGTTATAAAGATTGTTACCAATGCGGGGGTTTGACATTGGCCTGATCTTCTCCGCCTATCGACGATTCAAGATCATCCAACTTATGATTGGTTTTTGATAATTGTTGTTTTAGTCTGTCAATTTCATTCCATTGATTACGAATAACATCAGATAATTCAGCCACAGTTTTTTCAAGATGGGCCAAAGCGGTTTCAAGATTGATTATAGTTTGATCAGACATGTAAATCCGACTCTATACCACTATCATGCTAAGGGCAATTATATCCGCGTGGTTTGGGGGATAGGAATTTGCTACTGACATAATAAGGGACATCCATTTCTCCTTGTAATCTCACATGAGCCCATCGGGTTGCACCTGCAAAGGCAAATCCTTTAACGGCAACGCACGATCCATCTTTCAACGTTCCCGCCTTGTTATCATTCGTATCAGTGCTCATGGATGTTCTGTAATTCAACCCGCCTTCTGCGTTAACAACGTAATTAAATTGCGAGGTCGGTTGTGGGACTATGTCATTTTGAATTGCATTTTGCGGACGGCCATTGCTTGCAAAATCCTCAGTTGCGCCCTGATTAGTAATTATTATGGCTCCGGCAATCAACGCACTATTAAGGGCGAATGATAAGGGATTGATAATAGCATTTTTTATTTTATTTTTTGTAACCGATTTCATGTGAGGGATATCGGCTATAAATAATCGCCAACGTTTTCGCCTGGTATGCCCTGCATCATCATCAGAACTCAGCGTTTTATTAAAAAGGCCTGTTTCCAAGTGATGGGCAAGTTGTTTTGTCACTTTATCAACGTCATCAACGGCCTGTACGCGGACATTTCCTAAATCTTTTCGGATCATTTCACTTAATACCGCAACTTGATCAGGACGCTGATATCTCAAATAATCATCCAAAGTACCTTTTTTAAGGTGTTTTTTTACAAGTTCAGCGATGTTGTTAACACTAATAGTAAAGTCTGGTAATCTATGGTTATCTGAAACCTTAAAACTATTCGAAGAATATGTTTGGGGGCCTACTTTTCTCGCACCATATTTTAATGAGGTAGCTTTAGAGGGTGATACCGGTGGAACGAAAGAAATATTTCGTATCATAGCAATTCCAGCTTGCTGCCCTCTAATATGTCCAGTAATTTCAGGATGTCTTCTTGTTGCAGGAGAGTCCAAGCCTTTTTGTGCATCATGTTGGGCTTGTAGCCTATCTTTTTGAAATCTTAAAGCAGTATTGATTCCATAAGGCCCATTTGGATCAGTCATATAATTCACCTTACTTTGAATGTTCATTATTAATACATACAAATTTTATTATATGCAAATAAAAAACAGCTTGAAAGCGGTTTAATAACTTATTTATTGGGAATTTTAAACTTTTTCCAAAATCACTGCCGTACCCTGACCGCCGCCGATACACATTGTGGCGAGGCCGTATTTGACATTCTCACGGTTCATCAGGGAGGCAAGTTTTCCTGTAATCCGCGCACCGGATGCGCCGAGAGGGTGCCCTAATGCGATGGCACCGCCATCGATATTAATGTTGTCCTGACCTTCGATATCTAGGGCTTTCAATACGGATATGGATTGCGCGGCAAATGCCTCGTTCAATTCAACCAAACCAATATCCTTCATAGACAAACCTGCGCGTTCTAAGGCCTTATTTGTGGCAGGAACGGGGCCAAATCCCATAATTTCAGCCTTACAGCCTGCAACCGCAACCGATTTGATACGTGCCAGAATTGGCAAATCATGTTTTTTCGCATAATCTTCTGTTGCAACCAGCACCGCGGCGCATCCGTCTGTTAAAGGAGAAGACGTTCCCGCGGTCACAGTCCCGTTTTCATCAAAGGCCGGCTTCAATCCTGCAAATCCTTCCAGTGTGGCATCATGGCGAATACATCCGTCCTCAGCAACATCTCCGACCCCGACAATTTCATCGTCAAATTTCCCTGTTGAGACGGCATCGGAAGCCTTTTTATGAGAGGCAAGGGCAAATTTTTCCTGATCTTCACGGCTAATATTATATTTCTCAGCCAGATTTTCGGCCGTAATACCCATCGACATATATGCTTGCGGATAGATTTCACCGAGGCGGGGGTTCGGCATCGGGTTGAACCCGCCCATCGGAATGCGCGTCATTGATTCGACACCACCGGTAAGGAATACCTCGCCAGCATCCATCTGCGCATATCCTGCCGCCATCTGGATGGTAGTCATGGAGGATCCGCAAAAACGGTTAACGGTTGCCCCTGCAACGGATTCTGGAAGCTGGCATAACTGCCCGACAATTTTGGCAAGGTTAAAACCCTGCTCGGCCTCGGGAAAAGCGCACCCCAGCAATAAATCCTCAATATCATCCTTGTTGACGCCTGTCTCGGACAATAAAGCGTTCAATACAGTCGCCGCCATATCGTCCGGCCTGACTTTGGCAAGAGCCCCCTTATTGGCAAAATGGAAGGGTGAACGCTTGTATCCGCATATGACGATATTTTTCTGCATGAATAATTCCTTTATGTGATAGTAATTTATTTTACTATTGATATTGTTTCTTAAAAAGTTTAATTCAACTTTAATAAAGAAAAAAGAGTAGAAAGGTAAAAGTCTCATGGCCGATCGTGGTATGAAAAGAATTTGCGCTTCATGCGGTACAAAATTTTACGATTTCGGAAAATTACCGGTGATTTGCCCGTCTTGCGGCGCGGAATTTACAGGCGAGGTTCAGGTGAAATCCAGACGCAGCCGCTCTTCGATTACACCTGACACGGTAAAACGTGACGAAATTGAAGCAAAGAATAAAAAAGCAGTCGTCAACGACGATGATGATGACGATACAATTTCGCTTGATGACCTTGATGAAGGTGATGATGATGATTTTGACGACGATATGGATATCGATGATATGGACAACGATGACGATGATGATTTGTCTGATCTTGATGGTGATATCGATATCGATGTCGACGATGACGACAGATAATCAATCGCGGCTCATCGCCTGATTCATTAGAAGATATAAGCGGTCTAGTTTTTTACAAAGCTAGACCGTTTTTTAATGGAGAAGTTTTGATAGGGCTTCCTCGACTGTTAACGGCTTGCCGAACAGGTAACCCTGCCCCTCAATACATCCGATTTTTGTCAGGGCTTCAACATCTTCCTGTGTTTCAATTCCTTCCGCAATAACACCCAGATCAAAAGTTTTGGCCAAATTGACAATCGCCTCGACAATATCCATACCACGACTGTTATCGCGAGCACGCTTGGTAAAGCTTTTGTCAATTTTGATGCCGTCAATGGCAAATTTGTGCAGGTAACCCAGAGAGGAATACCCGACACCGAAGTCATCCAAAGCAATTGTCACGCCCAACTCTTTTAATCCTTCAAGGATTTTGGCGGCTTTGTCCGAATTGCCGATAAAGGCACTTTCGGTAATTTCCAGCTTGATGGATGCGGGGTTGACTGCAGCGGCCTTCAAAACATCGCTAATACCGGCGACCATTGAATCATCTTCAAAATTGACACCTGACAGATTGACACTGATGAAGGGCATGTTTTTACCCTGAACCGCCTCGTACATTTTCGGAATGACGTCACAAGCCATTTCCAGCATTTTACGGTCAATCGCCTGAATAAGCCCCATTCTTTCAGCAACAGGAATAAATTCGTCCGGCATAATCAGGCCACGTTCGGGATGATGCCATCGTATGAGTGTTTCAAACCCTATAATTTTACGGTCTGCCAAAGATACAATCGGTTGCAGGTACGGTTTGAAATGATTGTGGTCAAGGGCGCGACGAATTTCCTGCTCAAGGGCGAGTTCTTTTAAGGCGTCATTTTTCCGATCGGAGAAGTTACCGAGAGCTGCAATATTGGAGACACGATCATAATTATCCGACAAAAATTTATTGAAAGTGATGCCGGTTTGATCTTTTTCAATGCGGGCAAAACGATATCCCTCGATAAGACGGCTGAAAATCGACATGACAATTGGGTCCAATCCCTGCAAACGATCTTCCAAAACTGATGATGAAATGATGTATGTAATCATGTCTTCTTTTGCAATGACAGACGCGGAACGCAAACCCGGTTCAATCAACGCCATTTCACCGAATAAATCGCCTTCTTTTAATATGGCGACACTTGTCGGGCTGTCTGTTTCATAACCGCGAATTATTTCTACCGAGCCGGTTTCTATAATAAACGCATCATCGCGTAAGTCACCCTCTCTAAAAATGACCTCCCCAGCCTTGAATTTCTTGCGTTTGATGTGAGAATTATTATTTTTATCCATTTTTACTTAACTATTCTTATTATTATTATCGTTTAAGTGTCCCAGAAAAGGGTTAATAATTTTATAAATATATATGAAATTACAGGTTCACAAGTGTCGCATTTCCGCCTGACGCGGTAATATTATTACTGACCGATTTTTCGGTTGCAAATGCATGAAGATAATAGGGCCCACCCGCCTTTGGCCCCGTTCCTGAAAGGCCGCGGCCGCCAAAGGGCTGTACGCCAACGACCGCACCCGTCTGTCCGCGATTGATATAAATATTACCTGCATTGATAAGTTTTGATAACCGTTCCTGCCTTGTATTGATACGACTATGCAGACCGAAGGTCAGGCCAAACCCTTTTGCATTTAATTTGGCGATTATATCTTCGAGTTGATATTCTTTGAATTTTATAATGTGCAAGATGGGGCCGAAAGCCTCATTTTCAAGATTATCGATATCGGCCAGTTCAATTAAAGTCGGTGTGAAAAACGTGCCGAAATCATCCAGACGCATATCATACGGGGCACGTGTCACCGTATAACCGGAATTTTGCATGGTTTGAAGATGATTTTTAAGGGAGGTCATCGCTTCTGAATCAATGATCGGCCCGACATCAGTGCATAAATGAACGGGATCGCCGACCACTAAATGATCCATTGCCCCTTTTATCATCGGAATGATTTCATCGGCCACATCATCCTGAACACATAAAATACGCAAAGCGGAGCAACGTTGCCCCGCCGATCCGAAGGCCGAATGTAAAACGTCATCCGTAACCTGTTCGGGCAGGGATGTACTGTCAACAATCATTGCATTGATACCGCCGGTTTCTGCAATCAGGGGTAAAATAGCTCCGTCCTTATCAGCCAGAGCGCGCTGGATTATTTTTGCAACCTCTGTCGACCCTGTAAAGGCTACACCTGATATCGATTGATGCGCAATAATTTTGCCGCCTACCTTCCCTCCGCCATGGAGAAGGGCAATTGCATTTCGCGGAATGCCCGCTTTCAACATTAATTTAACGGCATAGGTTGCAATGGCCGGTGTTTGTTCGGCTGGTTTTGCAATAACACAATTGCCTGCCACCAGTGCCGCCACAATTTGCCCTGTAAAAATGGCCAGTGGGAAATTCCATGGTGATATACACGCGAAAATGCCGCGGCCTTCCAACACTAATGAATTACGCTCACCTGTCGGGCCTTCCAATTCTTGCGGAACGAATTGCAAGCGGGCCTGCTGTGCGTAGTAACGGCAAAAATCAACCGCCTCGCGGATTTCGGCAATTGCATCGGGAATAGTTTTACCTGCTTCACGAATGAGTAATGCCATTATTTCATCGGTATTTTTTTCGTAAAGATATGCAATTTTTTCTAAAATAACCGCGCGCTGCTCTACAGGGGTTTGTGTCCAAGGCGCATAACCACGCTTTAAATGCGTATAAGCCTCATTAATATCTTTTACCGTGGCCTGATAGGCAAACCCGACTTCATCCTGAGTATTGGAAGGATTATGATTACTCCATGCCCGCCCGTTGCTGACAGGATTACCGTCAATGATACACGGGGCATGATAGTGTTGATCTGCGTAAATGGCGATGGCTTTGAAAAGCGGCGTTAAAGGTTTGACATCGGTCATATCCAGACCGCGTGAATTGCGTCTGTTAGAAAAAATGTTTTCCGGTAATGGGATCAGTGGATGTGCATGCGATTCCTCGTGCAATTTAACTTTTTGTAACGGATTTACGATTAGATTATCAATAGGGGTATTCCGATCGTATATTTTATTAACGAAAGAAGAATTTGCACCGTTTTCCAATAAACGACGGACCAGATAAGCCAAAAGATATTTATGCGTTCCCACAGGGGCATAAATGCCGACAGGCAAATCATATGTTAAAATCTGGTTATAGAGTTGCTCCCCCATACCGTGCAGTCTTTGAAACATAAAACCGGATTTGTCATCACCGGCCATATCAATGATGGCGGCAACCGTATGCGCATTATGGGTTCCGAACATAGGATAGAGTTTGTCCCTGTTTTTCAGCAATTTACATGCACATGCAAGGTATGAAAGGTCGGTATTCTCCTTGCGGGTGAAAACGGGATAATCACTATATCCTTCAATTTGAGAATGCTTGATCTCGCTATCCCAATACGCTCCTTTGACGAGCCGTACCGAAAATTTACAATTATATTGTTCAGGCCATTTTAAAACCACATCCAATAGCGGCATGGCACGTTTATGATACGCCTGTACAGCCATTCCAAAACCGTCCCAATTTTTTACAACAGGAGATTTTAAAACGGTTTCTATAATTTTGAGGGAAAGGGCAAGGCGATCGCATTCCTCCGCATCTACCGTCAGATTTATATTATATTCTGCGGCAAGGGTGCAAAGTTGCATGAGCCTGTCGCTTAAAATACTGATTGCATCTTCGCTTTGTGAAAATTCATACCGCGGATATAGCGCGCTTAATTTAACCGAAATACCTGCACGATTAAAAAATGAAGTATTATCCTTTTTACGATGGCTTTTGTGGGTTCCGATATCGCGGATGGCGGCGGCATAGGATTGAAAATATAAATCCGCATCTTTGGACGTGCGGGCCCCTTCCCCCAACATGTCATAGTTGTGAACATAACCTTTGGTGATGCCCGGCTTTGCCTTGCGTAACGCTTCTTCAATATCGCGGCCTAAAACGAAGGTGCGACCCATCAGCTGCATGGCTTCGGTGCAGGCTTTGCGGATAAGCGGCATACCCAATTTTCCCACCATTGAATCCATGGTTTTTTGAGATAGGGACAGACCCATACCTGACAGACGTGCGGTCAAATCTCCCGCTTGTGAAAACAAATGTGCCCAATCCCCTTCCGAAAGTTTATCCTGAATCAGTAAATCGGCGGTTACGTTATCTGGAATACGCAGTAAAGCTTCGGCTAATGTCATTAATGCCAGTCCTTCCTCTGATGTCAGATCATAAGACTGGATCAAGGCATTAAAGCCTTTCAGATCACCCTTTCTTTTACGGATTGTTTCAATAAAAACATAGGCCTGTTGTTCGATGCGGGCATAATCAATCTTTTGGGAATCCATATAATCGATTAAATCGGAAACAACCGTGTTTTCGTCTTTAAATTTATAATCATAAAAATCCGGCATGATAATTTAGCATATCATGCCGGCGACGTTACAGTAATTGAAATTTTCTTAATGTTTTTCAGAGAGGTAAACCATACAATCAGCATCTGCCGCTATTACTGCAATATGTGTGTAATGCAGGCTTTTCCCGCCGCCGATAGCAAAATCATAATATAATCCCGCCGGATAATAATGTCCGTCAGTATTAGCCGTTATATCATTGCCACCGAAAGCCAAATAAATCGGGCCGGTTGAATAAACACTGACAATCTTTGTTTCATCGTGAAATGTAGTGGCATTCCGGGACATCGTTGCAGTAGCGGTCAATGCGTGCGCCCCATCCGGATGCAGGCGCAGTGCCTGTATCGGATTGTTATCATTATCGCGTGGAAGTGTGGTCATAAAAACTTTTCCTTTCAGGATAAGTGGTGAGTGAGGACAATAAAAAAACGCCTGCCGAATGGAAGGAACGGCAGGCGCATTTATATGTGTTAAGAACTTAAATATGTTCTATTTTTGTTCTTTTGTCAATCTATTTATTGTGTAATCGATCCTTGTGTTCCTCGTACCACCCAACGACCGCTTTCAATTGCAATCGATGTGATACGTCCAAAGCCATTAACCGTCTCCCCGACCCGTACCGTACGAACCGTGCCTAATTTGTTATCAGCGATATAAGCTTCATCAACGGAAGCCCCGCGCAAAGTCCACAAAGAGGGTGCCTGTGGTTGCGGCTTTTGGGCTGCTGGCTCTTCCATTGTTATTTTCGGTTTGGTGGAGGAAGTGCCAGAAGGTTTTGACTCCTGCTGCGGCGCAGGCTCCATTTTAACTTGTGGCTTTGCAGAATTATTCTGCTCCAGTTTTTCAATTTTCTGTTCCAGACGACGGATAGCATTTTGTAGAGATTGCGTATCAGAAGTGGATTGTGATTGTTGAACAGGGCGGTTTTCCAATGCATCAATTCTGGAACTCATCATATTGATCATTGTGCCGATCTCGCCTGCCAAAGCTTCCATATTCGTGGAAATGTCATTCAGTCGTTGCGCCATGGGGGCATTATTTTCCGAATCGGAAGAGGCATATCGCGAAGCCAGCGAAGGCTGCTGTGATGCATCGGTTGGCATTGCGGACATATCCTCCTGCGGATAGAGTGCATTATCTGGATTGTTATATGTGATATCGTCACCCATGGAATCGTCAGCCGGAACAACCTCATCTGAAGCAGAAGGCAGTTGTGGCAGTGTTTCGGCATTATATCCGTTGGTGTCCGTGTTATTCTCATTGAATAAATCATCCATATTGTCTGTGTAATTGGATGATGCGGTATCCTGTTGCTGTCTGAAACTGTCTGTCTCCAAGGCTCCGAAGTCATCTGTCGGCCCTTCGGCAGAAGACTGAACACGTTGCGTTAAATCAGCACTGTCCTGAAGGATATCCGGGTTGGATAGTAGCCCACCTGACTGCATATTTTGATTTGGTGTTGTATCGCTAACCGCGGCCTCCGCAATTTGTTTGTTTGTAGCGGCAGGCTCTTGAACGATTTGTTCATTGGATTGCTGTTGAGGAGCGGGGACAGTCTCTGATTCTGATCCTAACAACCCGGGCAGGAAAAACATTCCTGCACCTACGGCAACAACTGCTGCCCCACCCAGCAGGATTACATTCGAAAGACCCGATTTTTTTTGTGGGCGATCAGCGTAGTCGGGGTCAGTGGTGAAGTCGTCAGACAAATCCATGTCATTGTCGATATCAAGATCTTCTACAAATTCACCATTCTCATGATCTTCCAAACGTGGTTCGTCTAGGGGATTATTTTTCTTATGATCAGCCATTAGTTTTGTTCCTCGGTAACAGGTTCCAGAAAGAATACTCCGATAGGAGTGCCGCGCGCCAGTCTGACCAGGGCTTGTGTACTATCGCCCTCGTCTTCCATAAATTCGGCAATATCTTTAAATGCTGCTTCCGCTCCTCGCCCTAATTCCTGCTCAAAATCCAGAGCAGGTTGATCTTGAATAACAGTGTCGCGTACAATAATTGTTTGTGTTGAATCTTGTGCAATCGCTGATCCTACACCTTGTAGGAATTTCGCCGCGGCAGGTAATAAGACGCGTCTAAAATATCGTTGATTAACTTCACTGGCGACGCCGGGTAAGGTAGTATTCGGATCAAGTGCGATTGCCGAAACACCCTGATTTAATCCGTCGATGACAATAGAGTTAAATCGCAAAACCAGTAAATCATTAACCACGCTAAATGACCCGATCATGCGGGCGCCGGCCATGGGACCTGAAACCAACTGTACCAGGACTGGGCCGGGGACATCGCTATTAGCCTCGATCAATACTTGTGCATAGTTAATTGTACCGGCCGGAACAAGAATGGTTTCAATAACCACTTCGCCGTTTTCGCCGTCGACACCTAACTGGGTATCGGGAATACCGTCACCATCCGTATCAACCATTTGTACGGCAGTACTGGATGGATTTTGTGGGTTTTGTGCCTCTGTCAGTTGATCCAGATATTCCTTGGAGCTGATCTGAATAACTTTTGCCGATGCGGGAGAATGCATAGACAAAATTCCTTCCACACTACCTGACATGGCGGTTGCCAGTTGTTGTACAGCCTCGGGATTTGGAGCGGGAACAGCGGGTTGCTGCTGTGTAAATACTTGCTCGGGCTCTAACAACACCGGTGTCTCATCGGTTGTTTGCTCTGTTGGTTCCGGTTGCCCTGCATTTTGACGGAATGTCGCGAGAGGATCAAACTCCTGATAAGGCGGGTTTTCTTCTGTTTCTGTAAGCAATTCCGTCTCTTCAGGATTGATCAACATCGGGATAGAGCTTCCGCCGGTTTGAACAGCATCATTTAAGCGCTGCTCATTGACAGTTTCAAGAACCTCTGCGTAATTTTGGGATATTTCACCACCCAAAGGTTCGCTTCGATCAAGACCACCCCTTACAGTAGACTTCAACTCTTCATCATCGCCCCCGAAAATCATAATGGCGGCAATGACAGCAATAATGACTGCCACAACTGCAAAAATTTTCAACAGAGAATTATTTTGCCAACCGTCTTTTAATGAGTTTCCAGACCCAAAATCATCAAAATTATTATCATCAAAATTGTCAAAATCGTCTTCTTTAAAATCGCTCATAGTCTTAAAATATCCTAATTATAATCTACAGTGGCCCGAACCATTTTGCCTTTATCTGACAATAAGAGAACGGGGGATTGGCCAATTGCATACACAGATGTCCCATCAGCCGATTTAATCGAACTCGACCAACCGGGTGACAATAATGTAAGCGGGGTGCGGACATAAATCTGTCCACTCACATCATATACCGTGGTGCGTTGGTCAACACCTTCAACATCCAGTTTGTCGGCTGTGGAAGGTGGAACGCCGTCCAGAATACGAATAATATCTTCATTCCCGGCCGTTGCGGAGATATGACCATTATCAATCAAAGGCATTTCGGCATAAGGGCCGTATTCGGGTATTTGTGCATCAAAACGAACATCAACCTCGCCCAAATCGCTCCTTAAACTAAAAATCACAGGCGTATTAAGCTCCAGTAATCTTACGGAAAGATTCCCGACTTCATGGGCTCTCATAGGGCTTATTCGCACAATGTTAGCACCTTCCTCAGGTTGCAATACTTCAAAATTACCGCCCCAACTCATATCCTGAATTGGCCACGGCTGTCCGGTCATATCAACAATATTCAATGTTGTAACATAATTGGGGGACAATTGTATAACGGGTGGTGTCGATCCCGGATCAAGGGGAACGGTCTCTAAGGTAATGGCTGTTTGCGGCGCACCGCCGATCCGGCTTTCCCTCGCTTCCCTGACATCTTTATAAACATCAAGAATTTCACGGATTTCTTCCGGTTTTAAAGGAAACGCGCCGTTGAGCATGGCCTCGAAAGCCGCTTCACGTGCTTTTTGCTCGGCTTCTGCCTGCTGTTCTTCCATACTCATGCTGCTATCGAAATTATAATCCTGTAGGGCCTGATCAACCTGCGCCTGACTTAATCCCTGCTCCTGCATTCCACCGACTGTGGGGGAAGGAACAGCATTTGAGCGTGATGTCGCCTGTTGTTGCGGAACGGTTTGCCCCTCATTGTCCTGAGGTTGAAAACTATCCAGCGGATTTGGCATCTGAGCCGAAGCGACGTGAGGCGCAATCCCTATACATACTGATAATAATAACGCTTGAAACCCTTTATTCATGTATCCTAGTCCAAATTTTAATTTATACTTGTTTTATTAATACTGTAACCATTGCTCGATGCCAACACCATTCGGGCTTTCAAGACGCGGAACGCGCACAATCACCAGCCTGACTGTCTTGTTATCCGTTCTCTGGCTTTGGCCCAGCTCGTAAGTGATCAATATTGGCATTTCGACTTCCCATCGATACACACCGTTGGCCATTAACCCCTCTGCCAGAATGGTCGGCGCTCCTCGTGGAGTGGCAGAAATCACCTGACGGTTTGTTGTTACGGTTTCGATTACCCCTGAATCTTGAAGGGCCTTGGTAAAGCTGCCCCATCCACGACGTGTAAAATGTCGCGACGATTCTTGCAAACGGCGGCGGTAATCATGGAAACCGAATGTCATTGTCTCAGATGCAGCCTGCGCCGCCCATGATAGCAGGGCCGGTTTTGTCAAATTAGGCTCGGATAGCGGGACCATTGGAATAAGTCGCCCGTCTTCCGTTGTGGCAAAATAGGTACGCACAGGCTCATGTGTGTTGATGTAAAGTGTAACCATCGCAACCAGCCCGGCAATAATAACCGCCTGAACTAGGGCGATACGGATGAGCGTTCTGTAACCATCGCGGTAAAACTGGTTACGGATAACAACATTTCCTAATGGGGTTGTCGTTTCGGGAACCTGATTGGTATTGGCTTGTTGTGTTTTTTGTTGGGCCTGTTTGTTTATGCTCATGGATTTAATCTAGTCATTTTTTAAAAGGAGTGCCATAGAAAAAGAGTATATACGCTTTTGTTATCTTTGAGAATGTAAAGTTTTAAAAGAAGTGTGATAAAAATAATTGGTTTTTTCAAGAATATTGGTTAAAATATAATAAATTATTAATAAATTTTTGATATTTTGAAGAGATACATAAGTTTAACAACACTATTATGTAAGATAATAAGTTTAGGGGCGATATGCGTAAATTACTGATTTTTTCATCTGTGGCTGTACTTTCTGCTGTAGCTTTTGTTAATTTTTCCACCGATGCCGAGGCGAGCGGGATTCAAGGGAATGCTCCTTCCAGTACGATCGAAAGTGGAGCTCCTGGCATTAGCAATTCAGGGTTTGGTATTAATACAGAAGATGTTGGGATGAGAAATGCTATCAGAGATGGTGTAATTCGGCTGACTTATGGGCAAGATAAAAATAGCAACGAAGTTCGTGGAGATATGGCACGGCAAACACAGGCATATCAAACAACAAGTGCATTACAAATGTGGAATGCTACAAAAAATGCAGGTGCCGTTTCACAAAATTATGCAAACACCGCACAACAAGCGCAGGTCGCGGCAAGCCTTACCCAAACACAAGGCTTAGCTGCTAATAACTGTTCTTTAGTAACATCCACCGCTTCTTATGGTACGGCAGAAGATGAGTCACGCAAAGCTTTTACAAATATGGCTAAACAATCCTCTTCATTCTTAAGCGGAGAAGCAGGGCAATCCTCCGAAAACGGTGCTGTCGACATGGGAAATATATTATTTGATAGAACGGCAGAGGTCTGTAACCCTGCCGGTAACAAAAATGCAGACGTTTTTTGTAAAGGAACAGATAACGATCATATAAATATGGGGACTTTTTTAGGCCGACCCAATATTGGACCCGGAGTGACTACGCCTGAAGATCTGGAACAATTAGAAATTATGAAGGAAGTTTTATATGGAAGAGTTCCAATTAATTTAAATGCTAATTTACTCGTTGATCCTGATACAGAAATTAAAAATTTATACATGGATGCAAACAGATTAAGAACATCTCTATCCATTGGAACGACAGCCTTTGATCAAGCCAAAGCGGAAAGAACGGTAGGAAGCAAGGAAAATCGCGTAACACCTTATTTAAAAGAAAATTTGACTGAAGGTGATTTTTTAAGCGCTGAAACGGCGGATGCATTGACAGCTAACAATCAAATGAGTGTTCGAGCACAGTTAGATGCAATTACTTTGGGACAGCTGAATCCAAATTATATTCAAGAAAAATTAATGAACAGTCCGCAATTAATGGGGGCAAATGTTGCTTATAATACAGCAGTATCAAATAGGTTGCTCTTCAAAATTTGGAGTGAATTGGAAATGATAAAGTTAGCGGTTTCAGCTAATCTTACCGCCAATAGTGAAAAAGATCTTGAAAATATTAATGCGCGTATTAACGAAGCAAATAGACGTTAAATCAGTGAGAATTAAACAAATCAGGCCGCGTTATGCGGCCTTTTTTATTGTTTGATTATTTATGTAGGCAAAAACATTATCATTGCGAACCCAAAATAATCAAAAAAAAGCGCGGGAGCTAATTGCCTCCCGCGCATAAATTGTTTTGGTAATAAATTTGCTTACCCGTTGCTCGCCTCAATAACCAGAACGGCAGGGCCTTCAGGCAGGTTCGGGTGTAATGTGGCGGCAGGCGCTGGTGTCTCATTGGCAAATCCTTCAAGAAGTGTTTGCACCGCCTCGGCATAATTGCCATCAGCATTAACATCATTGCTCAAGATATAATCATATTCAGATGACCATACCAGTTCGGCGCCTTCACGATTTGACCATTCGGTCAAAACGTCCTGAAGGGATGTACCGCTTTGCGCCTTCCATTTCATAGTAGACGCTTTCGGCATGTCTGAAGCAGTTTGGGTAGAAATGGTTGGTGTTTGTGTTTCCTCAAGAGCTGTCGAGGAGGATACTTTTTCTGAAACGCTGGCGACAGGAGTGGTTTTCATTTCAGGCTGCGTCATGGGAGCAGGGGTGGTGAATAACGCCGGCGTTGGAGACACAGGAGCCTTTTTTCCGCCGGACATCACGTCATAACTGGCCTGGTTAGGTTGCAAACGCATGGACGAAAGGGCGGCGACTTGATCACGTTTTAACAGGGGAACGTTAGTATCATCTTCCAAAACTGGGTTGGAACGTCTGCCACGGGCTTCACTTTTAGCAACTGTCCCTTGTGATGTAATCGCGGGAACGGCTTGAGTAGCCGTTGCGGATGTTTCAAGAAGAACCATTTCTTCCGTTTCTATATTCTCAACAGATGTCGGAGCAGTAAGTGTGGGCACTTCGATTTGCTCTTCTTTGATCGCTTCTGTATTCTCTACACGTGTCGAAGCGGTAACTGTTGCCACTTCAATTCGTTCTTCACTGGCCATATTTGTACGTATTGGAGCGGAGGGTGATTTTGCAACCTCTTCAAACTGGATATCTTCCAATCGGATGGCTTGAGCGGTTGGCTCTGTATTTGTTTCTTCGCTAATAATAGTGTCCGATTCGACAACTGTCATAGTGGTAGCCTCCGCTGCAGGCTGATCATAAGCAGAAGTAAGCTTCGGGCCCTCTTCGCGACGGGTAAATTCATTCCCTTTTACCGGTTCGCTTTCCCATTTTATATTGGAACTACTCGGCTGTTGTGGAGCGGCTGCAACAGGCGGGGCTGCAACCGGAGCTGCAGGTTGTTCGTCAATAATGG
>DCKW01000109.1:18875-19049 GCA_002320485.1 Micavibrio sp. UBA1664
AGGTTGTTCGTCAATAATGGCGGACTCAGACGGCGTGGGGTTCCGCATTGCTGACATAGTATCTAATGGCGCTTCCATTGTTGTCTCAGATTGCGCAGGATTCACATAAGTACCCTGTTTTGATTGATCGGCCAAAACCGGTTCAGGTGCGACTATTGGGGCCGCTTGATTTTG
>DCKW01000047.1 GCA_002320485.1 Micavibrio sp. UBA1664
ATGACAAAAATGCTGGATAAAGAAAATGCCGCCAAAGACATTGCGGGGTATCGGGATGCCCCTGCCGGCTTAAGAATATGGTGCGGGGCCACTGTTGAGGCGGACAACATCCGCTCCCTATTACCATGGATAGAATGGGCCTATAACCAGACATTGGTCGATAATAATATTTCAAAAGTGGCTTAAATAAATATTTTTTGTTGCAATGCATTTTAAAAACATGTTTTGATAAACTCATGGTTAAACAAATCAACAATGTTGTTGTGATTCTTCTCAACCTCCTCGTGATCATTCATGAAGGGGCTGAAACCGTTTAACCAGACAATTACCCGAAATATAAACGAATTCAGCGCCCATCTCAAAAAAGATCGGCGCTTTTTTAATGCTTAAAAAACTGAAAGGAAAAAACAATGTTCGGAATTAAAACAAATGATAATCAACCAGCGTCATCGGCAACCAAAGGATTTAAAGCCGTTGCCGTGGAAGCATCTACACAAGAAAACCCAAGAGAAGTTTCAGGCGCAGAAACGGCGGCACGTATGGGTTGTCTACCGGGTTAAAGCAAATTTAACTTAATTGTATCAACGCTTAATACAGAGAATAAAATGTCAGATCAACACTATCAAGGAATACCGCAAAGAGCGACAGAGCAAATGGGCGACGCAGTCAATGCGTTCACCCCCGCTGCCTCAAGACAACCCGCGCACCATCCAAAGCCGCACATGGTTGTCAATAATGACAATCAGGCTCCGCAACCATCAAAACAAACGCAAGCCAAGACAGTAGGGCAATCTTCATCAAGGGAAAAACATATGGCGAAAGCTATTGTTGAAGCGGATAATCCTGTTGTGATTATTACGCGTGACATGGCCGAAAGTTACGGCAATATGTCGAAATATCTTTATGACACCTTCCCGGGCACTCCCGTTATTTTCGAAGATGCAAAAACCGAGCACAGTTTCAGATCCGCCGCATGGAGCGATCATACCAGATCCCGCCAGCATGTTGCCGGCCATTTTACCGACAATGCGAACGGACATACAATCTCTAACGCGTCATCCATTGATGTTGTGGTCGTTTTGGGAACACCAACACAGGCCATGAAAGATACTTTTCCCAGAGCGCAGTTTTTTGCCAATAAAAAAGGACAAATAGATAACCGTGTGAATTTTGCCTTGATTAACGATCTGCGAAAAAAATCGCCAAAACCCGCCTGATAGTCTGCAACGGGGATAGTTTTTTGATTTATCCCGATAGTATTTGACATTTCCCCCTCCTCGGTATGGTATAACGCTTTAGCGAACTGGACAAAAGGAGGGATTTTTCATGCCAAAGGTTTTAATCAGTGATAAAATGGCACCGCTTGCCGCCGACATTTTCAGGCAAAAAGGCGTTGAAGTGGATGTAATTACGGGACAATCCCCCGAGGAATTAAAATCGATTATCGGCCAATATGACGGGCTTGCCATCCGTTCCTCCACCACCGTTACCCCCGAAATTCTTGAGGCGGCAACGAATTTGAAAGTGATCGGCCGCGCCGGTATCGGCGTTGATAATGTCGATATTGCAAAAGCAACGGAACGCGGGGTGATTGTGATGAATACGCCGTTCGGAAACAGCATCACAACCGCGGAACACACAATTTCCATGATGATGGCTTTGGCCCGTCAAATTCCGCAAGCCAACGCCTCAACGCACGCCGGAAAGTGGGAAAAATCAAAATTTATGGGTGTTGAATTGTTTAATAAAACACTTGGCGTAATCGGATGCGGCAATATCGGTGCCATCGTCATTGACCGCGCCCAAGGGTTGAAGATGAAGGTAATAGGGTTTGACCCATTCCTGACCGATGCACGCGCCGCGGAAATGGGTATTGAAAAAGTCGAGTTGGACGAACTATACGCCCGAGCCGACTTTATCACCTTGCATGTCCCCAAAACGGAAACTACGGCCAATATGATTAACAAGGATGCCTTCGCCAAGATGAAAGAGGGTGTACGTATTCTGAATGTCGCACGCGGTGGTCTTGTAAATGAGGATGATCTTTTACACGCTTTAAACAACGGTAACGTGGCAGGGGCGGCACTGGATGTTTTTGTTAAGGAACCGGCCACAGAAAATCCGTTATTCAATCATGATAATGTTATCTGTACGCCTCACCTTGGGGCAAGTACGCTTGAGGCGCAAGACAATGTTGCCATTCAGGTTGCAGAACAAATTGCTGATTATTTGGTGACAGGGGCGGTATCGAATGCGCTCAATACACCGTCAATCAGTGCAGAGGACGCACCGAAACTCAAACCATATTTGGTTTTGGCTGAGCAGTTAGGCTCCATGATGGGGCAAATTACCGACACTGCAATCAAATCGATTACAGTGGAATATATGGGGTCTGTCGGCAAATTGAACACCAAACCCCTGACAGCCATGGCAGTGGCCAATGTATTAAAGGCGTCTTTGGAAGGGGTTAATATGGTCTCCGCCCCGGCAGTGGCCGAATCACGCGGGATTGATATTGCGACGATAATGCGGGAAAAAGAAGATCTGCCCACTGCCATCCGGTTAAAAATCAAAACCGAAAAACGCGAAAAAGAAGTAACAGGAACATTATTCGGCGGTAAGCCGCGGATCGTTTCGATTGATAATGTTCCTGTAGAGGTGGCCGTCACCCCGTCCATGTTGTTCATCCGCAATGATGATAAACCTGGCCTGATCGGCGGTATCGGCACGATTTTAGGCGAAGCCGGCGTTAATATCGCCGACTTTCGTCTGGGGCGTATTGAAGGTACATCGGAAGCGGTTGCGATTGTTGCAATTGACGGAGAAGTTCCTAAAGACGTTATTGAAAGACTGCGTGCATTACCTACCGTACAACAGTTGAAAGCTTTGACGTTTTAACCGTTTTATCGCATAGTCACAAACAATGACAAACGCGTACATATTGCAATTCGAGGACGTAACGGAGAATATCCGTATCGTAACGATCCAAATGCCCAAGGGGGTGAAATTCATCTTCACCCCCGGACAGTATGTTGATATCCATTTTGACGGATTCGACCCGCGGCCTTTCTCCATTGCCAGCGCGCCCCGCACCGACAATACGTTTGATATCCATGTTCGTAATTCAGGATATAATATCAGTCGTAAATTATGCGAAAACCTGACCCAGGGAGAGCCTGTTCATATCACCCCCGCCAAAGGCCATTTGAAATATCATGAGAGCGGAAAAGCGATCGTTTTTATTGCCGGCGGAACTGGCATAACGCCTTTTTTGGCAATGATGGAGGCAAACCCGACAAAACCGGCGACCATTTATTGGGGCATGACGACGGAGGATGATTTTTACATCCGACCGCATAGAAACGGCCTTGCCGTTCATTATTGTACCGATATTTACCCGGTTGACGCCTACTTGCTCGACCCCGTTGAGGATGCGGTAATATATTTAAGCGGTCCGCCCGCCATGATCCGTGATTCAAAGGCAAAGTTGTTGGCATACGGCATTGAACCCTCTAATATCATCCATGATGAATAAATCCCCCGATGCGATAGAAAACCTGATTAAACGTCTGTCCAAGCTCCCCGGTATGGGTAGCCGCTCGGCACGGCGTGTCGCATTACATTTGCTGTCGGATAAGGACATGCGGTTGCAACCATTGGAGCAAGCGCTCGCTTTCGCGCGTGAAACGGTCGATAAATGTTCTGTTTGTGGCAATCTGGATGTGCATGACCCATGCGCCATTTGCACCAACAAACACAAAGACGCCTCTAAAATCTGTATCGTTCAATCGGTGGGCGATATATGGGCCATGGAGCGTACTGGATTCTACGACGGGCATTACCATGTTCTCGGCGGTGTATTATCGGCATTGGATGGCATTACGCCTGAAAAATTATCCATTTCACAATTGCTTCATCGTCTGGATAACGCGGGTGAAATCATTATGGCACTGGGTGCCACCGTTGACGGGCAAGCCACGGCACATTATATCGCCGAGCGTGTCCGCAAAACCCATCCTGATATCATCATATCGCGTTTAGCCTATGGCGTCCCAATCGGCGGAGAGGTTGAGTATCTGGACGATTCCACGCTTGCCACCGCGATGAAATCACGCAGTCATTTTTAAAATAATCAATCAGGCAGCGGTGCGGGTCAAAACCTGAACGGTGACAGGTTTACGATTCTCATTCGCATACTGTACCGCCTTATCCACATTCGGTGATGCATTATTACTGGCATGAATGGCGAAAATCTCATCACAGTTAGCCACAACAGAGGCATAACGGCCACAAGTTTGGGCTTCTTCGTTTGTTTGGCCCAATTTCAAAGAGTCCGGTCTTTCCGCCTGCAAGCGTTTAATTTGATCAATTGTATATTGTGCTTCCTCTGCATCGATCAATTCCTGATCGACCAGCGCCATGCAATCCTCGGCAAATTGATCAACGGAATTCTGCTGCATGTGCACCTGAAAGTCGATATCGTCAGCATGGTTTTGTAATAAGAATGCCAGTGTTCGACAATCAATACCGGGCGCGGCACTTAAAAGAATGCGTCCGCCTCTGGAGCGCACGCTGTCGATAATATTTTCCAGCTCGTCCTCCAGATCGTCGAAAACGTCAACGAAGCGCGATCCGATAATTCCAAACCAGTTTGATGTCATGGTCTTTACTTTCATAAAAAATGTCCTCTTTTTGTATTCCATTTCATAATGGTCAAATGAAGGTGAATTGCTAGTCTACACACTTTCGGCAATCGACACAAATCGACTTTCGGTCTATGCTTGTTACCATGATTGATAACGTTCCGGAATTCAGTGTTTCCGACCTGTCACGTGCCGTTAAGCAAACGGTTGAGGGGGCTTTTTCGCATGTCCGTGTGCGCGGTGAGCTTTCCCGCATTACAGTTGCAAAATCGGGCCATTTATATAGCGATCTTAAGGACGAAGGCTCCACCCTGTCTGTCGTATGCTGGAAAGGCACGGTCCAACAATTGACCTTGCGTCCCGAGGAAGGTATGGAAGTGATTTGCACGGGCCGCATGACCACTTTTCCGGGGTCATCGCGTTACCAATTAATTATTGAGGGAATGGAGCTGGCGGGCGAAGGCGCGCTCCTTAAACTGTTAGAACAACGCAAACAAAAATTGGCAGAAGAAGGGTTGTTTGATGAAAACCGTAAACAGCCGCTTCCCTTTCTTCCGAAAACAATCGGTGTTGTCACATCCCCGACAGGGGCCGTTATCCGTGATATTATTCACCGTGTGCGCGAGCGTTTCCCCTGTCACATTATTGTGTGGCCCGTACAGGTACAGGGGCAAGGCGCCGCCGAGCAAATTGCCAGAGGTATTCAGGGCTTCAACAAGGTACAATCGCATAATCGTCCCGATCTCATTATCGTGGCGCGGGGCGGCGGTTCATTGGAAGACCTTATGGCCTTTAACGAGGAAATTGTTGTGCGCGCCGCCGCTGCCTCGGAAATTCCGCTTATATCCGCCGTCGGTCACGAGACGGATGTCACATTAATCGATTTTGCCGCCGATATGCGTGCGCCAACCCCGACGGGCGCAGCCGAGATTGCGGTTCCGGTGCGGGAAAACCTGATGGCTCAGGTGGCAGATGACAATAGCCGCTTACGGCAATCCGTCACGCGTATGATTGAACAAAACAGACGTACAGTGGAGCAAACCACGCGTGTCCTTGCCAATCCCCATCGTATGATTGAGCCGATGGAGCAGAAATTCGATACTGTCGGTGATAAGCTGAATGTGGCTTTTGCCAGAATGGTCGACCGTCATGACCGCAATTTGCACGGATTTACCGGCCGCTTGCAAACACCACGATCGGTTGTTCAGCGGGCCGATATGTCCCTATCAACAATGAGTGATCGATTGCATCGCACACAAGGGATGCTTGTACAACCGAAACAGGAGAAGGTGGACGCTTTTTCCCGGATGCTTGAGGGATTATCCTATAAGAATATTTTGAATCGCGGATATGCGGTTTTAAGAAATGATAAGGGGCATGTGCTTCAAACCATTCGTGACATAAAGTCCGCACAAAACATCAACGCCACTGTCAAGGACGGCAAGGCACAGATCCGTTAGGACGATTCCCTTTCAAGAACGTCTTCCAACCCTGATTTATAATCAGGGAATTTTAATGTAACCCCCAGCTTGTTTTTGATTTTTTTATTGCAAACACGTTTGTTGTCCTTATAGAAACTGCGTGCCAGCGGTGACATGTCCAAATCTTCATCATAGGTTTTAAGCGGCGGAGATTCCTTGCCCAGCAACTTGCACGCATAATCTATCAATTCATGTGACGGGGCCGGATTATCATCCGCACAATTATAAATATCCCCTGGGTTAGGTTGATCCATAGAGGCAATCAAGGCCTGCACAATATCATCGACATGTACACGGTTAAACGCGTGGCCTTCCTTGTAAACGCGTTTGGAAACCCCTGCGCGAACAGTTTCAATAGCGGACCGCCCGGGGCCGTAAATCCCTGATAAACGAAAAATATTAATCGGTATTTGCGCGATGCGGCGCATTTTCAACCACTGTATTTCCGCCTTGGCCCTTTTGCTTCCGCGCTCAGACGTTGGCCGCAACTCGGCATTTTCATCAACCCAGTCCCCATCGCGGTTTCCGTAGACCGCCGTTGACGAAAGATAACCGATCCATTCCACAGAAGAAATTTGTAAAATATCGCGCGCGTGGGCCTGAAAAACGACATCACCGCCGTGATTGGGCGGAATTGAAATCAAAATATGGGTTACGCCATTGAGCGTATAGAGAGGATCGCTCAGTGTCATTCTTTCGGAAAATAAATACGCCTTAATCCCCTTTTTTTCCATTTCACGTCTTTTTTCTACATCGGTGGTCGTTCCGCAGATAACCCAGTCTTCCCCTGAATTTTTCAACGTTGCGGCCAGATGTTCCGCCACATAGCCATAGCCGAAACAAAACAGTTTTTTCGGTGAGGAGGGGGAAAAGTCGCTGAGGGCCATGGCTTCTTTATTGTCCATTCTGTTGGTTTAAATTTGTCGCCTTAAAAATCAACTTTAGCGTAAGTTTCAGCAGGGGAAAATCCCGGTACGCGGTCTTCCAGAAGTTGTTTGAAAGAAGGTCGGGACTTTACCCTTAAATACCACGATTTTGCAAGCGGATGTTCATCCCACGGCACATCGCCCAGATAGTCAACCGCGGAGAGATGGGCCGCCGCTGCCAGATCGGCATAACTGATCACATCGCCGGCAAGCCAGCGTCGCCGCTCGATAAGGTATGCGATATAATCAAGATGATAATGAATATTGGCATGTCCCGCCCGTACAGAAGGACCATGCGGTTCCCCCAATCGCAAAAAGCGTTTCATCATTTTTTCACCGACCAGATATTCGGTCACCTCGCGATTGAACTTCACATCAAACCATCCGACAATGCGTCGCACTTCAGCCCTTTTTACAGGATCCTCGCCTAAAAGTGTGGTTTCAGGGTAAACCTCATCAAGATATTCGCAAATCACGGCGGAGTTGGCCAAAACCGTACCATCTTCTTCGATCATCAAAGGCACGTCCCCTGCAGGGTTCATTGCCATATATTCGGTGCGCCGTTCCCATGTTTTTTCGATAATCGCCTCGAACTTTAAATTTTTCTCAGCAAGTGACAGGCGAACTTTACGCGAATGCGGGTGTAGCCAAAGGTGAAAAAGCGTTCTCATGGTTTATAAGGTTAAATCAAATCGGGGCAGAAATACAGTCATAAAGTATAAGCGCATCAGGCTTTTAAAAGCTTTTCAATTTCTTTGGATTGTTGAACGCGTACATGCACGGGCATATTGTCCAGCCCGATGGCGTAGGCGGCAACAGCTATTTCACGCCCGATCCCGATTTCAACATTATCCATGATACCGATACCGATAACAGGCTTGGTGACGGCATCACCATTTTTTAGGGCGTTTTGCGCCCTCAAATATCTCTCAAGTATATCATGATCCATTTTAGTGTCCGGCTTTATGCCGCCGCCGGATTCTAACATTTCATAGGCAAAAGCCGAATGCGACCAGGCCTTTACCAAAACGGCAAGAGAAACAATTATTTCAACGTAATCGGAAGGTGATTTGTTAACAACTTCATGATTGGTAAAGGCGGCGGCTGACATCTTTTGCGATCATTTACTTTCTTGGTTTATCATTTTCATGATGTGATATAATATATGAAACTGTAATCAAATAACAACTGATGATGAAATTGTAATGGTGTCAAAATCACTCTCCGTTAAAAACGCAAAAAACCCGGTACAAAATCCGGAAATTATTAAGGTTCCTATAACCACTGATCAGGTGGCATGTGATGGCGGACATCCTGTTTTGGGTCATCCGCTAACATATTATACATTTGAAGGCCATCAGGATTTCATCGAATGCGGATATTGCGACCGCCGCTTTGTCCGCAAATGATATAATTTACAATTCTCAAAAGAATTGCTTTTTTAACATGTGAAACTATATACTATATTTTGAAAGTGCCTTTTAAAGGGCTTTCGTTGTTAACTTGCTCTATGATTGAGGAGAGATATATATGACGACCAGACTATCCCTATTTGACAGTCCTATGTTCCTGGGATTTGATCATTTCGAACGAACGATTGACCGATTGAAGAAAACTTCCGATGGCTATCCGCCGTATAATATCGAGCAGGTAAGTGAAAACCAGTTACGGATTACTCTGGCGGTTGCAGGATTCACAATGGATGACCTTGATGTCGAGCTGGAAAATAACCAGCTGACGGTTCGCGGTAAACAGACTGATGATAGTGATGAACGGATATTCCTGCATCGCGGGATTGCCGCGCGCCAATTTCAGCGCAGTTTTGTATTGGCCGACGGTATTGAAGTCAAAGGCGCCTCAATGGATAACGGTTTGTTGCATATTGATATGACACGCGTTATTCCCGAGCCGCAAATCCAGAAAATCGAGATTTCAAATAACAAAAAATCGAACGGGACGACCGCTAAAAACGTTATTGATGTTGAAGGTGATAAATAATGGATAAAAACAACGTTATAAATGATCACGATATGATTATCAAACGCTTGGCGAGCCTGACCCGTCAGGAGTTTTTAAATCTCGGTACAGATGGTTTGTCCTACATCAAGCCTGTTGACGGACAGGACGGGAAAGAAATGTACGCCCTGCATTCGGCCAACGGATCGCATATTGCCACAGGCACCGATATCGCGGCTTTGAAAACAATTGCCGTTGACCAACATCTGGCACCCATGTCTTTACAATAAATTTAAAGACATTAATTTAAGAAAAAACCCTTCTAATAAGAGGGGTTTTTTGATATTTCTGTGACAGGATCATGCAACCGCATTGCCGCCTTGAGCCTTATTAATGGCTTGCGGATCAACCCAGCCGATATTACCATCCTGACGTTTGTAAACCATGTTAATGCCGCCGTTTTTGGAATTTCTGAACATCATGGCATTATTCCCTGACAAATTCAGCCGCATTACGGCATCAGAAACTGTCATTGTCTGAATATTCGTTGTCATTTCGGCAACGATAACCGGTTCGTCCTGCGATTCAATTTCCTCGTCCGTCAAATGATCGACATGCTCGTCCCGTAATCCCGTTCCGAGTGTATATTCCAGAACCTTCATATGTTCGGACTCATCAATTTGCTCATGATGATCGCGCAATTTACGTTTGTAGCGGCGTAATTGTTTTGCGATCTTTTCCGCCGCCTCATCAAAGGCCATGTATACATCATGGGTTTTTGCAGTTCCCTGCACCTGAATATCTTTGCCGACCGTCATTGAAATATGGGCTTTAAACAGGCTTTTGGTTTCCTTTTCCATTGTGACAAATACATTCACAGCCCTATTAAAATATTTCTCGTTGATTGCCTCTATTTTTTCTTTGATATGGGTTTCCAATGCTTCGCCGACATCGAGGTGGTGGCCTTGAACTGTTACTTTCATGAATAGTCTCCGATTTTAGTTACGGTTATGATTAAAATATAGATACGCTTTTGTTCTTTTTCCAGTATGACCCGAAAATTCTTAATAACTCATAAAGCAGTGCACAAAAATTTGTAGTAAATTTTGACAAACGGGTATAATGAAGTGTAGACATACAAAAAATTGCTTTTTAAGGGAAGTTTCTCAAGCTATGAACGATTTACAACCTGTCGCACAGACTGCGGCCTCATATGTTTTTTCTAACCCGACACCTGCACCACGTTATTTTGCGCATAACATTATCGACCCTATTTTCAAGAGGTTAAGAACGCCGGGTATCGATTTAAATTACCATAAAAAAGGAAATCCTGAGACAGGGGAGGTGATTTACTGCATACTTGCCTCTGGAAAGAAGCAACATAGTAATGGTGTTAATGACCCTTTTGCAAAGGCGGCACGGGGCGAATGTATGCAACTTAAAATTGACAAAAGGGGTAATATTGTTCTTTCGCAATATATTACAACTCGGTTTGGGCGAGAACCATATGGTGAAAAAATGGCTGACCCCAAAAAAGGGAATACTCAAGAGTTTCGCAGTTTGTTGAATACATTTATTTATGAACTGGGACGTTACTACACTGAGCCGACTGCTGAAGGGAAAAAATCCCCTGACGCCCAAAACAGACGAAGTACAAAACTTATTCGTCATCTTGTTTTCCGCGACAATCCATTGGGAATACGTCCAAAGGCGAAGCCTATGACATATGCCGCGGAATAATTTTTCCATTGCAAGACTATGACAATAAAAATATAGTTTAAAATGTAAAAGAGGGAGATTTTGCAATGAATAAACAAAACGTAACTATATTTGATGCCGCGGCATCACAAGTCCATCCGGATTTTTTATCAAATATTGAAAAATTATTAAAACCAGAATTCACCGTATATCGTCATGATCATGACTCCTCCTTCAGCATGCTGAAAATTCCTGTCAAAAAACCGGAAACACATCAATTTTCCCATATTGTGCATTTATTTCATGATAAAGAAACCGGCCTGATAGAGGCGGTTCATACATCAACCGGTTCAAAAGAAAATTCCGGCGATTATGCTCATGCCAAACATGGTGATAACAGCGACCTTGCCATGGGTCTTTCATGCTTTCTGGGGCTTCATAAAGATAGCCGTTTGTGCAAATCATTGGAAAATATGGTTTATGACCGCCCTAGAGCGGTCATTTCCGAAAATACGGTATTGCCTTCACAAAAATTTGAAAAATTTGTTACCAAACGATCCGGAATTGTGCCGCCACATGCGGCATAAAATCTTTTAAAAATGCTTCTTTTGTTTGCGGCGGCCTGAGGACGAGGCGATATTCATGGCCTCGCGATATTTGGCGACCGTACGGCGGGCAATATCAATCCCTTCCTTTTGCAAGGCTTGCGCAAGGGCCTCGTCCGATAATATTTTTTTCGGGTCTTCGTTATCGATCATGGATTTAATTTTGGCCTTGATTGCCGCCGCGGCAATGTCACCGCCGCCCTGCGCGCTCCCCACACCGGATCCGAAAAAGAATTTCAACGGGAACAGTCCGCGCGGCGTCCCGATAAATTTATCAATTGTAATGCGGCTGACGGTCGATTCATGAACGCCCACTTCCTCGGCAATTTCGCGTAAAGTGAGCGGCTTTAGAAATTCAACGCCAAACAGGAAAAATCCTTCCTGGGCCTCGATAATTGCGCTGGCCACCTTTAAGATCGTTTGCGCTCTTTGGTCCATCGCCTGTATCAACCAGTTGGCGGAATGTAATTTGTCGGTCAGAAATTTCTTATCGGCCTTGGTTCCCGTGGCCGTATCAATCATCGCCACATACTCCTGATTGATCAGGACGCGCGGCAAGGTTTCATGATTTAATTTAACCTTCCAGCCGCCGCCGACATGTTTGGGCAGTTTTTCCATCAAAACATCAGCGATGGCCGTTTGGGCGATAGTATAATCAAATCCTGATGCCGGTTTGGGATTAAGGGCGCGGATATCCGCAATCATGGCTTGCAATCCTCCTGCATCCACATCACAAATTTTTTGCAGTTTTCCAAAATCGGCATCGGCCAGCACGTCTAGATTTTGCAATAACATCTGCATCGACGGCGTTAATTTGTGTTTTTCAGCCAATTGCAATGCAAGACAATCGGGAAGATCTTTTGCAAAAATACCTGTCGGATCGAACTGCCGTAATGTTTGCAAGAGGGCATTAATCCGCTCTTCGGAGCAAGCAAGCGAGTCGGCACTTTCTTTGGGCGCCTCGCGCAAATACCCGCTTTCGTCCAGACGGTCGATCAAAAGGGCGGCGATCATTTTATCGCGCGGATTGGTGATTGCTATATTCAATTGATCCATTAAATGGGCGCGCAAATCCTTTTTGTCCTCGACCCGATTTTCCAATGCATAATCAGGATCGCTGAATTTGGAATTACCGCCACTGCCTATATTGGCGGCGGATGTTCCGGCATCAAAACTGTCATCGCGTGGTTCATCCTCACGTTTGGTATCTGTTGCGGCCTCGTTATCCTGTGAGGAAGTATCGTCATTTTCCAGAAAAGGATTATGCTCCAATTCCTTTTCCAAATGGGCCTTCAAGTCAAGATTATTCATCTGTAACATTGATATGGCATCCCGCAATTGCGGGGTCATCACCAATTGTTGTGTCTGTTTTAAATCTAATTTGATTTCATAGGCCATGACATAAGGATAGCATATTTACGGCGCTTAGAAAGATGGCAGTTTTTGCAGCCAACGAACCAGAAACCGTGTTTTGTCGCTAAACAATGCATCCTTGTACCACTCGCTCGCCACAGATTTATGAATTTCAGACAGCGTCGGATAAGGCAGGATCAATCCTGCGATATCCTTCATTGTCATGGTTTTTTGTAATGCGAGGATCCAGAGTGGCAGCATTTCCCCCGCATGATCACCGACAATGGATACACCGAGAATTGTGCCGTTTGTTTTTCCGACAATCTTGATCATTCTGTTGTCTATACCTTCTGTTACCGCGCGATCATTATCGGCAATATTTTTTGTTAAAACGCGGATTTTATGTCTGGAAAAACGCCTTTCCGCTTCCGTCTCGGTCATTCCGACATGCGCCAATTCAGGTGATGTGTATGTCACCCAGGGCAAGCTTGTATAATCGGTTTTGGCCGGCAGACGAAAACATATATTACGAATAATAATCCCTGCCTGATATCCTGCCGCATGGGTAAACTGCGGTCCATCTTTGATAATATCCCCCAACGCATAAATATGGCTATGGTTGGTTTGCAGACGCTTATTGACGATAATACCGCCACCATCATACTTGATGTTGGCCGCATTCAGATTGAGCGTATCGACATTGGGGGTGCGCCCCGTTGCGACCAGAATATGTGTCGCCTCTATAATACCTGCGGAGGTTTTTAAGGAGGGTGTTTTACCGAAAATTGCCTTATATACGACTGTGTTTTCGTGAATAGTCACTCCATCGGCTTGTAACGCTTTGCGCACGCTGTCCACACAATCACGATCATCTCTGGGCAGGATCTCTCCACACGTCACAAGCGTGACCCTGCACCCCATCTTTGTGTGGGCTTGGGCCATTTCGACCCCCATCGGCCCGCCGCCTATAATTGCCAAATGTTTCGGCTTCTCGCTCAACGTGAAGAGCGTTTCATTCGTTAATACTTTATCCGCATCTAAACCTTTTATATCGGGAATATGCGGACGCGAGCCTGCGGCAATCACGATATACCGTGCACGGATTGTTTGTCCGTCGCCACATTCCAATGTATTGCGGTCTATAAAGCGGGCAGGTTGACGAACAACCGTGCAGCCCATTTTCTCAAATCTCTCAACGGAATCATGCGGCGCGATTGTGGTAATGGCCTGCTGAACATGTTGGTGGGCTTGGTGGAATGTCATTCCCTTTTTCGCCATGGCTAACAAGGATTTTGACGGAACGCAACCACGATTGAGGCAATCGCCGCCCATCTCTCCCCTTTCAATCAGGACAACGGATAATCCCAATTGAACCGCACCTGCGGCGACGGATAATCCGCCCGACCCTGCGCCGATGACACAAATATCAGCTTTTAACACGGACATATCCTTTCCATTTTTTATAGATGACAGGAACAAGTGCGACGCAACCAAGCAATCCCATTGACAAGACCAGATCACCGGACACCAAATCCGCAGGATTATCCACCTGGCCAAGCGACCGTCCGACATTCACATAGATCAATGTGCCGGGGAAAATACCAAAAGCCGTCGTCCATATATAGGTTTTTGTTTTTATATTAAAAAAGGCTGGGACAATATTGACAAGAAAGAACGGGAACAGCGGAACCAGTCTTAAAAACAATAAATATCCTACGGCATTCTCGCGCATGTCCGCCTCAATTTTTTGATAAAGCTTGCCGGCCTTTTCCTTTAAAACCTGCCCCATAGATGTTTTGGCAACCGTAAATATGATTGTCGCCCCGAATGTCGCCGAGGCCACGACAATAAGCGTGCCCGTCACTAAGCCGAATAGAAACCCTGCCGTCATCGTCAGCAGACTTGCAAACGGTAGGGAAAGCGCGACAACCGATGTATATATCATGGAAAATATCAAAACTGCCAAGAACGGGTTTTGGTTAACAGCCTGTTGGAATTGTTCTTTGCGGTCTACAATCTCCGCCGGATTCAAATAGTCATAGGCCCCGCTGAACCAAAACAGGGCAAATAATAAGGCGATTACAACGGGCGGCACCAGTTTTTTCATCATGTTATCGCTTTCCTTCCTTATGCATTTTTATTATTCTACACAACGATATGGCACAATTAAGCAATCTTTTTTTTAAATATCTTGCGCGGGAGTTTCTCGCAAAATTTGCCGTATTTTTCTTTATCCTTATCGGTATTGTTTATCTGTTCGATACAATAGAACTGATCCGCAGGGCATCAGGCGATGACATTCCACTGTCAGCCTTGTTCATTCTCGCTCTCTATAAATCCCCTGATGTCGGACAACAGATTTTACCGTTTATTACTCTGTTTGCCGCCCTGGCAACCTTTCGCAGCCTTTCCGAAAGACAGGAGTTGGTTTGCATCCGCGCGGCGGGGCTGTCGGCCTGGCAATTCCTGATTCCGATAATCACAACCACATTTATTATCAGTCTCGCCTACCTGACCATCTTGCACCCGTTATCCGCGGCATCCATGGGAAAATACGAGTCGTTGCAAAATCTTTATTTCGGGGATGGTGTTGAAACTATTACGGTGATAGATGACGGATTATGGATTCGACAGGAGGATAACACCGGAAATTTTATTCTGAAGTCTAGTGAGCTGAATGCCCAGACTTGGACGATGAAGGATGTCACAGTATTTTTCTTTGATGCAGACAATACACATATCCAGCGGATCGACGCCAAAACGGCCCATTTAAAAAATGATGAGTGGGTTTTTAATACTGTTTCCGTTCATAGAAAAGGTCAACCGCCGGCCCTCTTGCCGAGCCTGTCTCTCACAACAACATTAACCACCCAGACCATTACTGAAAGTTTTTCCAATCCGCAAACCATCTCTTTTTGGCGTTTACCCTATTTTATTCGGGCCGTCCAGAAAACGGGCTTGGAAACAACGGAAATTCACGCTTATTATCAATCCTTACTCGCACAGCCACTCATGTTGATCTCCATGGTTTTCATGGCGGCGGCCATAGCGTTAAGAACACAAAGAACCTCAGGCCTGACCCCCATTATCATAGGGGGAATAGGGTTTGGCTTTATCGCTTTTTTCCTTTCCGGCTTTTTAAGAGCGTTGAGTATGGGGCATGATATCCCGATTATAATGGGAAGCTGGGCTGCGCCGGTTTTGATCTTGTTAACAGGCATCACATTTTTGGCGCAACTGGAGGACGGATGATATTTCAATCAACGCATCTTGTTAAATATATATTTATATATTAATAATAAGATTGATATTAATAGGGATTATAAAATATGGCATTAGTAAAAAATTTGGTTTTGGGATTGGCGCTGGCGTCAACTGTTATGGTCGGCGGATGTGCGTCTTCCCGTTCCGATGCGGATTACGGGGAAGTATATGACCCTTGGGAGCCATATAACCGCGCTGTATTCAAATTTAACGAGGGGGTAGATTACGTTATATTGAACCCTGTTACTGATGTTTATCGTTTTATCGTTCCCGATGCTTTTCGCACAGCCATTACAAATTTCCTCAATAACCTGAAATCACCCGTCTATCTTGCCAACGAATTATTGCAGGGTGACTGGCACGGGGCAGGTATTGTTACACAACGATTTGTGTTTAACACATTCACTGGATTTGGCGGGATTCTTGATACTGCCTCCTGGGAAGGCATAACATACGAACCTGAGGATTTCGGACAGACACTGGCAGTGTGGGGTGTTGATTCCGGCCCTTACTTTGTATTGCCGTTTTTCGGACCGTCATCCGTTCGTGATACCTTTGGTATTGCCGGTGATATGGCAATGAACCCCGTCAACTGGTACGTGTGGAATAATGATAAGGATGATCTGGGTACAGGGTTATTGGTGGCCACTGTTCTATCTACAAAAGATCAATATATCGATCTGCAACGTAATTTGAAAAAGGATAGTCTGGATTATTATGCCGCTGCGCGTAGTGTTTGGATGCAGCGCAGGAACGCTTTAATCAATGACCGTAGCACCAATGGCGGTAGTGTTGTTGACTATGACGATTACGAATAATATATAAAATATATGCCTTTATCGGATTTGCACAAAACCAAGCGGAAGAAGAATATTGCCATTCTGGCTATTCTGTTTGGTTTTGTCGCCGTGATATGGGCTATTACCATGATCAAAATGGGAATGCAGTAAGCATTTCAATATTCCCTTTTTCGAACAACTTTGACCACATACGTTCCATAAAATAACCCCCGCCATAGTGGCAGGGGTTC
>DCKW01000048.1:0-4704 GCA_002320485.1 Micavibrio sp. UBA1664
ACTTTCCTTGATACCCCGGGTCACGCGGCCTTTACCGAAATGCGTGCACGAGGCGCAAACGTGACCGATATTGTTATTGTTGTTGTGGCCGCGAATGATTCTATTATGCCGCAAACAATTGAGGCGATTTCTCATGCCAAGGCAGCGGGGGTTCCTATTATTATTGCTATCAACAAAATCGATCTTCCTGATGCCAATCCTATAAAAGTGAAACAGGACCTTCTTCAACATGAAGTTATGGTCGAGGATATGGGCGGTGAAACGCTTTGCGTTGAGGTTTCGGCAAAACAAAAACTGAATCTGGACAAACTTCAGGAAGCAATTTTGCTTCAAGCCGAAATGATGGAAAATATCAAGGCTAACCCGAATCGCAAGGCTGAAGGCCGCGTTGTCGAAGCTAAGATGGAAAAAGGTCGTGGATCGGTCGCAACGGTTCTTATTCAGCGCGGAACGCTGAATGCCGGTGATATTTTTGTATCAGGGTCAGAATGGGGTCGCGTTCGTGCCATTATTGACGATAAGGGCGAGCAGATAAAACATGCGGTACCGGGACAACCTGTTGAAATTCTCGGTCTGAATGGAACCCCGCTTGCTGGTGATGACTTTGCGGTGGTTGATAATGAGGCCAAGGCTCGTGAAATTGTCGAATATCGAAGCCGTAAAAAACTTGAGGCAAAATCAGTCGCCTCCACAACAGGTGGATTTGAAGCCCTTTTTGCTAAGGCTAAAGCCGAAGGTACAACAACCGTTCTTCCTGTTCTCATTAAATCCGACGTTCAAGGATCGACCGAGGCGATTATCGGCTCTCTTGCCAAGATTGCCGAGGAAAACCCCGATGTTGACGTACAGGTATTGCACTCAGGCGTCGGCGGAATTACCGAAACGGATGTTACCCTTGCGGGTGCGTCAAACGCAATGATTATAGGCTTTAACGTGCGGGCAAATGCGCAAGCGCGGGATTTGGCGCAGAAAAATGGTGTCGATCTGCGTTACTATTCAATCATCTATAATGTTATTGACGATGTGAAGGCCATGTTGTCGGGTATGCTGTCGCCGAACATCCGCGAGGAATTGATTGGTTACGCTGAAATTCGTCAGGTCTTTAACATCACCAAGGTCGGTAAGGTTGCGGGTTGTATGATCACCTCAGGTTATGTGAAGCGCGGGTCAAAGGTTCGTTTGTTACGTGATAACGTGGTTATCCATGAAGGTATGCTGAAAACCTTGAAACGTCACAAAGACGAGGTAAAGGAAGTCAAGGAAGGTATGGAATGCGGTATGGCGTTTGAACGTTATGATGATATCCGTGAAGGTGATATTATTGAATGTTTCGATATAATAGAAGAGGCAAGAAACGTAGCGTAATATGACCGATTCAAAATTTGATGGTTATCAGTCAGAATATTATTCTATAAGCTATAAGGATATGGAAAAGGTTTATATATCCCAAAAACGACAAGAGAAAATTGTAAGATACATTTTTTCTACGATTTTATTGATATCTATCGTTATTTTTTCCGTATCCCAAAATATTCTTAATGCTAATTGGATGGGTTATTCGGTTTATTTTTGCGTAACATTTATTGCAATGATATTTATTACAAGATTTACGGATATTATATTTGGAAAATTAGTAGCGAAAACGCAAAAAAAATCGATTGGACTAAATATTAAACAAAAGATTATCTCTAAAGATGGCGGCTTTGATGTTCATAATGACAGAGGCATTTCAACTTTTTTTTATAGCGATTTCAAAAAATATTACATATTAGAAGATTTAACATGGTTAAAACTTCATGGTAATTTACTTCTTGTTGCGAAACATGATGCTTTTGACAGTCTTAATCTTGAAAATTTTATAAAATCCATAAAGGCAAATATAAAATCATGAAACAACCCTCACAAAGACAGCAACGCGTTGCGGAACAAATAAAATGGGTAATTTCAACCGTCTTACACCGTGGGCATTTTCACGACCCGATCTTGGTTGATCATGCGGCGAACGTTACCGTAAACGATGTGGATGTATCGCCTGATTTAAAAAATGCAAAAATATATGTGATGAGCCTTAATCGGGAGGGACTGGATGACATCCTCCCTGCCCTGAATGGAAACGCCCACTATTTTCAAAAAGAAATTAATCATCAGTTGAACATAAAGTTCACGCCGCGTGTAAAGTTTTTTGAGGATGAAAGTTTTGCTGAGGCACAACGGATTGAAGAACTGCTCAACGCAATTAAATAACTTGCATTTTCAAGGGTAAGACACTATACCTCTGCGCATGAGTAAGCACCCCTATAACGGCTGGATTAATATTGATAAACCGCTGGATATGACCTCGACGCAAGCCGTCGGCAAAGTCAAAAAATTACTGGGCATGAAAAAGGTTGGACATGCGGGTACTTTGGACCCATTGGCCACAGGTATATTACCGATAGCAGTGGGTGAAGCGACAAAAACCGTTCAATATCTGCAAAATCGCGATAAGGGATATGATTTTACAATAACTTGGGGTGAAGCCCGTAGTACGGACGATAGCGAAGGGGAAATCATTGCCTCTAGTGACACCCGCCCAAGCCAACAACAGATTATTGACGCGTTACCCGCCTTTACAGGCGATATAGAACAGATTCCGCCAAAGTTTTCCGCCATTAAAATACAAGGTGAGCGTGCCTATGACCTTGCCCGTGACGGGGTTGATTTTAAAATTGAACCGCGTCAGGTCACCGTCCATTCCTTGACGATGACGCATTATGATACTGACAAAGCCAGCTTCACAATGACATGTGGTAAAGGAACATACGTGCGCGCCATCGCCCGTGATTTAGCGGAAAAATTAGGAACATACGGCTATATATCTTCGCTACGCCGAACATTTGTCGGCAGTTTTACCACGGAAACCGCGATTTCTTTTGACAAACTGTCTGAAATTGTGGATAAAGGGGCGGCTCAAGAGGTTCTCTTAGGTTTAGGACATGCGCTGGACGATATCCCGGCCCTGCCGCTTAACCAAATGGAAGCCTCACGGCTCAGGAACGGGCAAAAAATTATTTTTTCGTCAAAACCTGATATGGACAGGCTAAATACACATGGTGTAAATCCTCTGACGGCAAAGGACGTTATTGTTCTGGGCCTCAATGATAACGGGAAACCGTTGGGATTACTCAGTGTAAATGGTGTGTCCGCCAAGCCGGAGCGTTTGTTTAACTTATAATAAAAAGGAAAATATGATGTCGATTACAGCTGAAAAAAAAGCGGAACTTATCAAAGATAACGCCAATGCCGCTAATGATACAGGATCCCCTGAAGTACAGGTAGCCATTTTGACGGAGCGTATCCGTAACCTGACTGAACATCTTCAAATGCATAAAAAAGATAAAGGCTCACGCCGCGGTTTGTTGCGCCTTGTTGCCCAACGTCGTAAATTGCTGGACTACACCCGCAATGCCAGTGAAGAGCGTTATCAAACCATTATTCAAAAACACGGTATCCGCCGTTAATAATTCATTGTCCCCGATATTATTATCGGGGATTTTTTTGTAATTTCTGTTATTCATGATAAAAACACTTTCCGTTGCACCGATGATGGACTGGACCGACCGTCATTGCCGGTATTTTCACCGGCTGCTTGCCCCGTCCGTTCTTCTTTATACGGAAATGGTGACAGCAAATGCCCTTATTCACGGCGATGCCGAGCGACATTTGCGCTATGATGAAAGTGAATATCCCGTTGCCTTACAACTGGGCGGAAGCGACCCCGCTGCATTGGCAAAGGCCGTACAGATTGCCGCCCCCTACTCTTACGATGAAATCAATCTGAATTGCGGATGCCCGTCCGACCGCGTACAATCAGGCGCATTTGGTGCATGCCTCATGTCTTCACCAGAAACTGTACGTGACTGCGTCAAGGCCATGCGGGATGTATCCAATGTTCCCGTTACCGTTAAATGTCGGATAGGCATTGATGATGCAGATGAACAATCAATGTTGCGTGATTTTATTGATATTGTCGGACAATCAGGATGCAAAACATTTATTATCCACGCCCGTAAAGCATGGTTGCAGGGGTTAAGCCCAAAGGAAAACCGCGATATTCCACCCCTTAATTATGATCTGGTGCATAATATCGCCACCGAAAATCCGAATTTGTCTATTCACCTTAACGGCGGAATTACAACTCTGGAACAGATGCGAACTCTCCTTCCCAATTTTGATGGATTGATGATCGGACGTGCGGCATACCACACGCCCCGTCTGCTTATCGATATAGAGAGAGCGTTTTTCAATCCTGACTGGGTGATAGATGACGAGACTTTGATCAATACTATGGCAGCCTATGCCAATCAACAACAAGAACGTCATGGGACCCCTATTAAGACGGTTACAAAGCATATGATCAATTTGTTTCAAGGTATTCAAGGAGCCAGAAAATGGCGTCAGACAATATCTGAAACAGCGCATAAGGCCCTAAGTGCAGAGGATGTTTTAATACCCGCATATCAATCTATTTCGCCTTAAAGTGACTTTTTGCTTTGCCTAATCTATAATGAACATCTAGACTGTATAAAGATTCATGATGGACTGGAACAGATTAGATAAACAGCAATCGGCACACATAATGAACCATATCGCTATGGCTTCAGACCCTGAGCTTTTTTCTGAATATTCCTCTGAGGCAAGTTACAAAACATTGCCTTTTTATCA
>DCKW01000048.1:5086-8214 GCA_002320485.1 Micavibrio sp. UBA1664
CTGGATTTTTTAAGTGACGGTGAAAGCTTTCATCTTTTGGACGGGTCTGCGTCACCCATTAATCAGGTTAATGCCAAAGGTGTTTTATACCTCACCGATGCCAACGTTATTCAGTATGCGGAATTTTATCTGTCTAATATTCGGGGCGAAGACGGCGATATTTACATGATACGCGATATTGATGATTTACCGTTTATTGATTCCCTTGATATCGATCAGAAAATCGATCTGGAATCGCGTCATACCCAGCCAGAAGTGACAAAAGACCCGGATAATGCCAATTATATTGTGTTGGCCGATCTTTTTTATGGGGGAACATTGATTAGTTCGGCAATTATTGTGGATAATTCAGGAAATATTGAAATACAACCCAGAGACATGATGATGAGCCAATCGTTGGACATCAATAAGCGTTAAACCAATGAAAAATCCTTTTGAATCCCTCAATTCGTTATTTAAAAGCGAGAAACCACCTGAAAGACGTACCTTGCGCCATCCGCAAGAACGCGAAATTATTGAAATAGCTTTGAATAATTTATATTTAAGTGATATGGGAAATAAACTCGCTGAATTTGCTAATAAATATGAAATAAAAACATCGGTTTTACGCGCAAAAGATAGCCGAGATTATATAGCTACCAGTAAAACAGTTACCATATCTGTTGCCGAGGATGTGCCTGTTAACGATCCTTCTATTACACTTTGGTTAGCTGGTGCTTTAAGAGAATCATCACAAGAATATGACCCCCACCTTAAACGTGTTAGTTTACAAAACGGTGAAACAATTTACTTTCATCGGGAACAAAAAAAGCTTGAAGATAAGCTGTTCTGGCAAACAGGGGTTGCTTATGAACTTGGGAAATTAGCAAACAAACCTGAATTTATTGACAGCTTTATAGTAATGGGCTATTATTCTCTTATAGAGGCTTATGAAAAGGATTTAAATAAAAATTAACCATAATACTCTATAGTGTTAACAGGGTAACAAAAAAGGAATAAAGTTATGGATATTTTACCAGTAGACCCAATTTCATTCGGAGATTCTTTTACTGATGCAGTATCAAATATTGCAGGACCGGTTGCAAATGCTGCTATTGTAGCAATGGGCGCTACCGCTCTTACAAAAGGATACGCTTCAACAAGCAAGACTTCTACGCCTTCTACGCTTGCAATTAAATAAGAGAATATAAATTTAACTTTATTAAAACAACCTGCTTTTTTGGTAGGTTGTTTTTGTGTTTTTAAGCGAATGTTTTGTATTTTTGACCGAATTAAAAACTAGAGATTAATAAAACAAATTTTCTTATTCCTTAGTTTCAGCGATGATTTGCTCAGTGGTTTTAAATGAAACTGATTCTCCGCATCCGCATCGCGACTCTTCATTCGGGTTATTGAAATCCAACCGCGTATTGAATTTATCCTTGTGTAAAATCAATGTCGATCCGATAATTTTAAACAAATCCAACCGTGGAAAATATATCCGCAGGCCATTATCAACGACCATATCACATTCAGATACATCAGACCCGATTCCCACTGGCGAAAATTCGTATTCCCCGCCGGCACATCCCTTTTGATTGACGACAACCTTGACGCCGACATAATCCTGCCCTTTTAATTGGCTTTGCAACCAATCGCGTGCTTCGTCGGATACTTTGATTAATTGTGATGTCATTATCTTCCTACTCCATGTCCTAAAACATATTCAATTCCATTTTGGCGGTCTCGGCCATAAAGGCCGGCTCCCAAGCCGGGTCCCAGACAATTTCAACCTTAACCTCGCCGACACCGTCAATCGGCATGATGGCGGTTTGCACCATGCCAGGCATTTCCTGGGCAACAGGGCAACCGGGCGATGTCAGTGTCATTTCGACATACACATCTGTGACACCCGCGGTGCTGTCATCCGTCATCGACACTTTCAATATAAGGCCAAGTTCATAAATATTTGTCGGGATTTCCGGGTCATAAACCTCCATCAAAGCCTTACGCACCAAAGGCCATAAAGCATGATCACGATTCGCCTCCAGATATGGCGGCTCTTGAAGTGAATCGTAATTATCTTCGCCAACTGCCTCTTTCACCATATCTCCATTCGCAAACTGTTTCATATTTATTACACCAAATCCTCAATCAAAAATAACTCTGTTAACTGATAATCCGTTTCCTCATAAGGATGCGCGCTGATCATCGCGTCAACAACCTGTTTCAATCTGTCTATCGGTATGCGTGAAACCTCTATACTTTCTTCTTCGACCGTCTCAAGTCCTCCCCCTGCAGTGCCGATATGCGGGGTTGCATTTTCAGTCGGCATAAAACGACCGGTACCATGTGTTGTGAAAGAGCACCATTTATACTCACCGACTTCACCACCGCCGGCTGTTGCAATGGCTTCCCTTACCGCGTCTGCATGCGATGGCGGTACATGTACGACAAGTTTAAATAAGCGTTTCTTCATAAGAGTAATTTCTTAACCTTATCTAAGCCTATCATAAGGCGGTCAACATCATCCATATCATTATAAAGGCCGAAGGAAATACGAACCGTCCCGTCAATATCAAGCCTTTGCATTAACGGCATACAACAATGATGTCCCGTTCTTACCGCAACTCCGCATTGGTTTAGGATCATTCCAACGTCCGAATGGTGGGCATCGGGCAAATTAATGGATATAATCGGGGCCTTATGCGCTATATCGCCATAAATAGTGATACCATTCATGCCCTGCATGGCCGATTTCAATAAGGCGGTTTCATGAGCAATAATGGCTTCGGACCCGATGGCCGAAACATAATCAATGGCCGCGCCTAGACCGATAACATCCACAATAGACGGTGTCCCCGCTTCAAATCTTGCAGGAGCGTTTTTGTAGGTAGTTTCAACAAAGGTCACAGTTTCAATCATATCACCCCCGCCCTGATAAGGCGGCATGGCGTTGAGTATTTCTTCACGTCCCCAAAGTACCCCAATACCCGATGGTCCATAAATCTTGTGACCCGTAAACGCAAAAAAATCGCAATTCAGGGCTTGTACGTCTGTATGTCCATGAACCGCGCTTTGCGATCCGTCTATCATAACCTTGATATCCGGATTAAATTCTTTTGCCAAGCTAATGATTTTATGAACAT
>DCKW01000010.1 GCA_002320485.1 Micavibrio sp. UBA1664
CGTCCGCGATTTTTTTAGCGGATCGGTTTTCCTCTCTCTTCTCGAAGCGCCCTTTATCATCTTATCATTGGCCTTTATCATGTGGATCGCGGGGCCGTTGGTATGGGTTCCAGTGGCAGGGATTGCCGCTTACATAGTTTTGTTCATGCTCGTTCGCCATAAAGTCAAAACATCCATTCGGTTGGCGGCAAAAGCCACCTCTATGCGCCAGCAATTTACCATTGATACATTTGATAAACTGGAAGCTATTCGCGTTTCCGGATTGAGCGACAAATGGCAGGAAAAATTCCGGCATCTTTCGGGAAAGGAAATGATGGGGCATTTTTATCTAAACTGGTTGGGTATGGTTGCTGAAACTTTTGCTCATATGCTGACGGTATTAACTGCGGTTGCCACGATAGGATTTGGCGTTCATATGGTATGGGCCGGCACAATAACGACAGGGGCATTGGTTGCCATGATGATATTGGTATGGCGTGTTCTGACCCCGTTTTATTCATTATGCACCATGTTGCCGCGACTGGAACAATTGCGAAATTCAATCGCTCAAGTCAACAATCTCATGGAAATTGAAACCGAGGCAGAGATCGCCCGAAGCTATTCAAAATTGTCGCGAATTCAAGGGTCAATCCAGTTCGACAATGTGTCCTTTCAGTATAATAAAAAATCGGATCTTGTTTTTTCAGGGTTATCGTTCGATGCAAAAGCAGGGGATTTCGTTGTCATTACAGGGGGCAATAGCACAGGTAAAACTACCGTTTTGCATCTTATTCAATCTTTGTACAATCCCGTTAACGGAGCGGTCAGAATTGACGGATTTGATATTCGTCAACTTGATGCGCCGGACTTAAGACGCCAAATTGCCTATATTCCGAAAACACCGCATTTTTTCAGCGGGTCAATTATTGATAATATACGCATATCCAACCCCACCGCATCGCGTAATGAAATCTATGCCGCTCTTGAACTTGCCGATGCTATGCAGGATATCGAGGCTTTACCCCAAGGGCTTGACACAATTATAGGACCAAACGGCAACGGACAACTCACCGATGAATTGCAAACACAATTATCTTTAGTGAGAGCTTATTTGCATCCTTCATCAATTATGTTGATCGATGAACTTCCCAATACTCTCTTGTTCGGTAACGCAGGAAAAAATTTCAAAGACTATCTGGCGCGAATGAAAGGAAAGCGAACCATTATTTTTTGCACCTACAGGCAAGATATTATGAAACTGGCAGATACGATTGTGTGGCTCCGAGGGTCGGAAGCACCTTTATGTGGTGACAGGGATACAGTTTTAAATCGTTTGGAATTAGTACAGGAAAAGGCAGCCTAATGAAAAAAATTTCAGGAAATAAAGACAGACAAACCCGATATCTTTCCCAAGCCATCCAGTTGGAAGAGGCTGTTAACCCCAGAATTATTCAAGCCACCATGGCTGTTGTATCGCTTTGCCTGATTGGTTTTATCATATGGGCCGGCTTCACAAATATTAATGAGGTTGCACGCGCATCCGGTGAAGTTGTTCCGCAAGGATATCAACAAAAAGTACAGCATCTTGAAGGAGGCGTCATCAAAGCCATCCCCGTTCAGGAAGGTGATATTGTCAACAAAGGCGACATTATTTTACAAATGGATGACTCCATTTTGACAGAAGATCTGCAACGGGTTCAAGCCAAGCAGCTGGATCTTGAAATGCAGGCAGAAAGATTAAGAGCCTTCGTAGAAGAGCGCAAACCTGATTTTACCCGTTTTAGCAATGTCGCCCCCGATATTATTACCGATCAAAACAGTTTTTTCGAAGGAATGTTGACCGCACGTAAAAAGGAACAGCAAATAACCCGTGACCAGATTGAAGAAAAACGCCAAATTGTGCGGGCTCTACAATCAGAACGCGAAACAGCCATATCCCATCTTGAAATTGCGAAAAACGTTTATTCGCGGCGTCAAAAACTGAATGTTAAAGGATATTCCTCCGACATGCAGCTTTTGGAAGATCAGCGTCTGGTTAATCAATATGAAGGCGAAGTGCGGCAATTGGATAACAGAATTATAGCTGCAAAAGCGGACATCGATATGTACAGTGACCGATCCTCCTCTCTTGCTGCGAAACACTGTGACGAGGCCTTGGAAAGACTGGCGCAAGTTACGGGCGAAAAACAGCAAAATATAAAAATTATTGATAAGCTGAACGAACGTATGATGCGTTTGAATGTCCGTGCCCCCTCTGCAGGGTCGATAAAAGGCCTTAATGTCAATACAATCGGTGCTGTGGTTCAACCCGGTCAAACTTTGATGGAAATTGTCCCTATAGACAAAGAATTGATCGTTTCGGTTAAAATTTCCCCGAAAGATATAGGGCATTTACAACGCGGCCAGAATGTTCAGGTGAAATTCAGCTCATTCGATTTTTCCCGTTACGGATCGACCCATGGCATCCTAGACCAGATATCGGCCACGACATTTATTGCTGAAAACGGCGAACGTTTTTATCAGGGAAAAATAATTCTCGATAAAAATTACGTTGGCGGCAATCCTGCCAACATTATTATTCCCGGAATGACCGTTATGGCTGATATTATCACCGGGCGTAAGACCATATTACAATATATGCTCAAACCCATTCACCTTTCTATGAAAACAGCCTTTACCGAAAGATAAATAGTATGCCTTCATCAGTTTCATCGTCTGCTACAAACGGCTATTCGTTTTTACAAACCCCACAGCGAACCAAAATTCTTGCGGTCGAGGACGAGCCTTTAGCGATGAATTTTCTGGAAGCGCAAATTAAGGAATTAGGAAACCATATTATCAAGGCTGAAAACGGGCGAGCCGCACTGGAAATATTGCGTGCAAATCCTGCCGATATCGACGTTATACTTATGGACAGGGAAATGCCGGTTATGGACGGCCTGACGGCGGTTCAAAAGATTAAAATGGATAATGCGCTCAAACATATTCCCGTTATTATGGTTACGGGGGCGGATTCCGACGAGGAATTAAAACAGGGTCTGGATGCGGGCGTATTTTACTATCTGACCAAGCCGGTCGCATCCAATATGTTGCATTCTGTATTGTCCGCAGCAATAAGAGAATCGCAACAAGCAAAAATTCTTGCGGAGGAATTGGGGAAACATAAATCCAGTTTTAATTTGATAGATACATGCAAATTTCGCTTTAAAACATTGTCCGAGGCTGAAAATCTTTCTGCATTTATTGCCAACTGTTTTCCTGACCCTTATAGAGTATTGCCCGGTCTCGGGGCGTTATTGATTAACGCGGTCGAGCATGGGATCCTGAAAATAGGATATGAGAAAAAAACAGAGATGATCGATGCCGGAATTTGGCGAGCTGAGATTGAACGTATGTTATCCCTGCCGAATTATGATGATTTAACCGCTACAGCCACCATTGCCCACAAAGATAACGGCACATACGTCATTATTAGCGATCCCGGAGAAGGATTTCACTGGCAAAAATTCATGCATATTGATCCGGCCCGCGCGGGTGATAATCACGGCCGTGGTATAGCGCAAGCAAATCTCCTTAGCTTTGATAAGCTGACTTATAACGAAGCAGGCAATCAGGCGGTTGCCTATGTTGGTGAAACGCAGCAATTGGAATGGTAAAATGAGGCTTAATAAACGTTACATTCCTTTAATTGTTTTCGTAACTGGCTTAGTACTGACCGGCTTTTTTACTCTTTACAACAGCGGTGAAAACAAAAAAAAATTCATATTGAATGAGCAGTTGATAGCCCAACAATATTACAGTAATTTTACAACGGAATATCAATATTTATTGCAGTTTTTTGGAAGTATTCAATCATATTACGCAACTGACCGGCAAGTCACATATAATGAATTTCTTCTTCTGGCCCGTAATGCCATAGGTAACAGGCAAATGGCATTTCAAAATGTTAGGAATTTTAGCTCCATCGGGTGGTTCTCGGCAAATCGCAGTAATCCTGTTCATGTTGAACTTTCCGAAAACTGGTCGGATTTAATCCTAACAAATCGTTTTTTTTCGTCTTTTTTGGCCCGCCATTATAAGACAGAAATAGAATCACAGCTTGGTCAAAATAACATTGAATTTTATGATCAAAAAAAATTTATTGCCCACAAGGTGAAAGCAAAAGATCCTGATCGCGATCAAAATGAACCTGGTTTTTTTGAAACCGGTTATTTTTATATATTGATAGATGTTGATAGGATTTTGAACTATGTTTTTTCAAATGACGAGCGTTATACATTTCGTTTGTCAACCGATGCCACGCCCGCAGATCGTACAATCTTAGTTCACAAACCTCTCAATGAGATCAATCAAAATTTTTTTATCACCATAAAAAGCAGTCAGAGCTGGAATCCGTTTTCAAGAAATAACCTGAATAGCCTTTTTATTTTTCTTGGCGGGATTATTATTTCAATTGCGATTGCATTATATGTTCATTATTTACTATTGCAAAATCGCTTAATCGCCCAAGCAAAGAATAAAGCTGAGGAACTTAATCGTCTTAAATCCGATTTTTTGGCAACGATGAGCCATGAAATCAGGACGCCTATGAATGGCATTTTAGGAATGGCAGAACTGATCCAAAGTGCCAACCCCTCATTACAGATCGACAGTTATGCCAGAACAATTATCACTTCGGGCGAATCTTTACAGCAGATTATTGATGATATTCTGGATTTTTCGAAAATCGAGGCAGGAAAAATCGAAATCGATCCTATGGCGGTGGATATGTTGGAACTGGTTGATGATATAGGCAAATTATATGCTTATAAAGCACGACAAAAAGCGATTGAACTGGTCATTCATTATATCCCGGGTACCGAACAATTTGTTTATGCCGACCCTGGCAGGATTCGTCAGGTTTTAAGCAATTTGACCGGTAATGCCATCAAGTTTACCGAGAAAGGTCATGTGTGTATTACCGTTTCAGAAAATAAAACACAGCCATCTGATCCTGATACGGTTTTTTTAAAATTTTCAGTCAGTGATACAGGTATTGGTTTATCTAAAGATATTCAGGCATCAGTTTTTGACAAATTTGTTCAAGGCGATTCCTCTACCACCCGTAAATATGGTGGAACAGGCCTAGGCCTCTCTATCTGTAAAAGCCTTGTACATCTGATGGGCGGATCGTTGCAAATTAAAAGCGAGATGCAAAGGGGTTCGGAATTCTTCTTTACCCTTGCGCTTCGTCGTAACAGGGAAATTAGCTCGCCTCTGGCAAAAACAAATATTCTGAAAAATGTAAAAGTATTGGTAGTTGATGATTTACTGGTCATAAGAGAATTGGTTAAGGAGCAATTACGATTTTGCGGTATGGAATGTGATGCCGTCTCTTCAGGCACGGAGGCCTTGCACAAAATGCAGGAAGCGTTGCGCGAAGGTAACCCCTATCAAATGGTAATTCTTGATTATCTGATGCCGGATTTAAACGGAGAAATGACCGCATCGGCTATTAACGATCATCCCGGCTTGCGCGATGCCTGTCTGGTTATGCTTACCGCTGCGGGTAATCCTATGGCGGATGAGGAATTTGTGAAAAAAGGATTTTCCGCCTATATCCCTAAACCGGTCAGCAACAGATCACTGTCTGAGAATTTGGCAATTATCTGGAAATCTTACTCAGGCGGGCAACGCGACAGCCTGATTACCGTTAATACCAACACATTATCCGACAAAAAAACGGAAGAAGATTTTTTGATATTGTCTCCGGACGTCAAAATACTTGTTGCAGAGGACAACCTGGTCAACCAGATTTTTATTAAGGAAATTTTAGAGGATATGAATGTATCCGTTACAATTGTGACCAATGGCGTCGACGCGGTCAATGCGGCCAAAGAAGATCAATATAATTTAATTCTTATGGATTGTTTAATGCCAGTCATGGATGGGTGGGAGGCATCACGCATTATTACCGGATTAATCAATTCAAAAAAAATAAAACCGCTTCCCATTATTGCGTTAACAGCAAACGCAATGAAAGGAGACAGGCAAAAATGCCTTGATGCAGGGATGGCTGTCTACCTTGCCAAACCTATCAGAAAAAATGAATTGAAAAAAAATGTTTTTAAAACCATTTCCGATTATCATCCTACGATTGTAAAGGGAAGGCATCGTTCGGGTGATATTTCGCCAGATCGCCAATATCCATCTGAAAATGTTCAAGAACCGCTTTTATTAGATCTTGAAGCTGTTGCCTATGCCCGTTCAGTACTAAAAGAAAAATTCGACGAAACCATTCCACTCTATATCGCAACCAGTAAAAGCTATATTGAAACGATCAAGTTTGCGCTTGCTAATGATAATATAGAGGGATTGATTAATCCGGCGCACAGTTTGAAATCCTCCAGCAAACAAATGGGGGCTGTCGCGGTATCAACGATAGCCAAAGACATTGAATATAGTGCCAAATCCTATTTCCGAAATTCGGAAAGTTTACCGCTGGATGTTTTTGCCAGTGATGTAGAGGCGCTGTACGTCCAATTGGAAACAACCTTTATCAAAACAGAAAAAGCTTTCAAAGACCTTTGACACAAGGAGAACCACGAATGATCGTCATAACGAAAAATGCCGAAATAAAACTGGAAAAGGAATTGAAATTTCTTTTGAAAAATTATCCGAAACAATTGTGCCTTTACATTAGACTGTCTGACATCAAGGATATTCCGTCAGGTTTTCAGGAGAACTTTCTGGAGATGCTTCACGATATTCCTGAATCATACAGGGCTCAGATTTATTTTTGTAACGATAACGACATATTCATTTTCATGTTTGAATTTATGAAACGGCAATTTGTTGATGCATTAAAAATGATTGCAACAAGTGCAAAGATACCGCAATTTCTGGATCATGTGACCGTTTATTGCGTAAAAAACAATTATGAAGAAATGGTTCGCATTTGTCAGGAAAAAAATAAGGCTATTCATGATGAAACCTTGAAACACCAGGAAGAAAAACGAAGAAAAATATCAGATCAAAATGTGGTTAATACTCTTGCAAATCTTAATAGTGATTCCGTCAAGGCTATACCGCAAAAACGCAGCATTAGACACAAGCCGCTTATTCAGATTATAGATGACGACCAATTGTCCCGTACGCTGGTCGAAAATGTTTTGCGCCATGACTACTCTGTTCATCTCTCAAAGAACGGCCAAACCGGCTTACAGGATTATGTTGAACAAATCCCGGATGTTGTCTTTCTGGATATCGGCCTTCCCGATATTGGCGGTCATGAAATGCTTGAAGCCCTGTCACAAATCGATCCGGATCATTATGTGATCATGTTTAGCGGAAGAAGAGACAAAACCAACCTGCTTAAGGCTTTACGACTTGGAGCGCAAGGATTTGTAGGGAAACCGTTTACAAGAGATAAATTGATTGCCTACATAAATCGCTCCCCTTTTCTCGCGGATAATGTCAATGCGTCTTCTGAAACTCAGGATGCTTCGGCAACTTTAAAATAATGGATGACCTGAATTATCTCTACATCCTGCTAATTTTTATCGGGTTGGAGTGCATTTTATTACTAATACGGCGAAACAAAGCACAATTTGACAAATTAACGTTGAAACAATCAAAGCTGGAAGTTCAGGATATGGCGCGTATTGCATTGAATAACCCTTATCCGCAACTTCGACTAAACAAAAAAGGGGATATTGTTTTTATCAATCCCGCAGCGATGAAAGTGTTTCCTGATATAACCGAAAAACTGAATCATCATGATATTTTGGCGGGCGTTATGGACGCTGAAACCCGCCAGAAAGATATTCTGGTCAGGGAAATATCTTATAAAAATAAATTTTTTAATCAAACGATTGTGGCATCGGATGATCAAGATTTGTCAGGTGGAATTATTGTATATTGTTATGATGTTACCGACAGAAAAAAATATGAGAAAGAACTACAAACCGCGTACTCTCTCGCTGAACAATCCCGAATTGCGGCAGAGCATGCAAAGGAAGCGCGCGGTGATTTTCTTGCCAATATGAGCCATGAATTACGTACCCCTATGAACGGCATTATAGGGTTATCCGAAATCTTAATGGACGGCGAGCATCCAAATGCAAATGATCTTGAAATTACGAGGTCCATCCATCATTCCGCGAAAAACCTTTTGTTTCTTTTAAATGATATTCTTGATTTTTCCAAAATCGAGGCAGGAGAGATGGGATTTGAATCGGTTCCTTTTGATATACGGGACAATTTTTTAAAATTAAAACCGCTTTATAAAGCCACCGCAGATCAAAAAGATATTGGTTTTGAAATTTATATATCTCCAGATGTTCCGGAAATTTTAAAAGGTGATCCGTCCCGTTTGCAGCAAATATTAAATAATCTAATTGGCAATGCCTTAAAATTTACAAACAAGGGGTCCGTCAAAGTTCACGTAACAGGAAAATATAAAACGGATATGGCGTATATATTACAGGTTTCCGTTATTGATACCGGTATAGGTATAGAAAAAAGCAAACAGGCGGTTATATTTGATAAATTTCAACAAGCGGATACATCTACTACGCGAAAATATGGAGGCAGTGGCCTGGGTTTAACTATCACACGTAATTTGACCCAAATGATGGGAGGTACAATTATGATTGAAAGCGAGCAAGACAAGGGCACGACATTTACCGTTCATATTCCCTTCGACATTGTTGATAAAAAGGACGCCTCAGCCGGTCTTCTTTCCGCATCCAACACAAAAATTTCCATCGATAGCGATATAAAAGTTCTGATCGTTGATGATCATCCCGTCAATTTGCTTTACCTATACAGCAAATTAAAAAAAATCGGTCTTTCAAATATTACGGAAGCCAACAACGGCAAACAAGCCATAGAATTATATGAACGGTTTTCTTATGATCTTGTCCTTATGGATTGCCAAATGCCTGAAATGGACGGTTTCACAGCGGCTCGTCATATACGCAATAGTGACAAATCCGTTTCCGGCAAAAAATCTACGGTCATTATTGCGGTCACAGCCAATGCCATGAAGGGCGCCGAACAGGAATGTTTTAACGCGGGTATGGATGATTACATTAGCAAACCGATAGATCATGACACATTGATTAGTGTGCTGAACTCCTATTTTCCTTCTCAATCACAAAAATCGTCAGCCTCTGAGCCACCTGACATATCCGCTAAGAAGGAACAGATTATAACTAGATCGAAAATTTTCGATTGGGATAATTTGAATGATATGACCGATCATGATGAACAGCTTAATCGGGAAATTCTGGACATTTTCGTTACCAATCTGGAGAACGACATGAATGCCTTAACAACGGCGTATCGGCAAAATAATCTGAAAGAATGGGATGAATGGGCCCACAAAATGTATGGGGCATGTGCAAGTATAGGAGCGTTGGATATGGCCTTTGCATGTAACGAGGCGCAAAACCTTTCCACACTTTCTTCACAAACTGCTGATCAAACCAGAGAAGCGCATCGTAGAATGGAGATTGCCCATCTCCATCTTATCAAAGAAATAACGCCTCAAAGTTAAGGCAGGTCAGGACATTTTACTCTGGAAAAATTATTTTCATCCATAAGTACTTGCCCGTTTTCAGATAAAGAGAAGCTTCTTCTTTCATCCCATTCACGGCCTTGACTATGAAACGAAACCATAAAATTCAGTGTATTATCTTCCATTTTAATATCGGAAATATCGCCTTCGGATTCCCAATAATTAACAATTAACGGATATATAATGATATTGGTCTCACCCGGGGTGGTACATGCCTGTTTGTTTTGCGCCCAGTGACCTCTATAACTTTCAGGTATTGCATCCAGTGATTGCTCATCAGCTTCAACCCGCACTTGCGACTCTTCACGTACTGTTCCTTTTTGTTGCAGATTACTTTGCACAATCATCCACTCGCCATTTTTGACAAGAGTTAAGTTACCCAAAAGGTTAAACGGTTCTTTTGTATCAACCATCCGTCCGTAAATTTGAACAGGAACGATTGCGCTGTCGGCTTGCAGACCTTTTTCGGGTTTCCCTATCAATGTATTTATATTTTGATATTGTGCGAAAAATTCCGTCAATTTCTTCTCAGTCATTGCAGCGTCATTAGTCATATTCCAATAATCGTAGGCCCGACCGAAATCACGCTCGCGTAAGGCGATTGCGTATTCTTCAACGATCAATCCTGCCCCCTGAATGGTATCGGGATTAACCATACCTTCATTCAGCGGTGTTCTATCATCTGCTAACCCGCCAACTTCGCCCGGGGCGGGCGGAATCAATTCCGGCAACGGTTCGCCGGACGAAACAGTCGATCTATCAGTTTCTTTATCAGATTTATTGTCGTCACAAGACGCAAGCCCCAATGCCATTAAGGTCATCATAATCAAATATATATTTTTGGTTTTCATGATATGTCTTACGCACAACAACAAAATTAATTCATTTTAAATTCGCTTTAAACCCGTCATATATTCATGATAAGTTTAATGATGGTCCCCAACATGGTTACACTTAGCAATCCGCCACACCACAAAATGGCAAACCACATCCATTGGCACTGTTTTTGCGTGAGGTGTCTTTCCATCCACTTAGTAAAGCGATTTGTCATGTGTTTTACCCCTGAAAACATAATAGCTATAGGCGGTGTAGGCCAGTATCAGAGGCAGGAACATAACCGTTCCCACCAAAAGCAACGATTGCGATGTAGATGCGGCCGCGGCATCCCAGACGGTGAAACTGAACGGAACCAGCCACGGATACAGGCTGATTCCTATACCGGCATAACCCATTAAAAATATGAAGATTGTCAGAATAAATGGTTGAACGTCATTATCGCTGTGCAGGCTTTTCCACAACCATAAAAAGGCGATGCACGTCAAAACCGGAAACGGGAGTAAATAAAAAATATTAGGTGTAGTAAACCAAAATGCGGAAATTTTATCGTCGATAAACGGCATGCATAAACTGACAATACCCATTGCACCGGCCACAAAAACAAACACATAATTGGCAACGCGTTTTGCCCATATTTGTGTTTCATCATCACATTTCCAGATTAGCCATGTTGCACCGATAAGGGCGTAACCAAAAACAAGAGACACACCCGTTACAAAAGCGAAACCGTTTGCCCAATCAAGGGGCCCACCGGCAAAACTGCGGTTACTTACCTCCACACCCTGTACGAAATTACCTAGAATAACACCTTGCATAAATGTTGCTGTCAGAGAGCCGGCATGGAATGATATATCCCATATGCGGCGGTCTTTTCCCGATGTTTTAAAACGAAATTCAAAGGCCACTCCCCTTAAAATCAATCCTGCCAACATAAAAATAACGGGAAGGTAAAACGCAGGCATTAAAATGGCATATGCAACCGGAAAGGCGGCAAATAACCCTCCTCCACCCAACACGAGCCATGTTTCATTTCCATCCCAAAAAGGCGCGATAGAATTCATAATTTTATTGCGGCAGGAATCGGTAGGGGCAAAAGGAAACAAAATACCACATCCAAGATCAAACCCGTCCAACAGCACATAAAGAAATACTGCTGTTGCAATAATAAAACCCCAGATCAACGGCAAATCCAGCCAGGATGATAAATCAAACATCTTTCTTCCCTTCTGCATCCTCTGCTGCAATTTTTCCGACCACCTCGGTACTGTGACTATAGTAAGTATCCGCCCGTTGGGAAATCAGAGGACCTTTTCTGACAAGGCGTAAAATGTAATATACAGCCGCGCCGAAAATAACTGTGTAAATAATAATAAAAAGGCCGAGGCTTAACATGACCTGTTCCGCTACAATAGGCGAAACGCTTTCTGTTGTGCGGATGATGCCGTAGGCTGTAAAAGGTTGTCTCCCGATTTCTGTCACAAACCACCCTGCCAGTACGGCGATAAATCCGCTTGGTAACATTGCCATACACCACAACAAAAAGGGTTTAAAGCTGTACAGAGATTTCCGCCAAAATAAAAATATTGCCATGACACCTGTGAAAATCATTGCCATGCCCATGGCCACCATTACACGAAAGGACCAGAACACAATTGCCACAGGTGGCCTATCTTCGGCGGGGACATCGCGCAATCCCGGTATTTCACCGTCACGTGACCCGGTAAGGATCAAGCTGGCACCGTTTGGAATGGTGATCCCGTATTCAGTTTTTTCCTCTTCCTGATCAGGCATTCCGAAAAGATAAAGTGGTTTATTGCCGCCCCGGTTCCAGTTTCCCTCCATTGCCGCAACTTTTATCGGTTGATATTCCATGGTGTTTTCACCATGGGCATGCCCGATCATTAATTGCAGAGGTGCAACAAATACCGCCATCAACATTGCCATTGCGAACATAATTCTGGCATGCTCCACATGTTTTTTCCGCCACAAATAATATGCGGCCACCCCACCGACAGAAAAGGCCGTTGTCAGATACGCAGCCGTCACCATATGCATAAATCGGTAGGGGAAAGACGGATTGAAAATAATCTCAATCCAGTCGGTAGGAACAAGTAGACCGTTATCAAGAATGTCATAGCCTTGCGGTGTTTGCATCCAACTGTTTGCCGCCAAAATCCAAAAGGCGGATATAAGGGTTCCCACGGCAACAATCACGGTGGATACAAAATGCATTTTTCGGCTCACCTTGTCCCACCCGAACAACATAATACCCAAAAAAGAGGCCTCGAGAAAAAAGGCGGTTAAAACTTCATAACCAAGAAGTGGGCCGATAACATTGCCGACCTTGTCGGAAAAAACCGACCAATTTGTACCGAACTGATATGACATGACCACACCGGACACCACGCCCATACCAAAGCAGACGGCAAATATCTTGACCCACATCTTATAAATATCTTCATAGATTTTATTTCCCGTTTTAAGAAACAATCCTTCAACAACAGCCAGCCAACTCGCCAGCCCGATTGTAAAGGCAGGAAATATAATGTGGAAACTTATCGTAAACGCGAATTGTATGCGTGCCAATAAAACGGCATCCAGATCGATCATAATTCGTTTTATCCTTTTTGAAAGAGGTCTAACGTTTATTCCATGGCATTTTTGATAACAAAATCGCCATACCGCACCAGCCCGTTAATCCGGAAATCAGTAATGCCGTCGACAATAAACCTGCAACCAAAAACCCGACCGTTACCCCCATAAAACCTATCACGATAAATAAAACCATTAGCAAGCCCACCGCAATTTGCACTTGTCGAAAAATAGATACACCTTCTATACCCTTATTTTCGAGATTGGAAACTACAGGCAGTTTATGGTCTTTCCATGATTGAATTCCGCCCTCAACATTCGCAATCGGGTTGGGACAATCATTCATACTGTTAAGTTTCTGACATGCCATTTGCCCGCGGGATCCTTTAAGACACTGAAACAGGATTATTTTATCTTGCGGCAGATCGAGAATTTTGATGCCATTTTCCAGCCTCGATAACGGTAATGATAAGGCATAGACAATATGTTCATCCTTAAACTCATCCGGCTCACGCACATCAATTAAAACGGCATCGCCTTTTTTTAAAAGATCTGCCGCATCTGTAACGGAAATATTTTGAACCATCTTTTTATCCTTTCGAATTACAAAAAATCAGTATAAAGAACATCCACGAATTTCAAAATACTGTCATTGCAAATTTTGTAATAAAAAAGGCCGAAATTGCTTTTTGAAAAATGTATATGGATTTATAAACTTGGCTGGACCTGCTATGGTTTTGCGAAATAAACTACAAGCGTAAATATAAGAGGATATAGTCATGACTTTGGACGACGCCCGCGAGGCAATTTATACATCACTGGATAACGATAACGAGGACATTGACGTTCACATTGCCAATTTAAAATCGGCAATGAAAAATGCGGATGTTAAAGAGATCATGTTTCAACCGTCAAGACTACCCGTTAATAATCGTGACGGACGGAAAACGATGCAATCCTATTTTAAAAAACGCGGAGTGAAGGTCGGTTTTGCAGAATAATTTACCGCCCATGCCTGCCTTCGTTTACAATCCTCCGCAATCTCCCTTGCAAATTTTGTATCAGGATGATGACCTTCTTGCCTTATCAAAACCTTCAGGATTATTAAGCGTACCCGCCAAAAACAAGGACCATCAAGATTGCCTGCAGACAAGAGCGGAGGCTGAATTTCCGGAGGCGCGCCTTATCCATCGTCTTGATCTGGATACGTCAGGCGTTTTTTTGATGGCTTTAAATAAACCGGCTCAAGCGCATATCAATTTGCAATTTGAAAAACGCAAGACGCAAAAATATTATATTGCCCATGTATGGGGTCATGTTAATGAAGACAGTGGGCAAGTCGATTTACCTATTTGCGTCGATTGGGATAACAGACCGCGCCAGATGATATCTCACGAACACGGGCGCGCCTCCCAAACTGAGTGGCAAGTGATAGAGAGAGAATATCTAGAGGACGGCACTGCATTTTCACGCATGAAATTGAAACCGCTTACAGGTCGATCGCATCAATTACGCCTGCATATGAAAGAGATAGGACACCCGATCCTTGGCGATGTGTTTTATGCCCCTTTAGATTTGCAAGAAAAGGCATCGCGTTTATTGTTACATGCGGAATCATTAACGATACAACATCCCGGTAATAGGGAAATGATCACTTTTACAGATCCTGCCCCGTTTTAAAATCAATCCCGATCAATAGATAGCTAGAACGGTGAAAGAAAAAGACGGATAACACCTATTCCTTCATTGTATTCCCAAACTATTGAAGAGTTGGGCTATTTGGGTCGCATAATTTGTTGTTTCACGTGCCAATGATTGTTCTGCAGATGCAAATTGCCTTTGTGCATCCACCACATCCAGAAAGCTGATCAACCCTTGTTGATATAACGTTTCGGCCTGGGCGAAGCTCCGTTGGCTGGATTGAACGGATTTTTCAAGCGAGATTTGCCGATCTTTGGAAGATTGTAATGCCGTAAGCGAAGTTTCGACATTCAAAATTGCATTACGCAAGGTTTGCTCATAAACTGCCAATTGCTCCTCTGCCTGGGCAACGGCAATATCAAAATTTGCCTTACGTGCGCCGCCGTCTAATAAAGTTTGCTCGATCAAAGCATTGATCGATGACACAATAACATCCGTCACCGGCAATCCGTTTATGCCAGTTGACGTTAGCCTGATGCCGCCACTTAATTCAAATACAGGATAAAAATTCGCTTCGGCTACACCAATATTAGCCACCGCTTGTTTAAGGTCGGATTCTGCCTGCGCCACATCGGGGCGCATTAACAATACATCATAGGGAACGAGCAGCGGAAAACTGCTTGTATATTCCGGTACGGGGGATGTGCCGGATAATAAATCATCATAAAATCCCGGATAATTCCCCGTTAATACCGCAAGCTGATTACGGGAGTTGTTCAATGATTGTTCCAATAAAGGAATATCCGCGCGCAGATTTTCGACGGATGTTCTGGCACGTTGCAAATCCAGCTCAGGTGACAATCCTGCCTCATAGCGACTATTTACAATGGACAATGTTTTTTCCTGTAATTGGACGGATTCACGCAATAATTCGAGTTGGCGTTGGTTACCGCGGAGAGTCAGGTATTCGGTGGCTACATCTGTACTAACATTGAGAACCGACCCTCTCAACGCTGCTTCAAAACTTTCCAGTTGCGCGGTTGCGGCCTCTGTCTCACGCTTGTTTTGCCCGAATATATCAAGTGGTAAAACAGCAGCCAAACCACCTGCAAGAGAAGTCGACGTGTCATTTTCACCATCACCGCGGCTATTTTGAACCTCTGCCCCTATGTTTGTACTTGCCCTTAAACGATCACCGGCATCAAAAAACCTTACATTTGCTTGAGCCTGCTTTAATCGTGCCGCGGCAATAGCAATATCATAATTTTCCAATATGGCATTATCAACAAGGTCGTTTAAAACCGGGTCATTAAACCCTTTCCACCATTGATCAGAATCAAAATCACCTTGCTTGCCATTATTAAGCAGTGCAAAAACTTCCTGCGAAGGAAACTGTTGTGGAGGGTTGAGATCAGGGCTCTGGTAATCAGGGCCAACGGTACAAGCCGATACTATCAAAATTGAGGACAGGATAAGGAAGAAATTTTTCATGATATTTTACTATTATCGATTTGCCTTAGCTGTTTGTTAAGTTCCTGCCCTGCGCTGGCACGCGGTTTAGTAAATGGCGCTATCATGGAATAGGCCAGAGGAGCGAAATATAATGTAAACAAGGTTGAAATACCTAATCCGCCAAAAATAACCCACCCAATGGCTGCTCTGGCCTCCGATCCTGCGCCGGTACTGATAACAAGCGGCAGCGCACCCAATACAGTTGATAAAACGGTCATGATCACAGGGCGCAAACGAATTTTGACAGCCTCAATAATCGCATCGCCCACATCTTTTCCCTCATCTCTCAATTGGTCCATAAATTCCACAAGCAAAATCGCGTTTTTAGTCATTAAGCCAATCAGCATGACGAGCCCGATTTGAGAATAAAGGTTAAGGGATTGGCCTGTCAGAAGTAATGCAAACACGGCGGCGGCAAGGCCAAAAGGCACGGTGAAAATAACGATAATTGCACTGCCTGTACGTCGTCAGAGTATTT
>DCKW01000124.1:0-6616 GCA_002320485.1 Micavibrio sp. UBA1664
AACGTCGTGAGACAGTTCGGTCCCTATCTGCCATGCGTGTTGAAGAATTGAGAGGAGTTGCCTCTAGTACGAGAGGACCGGGGTGAACGTACCAATGGTGTACCAATTGTCGCGCCAGCGGCACCGTTGGGTAGCTAAGTACGGAACTGATAAACGCTGAAAGCATCTAAGCGTGAAGCAGGCCTCAATACCAGGATTCCCTATCAGAGCCGTTCTAGACTAGGACGTTGATAGGAAGGGTGTGGAAGCGTGGTAACACGTGAAGCTAACCTTTACTAATTGCTCGATCGGCTTGAGAAAGTTCAAATATATCGACATGGTTTAACATGTTTTATGTGTTTTGAAACTTAAGCGGAATTAATCTTTACTCTTATCAGACTGTTTTATGATCTGGTGGTTATTGCGGTGGTGAACCACCCCATCCCATTTCGAACTGGACCGTGAAACCCACCTGCGCCGATGGTACTTTGGCTTAAGCCACGGGAGAGTAGGTCATCGCCAGATCATAAAGCGGTTTGATTTCATTATTACCTATTCACACTGTTCAAATACTGAACATTATTGATTTTTAAAACGCCGTTGGTTTAACCGCCATGGGCGTTTTTTAGTATTTGAGCGCATAGTCAAAACTTCTGTAGCAAAATCATCTTTAGTTTGATTTTAAAAATTACTGCGTTTTTATATTGCATATTTATTTTGCTAATTCATTTTTTTATATGCTAAATATAAGAAAATAGTAATAAGGGAGGTCATTATGAATAAAATAGTATCACCAAAAGAACGCTTTCCCAAGCCTCCGCAATGCTATGGTTCTACAGCAGTTATTCGTTTTGATGAGCTGAAGCCGGCTACAACCATGAAAATTAAGGGTGTTGATCATTCTGCTTTTATAATCGGGTATAAAGAAATGGCTGTTTTTGCACCTGTAGGCACGACAATAGGTTCAGGAAAACAAGACACCAACCGTTATTATATTGGTTTTATTGAGCAGCAAAAGGATAAAACCATGTTGGTCCATGCTAATAAAGGCTTAAGAAAAATGGGTGTGGACGGATTCATCATTAACGAGATACCAAAAACTGATATTAATGGAAAACATGGGTTGGCAATCGGGCCTTTTTCTTATGAGATGGTTAAATTATTTGTAGAATCAAAATTCGCAATGGGATCCGTCGTTCAGCCGTTATACAAAGCTCATTTGCACTACAGGGTGGCTAATCGGATTTTATAAAGCGGTAATGCAGGATATTACCGCAAGGTTAACCGCACTGGAAAACAATAATCCTTAAATTTTTCAATTCAATGCCCAAAAAGGGTTTATTGAAAAATAAAATATTTTATATTCATTTGTATGATTATAGCCGAGCCACACCCTCAGGAACGCCAACGCGTTGCATCTCTCAAAACATTAAACTTACTTGATTCACCGATTGAAGAGAGGTTCGAACGCATTACACGATTGGTATGCCGTACGATGGATGTGCCTATCGCGCTATTTAATTTAATTGATGTCGACCGCCAGCATTATAAATCCACTCAAGGTGTGCCGGGAGGGATCGATGCTGATAAAGAGACATCATTTTGCACACACGCCTTGCACGTTGATAAAATAATACATGTTGCCAATACGCATAAAGATGAACGTTTCTTTGATAATCCATTTGTCACTGGCAAATATATGGATATCGGATTTTATGCCGGTTGCCCTGTGCGTTCGCCTGACGGTATGCCAATAGGAACGTTGTGTGCCATTGACAGAAAGCCTAGGGATGTAAGCGAAGATCAGCTGTCAGCTTTATGTGATCTGGCGGCAATTATTGAAACAGAATTAAAATTATCCAATATATCCGATGCCCAAGCCACCTTGTTGGAAGAACTGGATAAAGCCAACCAATTGGCAATGGTTGATCCTTTAACACGGCTGTGGAACCGCAGGGGGATATTTGAATTATTAGAGCGCGAATGGGCGGAATCCATTCGGCAGGAGAATCCTTTAACACTGGCCGTCTGTGATATCGATTTTTTTAAAAAAATTAACGATACTGCAGGACATGCAATGGGGGATGCCGTATTGCAAGAAAGTGCCAAGCGATTATTACAAGGTGTCAGAGGCGAGGATGCCGTTGGCAGAATAGGGGACGAGGAATTTTTAGTTCTTTTAACCAATTGTGCGATAGATAAAGCAGGGCAAACCCTCGAACGGTTACGAAACTCATTCGAGGCCGCGCCCTTGCAAACACAGGAAGGGCCTTACTCTATTACCATGAGTTATGGCTTCATATCGGCAGTACCATCAAAGACGGATACTTTTGATGAATGGCTGAAACATGCCGATCAGGCATTATACCAAGCCAAAAATGACGGCCGCAACCGCGTTGTCCAATATGATGGTCAATCTTAAATCCCCTTATTGTTTTTTAAAACCGCTCTATATTATTTTTTGTTAATCTGTAATGGAGAATAAAATGACTTATGTTGACGGATTTGTAGCGGCCGTGCCGACAAAAAATAAAGAGATATATATTACCCATGCAAAAATCGCGGCCAACGTTTTTAAAGAATACGGGGCGTTGGAAATTATGGAATGTTGGGGGGATGATATTCCAGATGGAAAAGTTACATCATTTCCGATGGCGGTTAAACAAGAAGAGGACGAAACCGTAATTTTTTCCTGGATTATATGGCCTTCGAAAGAAGTGCGCGACGCCTCGCATCCTAAAGTCATGCAAGACCCGCGTCTTAGCGCTGAAGAAAATCCGATGCCTTTTGACGGCAAGCGCATGATTTATGGCGGATTTGTACCGATTGTCAGCGTCGGTTCGAAAACTGATCATTAATACTGGAATATTTTGTCAATGCCTGTCATTGTAAAATATGATCAAACGCCGTTATAGCCTGATTGTTTTTCTAATGTTGGTACTATCTGCATGTGGAAGCAACAAAGACCGCTTGCAAACATCGGCCCTTAATCCGAGTGATATTGTGTGGGGTAAGGATGCCGTAAGCCCTGAACAAGCCGAAATTATAGCATCTATGCCCGTCGACCCATCTTATGATAGTCAGAAAATTATTATGAATGATGCCGGGCGCTTTAATGGTCATTACAGCAAATTTAAAGCATTTGATATTACCCAATGTGATGTCGTAAATCGCGATCCCAAAAATAACAGTCAGACATATCAATGCACAACCGATTTGCCGATGGACGTGTTTGTACTGGATATAAATGGACGGCAAACGCTTCGTGTTGGCGGAAACAGCAATTATGTCCTGCCGTCCGATTTGTCGTACATTGTAGGCGAAAAACTGGAATGGCGTTACAACGGAACCAATGAAATTGTCGCCGTGATTGCGCCTCACCATCATAAGGGAGACCGATCGGGATTACGCGACAGGTTGGCCGTTATACGGCTTCCCCATATAAATGGCGGGTCGTGTTATGTGCAGATGGTTCCGGCCGATGCTAAACCTTCGCAATGGGAAAAAGCGCGACAAATTGCTGATAATATCGAGCAATATAGCTGTTTATAAGTCGGCAGAGGGTTGTCACACGTCAATTTTGTGTTTTCGGTATAAATCCAACATTGTATTTGATCCGTTTTTAAACGCATGATTTAATGTGTCATGCTTAAAAAAGAATATATTTTTATTTATATTGCCTGCCACGATGTTGTGGAGGCACGTAAAATTGCGGGTTATTGTGTGAGCGAACGTATGGCAGCAAGTGCCAATATCATCCCCGGAATGGAGTCATTTTATTGGTGGGATGGGACAGTGAACGCAGAAACGGAGTCTGTCTTGATTTTAAAAACGGTCTCCACCCGGTTTAAGGAAATTGAGGAAGCCGTGCGAAAATTACATTCCTACGAGTGTCCCTGTATATGTGCATTACCTGTTTCCGATGGGTTTGCCGATTATTTGAACTGGATGAATGAAATAACCCGACGCTGACCTATTATAATTATTTTTAAAGTAAGCTTGGCTGTTGCTTATTTTTGACTTAGTTTTATTTCATATTGGAAAGTACCGAAAGTAGAGAAAGGCATACTATAATGAAAAAACTGATTCTAATGTCCGGAGTGGTTATGGCTTTAATGGTTCCGCCTGTGGCTGTCGCTCAACAAAGTAACGGTGTTGTAGAACTACCTGAAGGACAGACAGCCCTGAATATTTCCGCAACGGAAAGGGTGGAAGTTGATCAGGATACATTGGTTGCGTCCCTACGCATTCAACAGGAACTTAAAGACGCGTCCGAGGTGCAAAATGTTATCAATACCGCAATGAAAAAGGCGGTAACATTAGCAAAACAATATCCGACATTAAAGGTTGAAACAGGCCAATACTATGTCAGCCCCGATTATCGTCAGGTAAAAAATCCTCAAACCAGCGAAACCACACAGGAAATCGAAAAATGGAGAGGCTCGCAAACTCTTATTATTCGTTCTAAAAATGCCGAAGATACATTAAAAGTTGCGGGGGAAATTCAGGATATGGGATTTGTCATGAACAATCTTGGGTATGAACTGTCCGCAGATAAATATGAAGAAACCCGCGATGCTTTGATGGAGGAAACTGTCGCCGCCCTGCGTGAGCGCGCCCAGCGTGTTGCCAAGGCACTTGGTAAATCTTCTGTCGATATTGTCGAGATTAACGTAGACGCCCAACCGCTCATGCCTCAGCCGATGTATGCCCGTGCCAAAGGTATGGAAATGATGGCAATGTCTGCCGATGCGATGGCTACCCCAACTGCCGAGGCGGGAACCAGCGATGTATCCATGACAATCAATGCCCGCGCTATTTTAAAGCCTTGATTTGAACGCTAAAATTTGCTTCACTTCGCCGATAAATAATTTTAGCAAAGGATAAACTATGAATCTGGATAAATTGCCGAGTGGTAAGGATTTGCCCAACGATATTAATGTTGTCATTGAAAACCCTAAAGGGGCGGCCCCGGTTAAATATGAAATGGACAAGGAAAGCGGCATGATTTTTGTCGATCGTTTCGTTCATACCGCCATGTTTTATCCTGCTAATTACGGGTTTATTCCGCATACGTTATCAGGTGATGGTGATCCCGTTGATGTCATGGTATTGGGTGAGTTGCCGGTTATTCCTGGGGCTGTACTTCGTTCACGCCCTGTGGCGGTATTGTTGATGGAAGACGATGGCGGCAAGGACGAAAAAATTATTGCTGTCCCGGTATCCAAAATGCACCCGTATCATGATGATGTGAATGATCTCGATGATATTAAGCCGATTTTAAGAGAGCAGATCGAGCATTTCTTCACTCATTACAAAGATCTTGAAAAAGGAAAATGGGCTAAAACGCTTGGGTGGGAAGGCGTTGAGCGCGCCAAACAATTAATACGCGAGGGCGTTGACCGCGCCAAAGGAAAAGAAGCTGCCTGATATTGGCAGTTTTTTTCATGATTTTAAATTTTAAATTAATCCTGTCTACCTGAATAAAATATTTAAAAAGATAGGGTTGATTTCACCGGAAAAAGCCAGTATAAACGGCAAATCTTATCTCAACGCGGGGTGGAGCAGCCCGGTAGCTCGTCAGGCTCATAACCTGAAGGTNNAAATATTATAAAAATAATGGAATGTTTTAAGAATTTATATTTCATTTAAATTTTAAGAGACAAATGGAATAAGACATAGTTCTTATCAATTTCATAAGGTATATTTATCACTCTAAAAGTTAGGGATAAGCTTGTGTTTGGAATGCGGATTGATGGATTTCTTCTTGATATCTTTAGCAAACAGGACGCCAAATTTATCCCACCAATGGCGGATTGTCTCGTGACAAATATCGATACCGCGTTCGTGCAATATATCCTCAACTTGTCTCAAGCTCAGTGGAAAACGCACGTAATACATCACTGCTAATTTAATAATTTCAGGACTGGTTTTGTAATATTTAAACGGATAATTTTTGATCATATCAGCAAATTATCATACTCAAATCAAAAACTATGATGTAATCTGACAAGACCGTTTGAAATCCATTTTCTAATAATTTCCGCTCAACATTCGCTTACTGCAATTTGGGAGAGCCGTAGTAATCTCCATTTTCTATCATTCGATCAATTGTATTGGCGTAGCTCCTAAGTGTGGTGGCAAAGTCACTCATTTCGCCCGAATAAGCATCAACGTTTGCAACTTGTACAGCTGCTATCAAAAGGCTGTGGCACACAGATGTGGAGTTGCCATGATAGGCCATGAGCTCATGTGCGCATTTAACTTGTGACTGGATGATTTCATCTCTGTATGGTTGGTCGATCATCACTTTTTCCAACCAATGCTGTAATTCATATGTTTCATTAAAAAATATTACCATAAAAATGGCTCTAATTCAAATAAATATAATTACGGATAACATGCATTTTTTCAAATGCCTAACTATATCCCGTCAGCAAAAGTTGGGCAGATAGCGTGCTTTTGTTTTGGTGTTTTTTAACTAAAAGTAGTGGATAAGTGGATGTGAATGTTAATGAATTTTTAACGAATCAGCCGCACAAATGCTCGCACAGTTTTATGGTAAGGATAATATTTATGTTATAAATCAGCATGTTAGAAGATGGCTTTTTCAGCTCATAACCTGAAGGTCAGAGGT
>DCKW01000124.1:6939-8037 GCA_002320485.1 Micavibrio sp. UBA1664
TCAAATCCTCTCCCCGCAACCAATCTCACCAAGTCTTACAGCGTTTTTGAGATTTTGAAAAAAGACAGTTTTCGCACTGTTTTCACATTTCCAGACAAGTAATCACAACAATTCACAAAAAGGCTTAAACGGCTATTTGATGCGTAACTGTGTCATGAGTGTGAAATGTATGAAGTCAATCTAATTAATACGCTCTTTTAATTAGGTTTTTATCGTTAGCACTTCAGGTTAATCATCTTATGTTGCTGGTTTTTGCCATTAATTTTGATTGATTAACCATGAAAGGACATGATTATGGCTTCGATAAAAAAGAGGATCACCTCAAACGGGGATGTGAAATATAGTGTACAAGTCAGGCTAAAAGGCCATCCAGCCGAAACGGCAACCTTTGACCGCTTAACAGACGCGCGTAAATGGGTGCAAATCACAGAGGCCGCTATACGCGAAGGCCGGCATTTTAAAACCACTGTGGCTAAACAAAAGACATTGGCCGATGCGATTGACCGATATTTTAAGGAAGTATTGAGCCATCGTAAAAACCCCGTTAATCAAATCACCTATCTTGAATGGTGGAAAAGCCAATTAGGCGGGTATGTAATGGCAGATATAAGCTCTGCTCTAATAGTTGAAGCACGAAATAAGCTTGTAGGATCAAAAAATCGCTATGGTCGCGCTGTCGGTACAACTACCGCCAATCGATATTCTCAAGCTTTGGGACATGTCTTAAATGTGGCTATGAATGAATGGGAATGGATAAATGAAAACCCAGTAAGCCGTATTAAAAAATATAAAGAAGGCCGTGGCAGAGTTCGTTTTCTATCCGATGAAGAGCGCCAATCTTTATTAGTGGCCTGCCAAAAAAGCGATAACCCATATCTTTATATAATTGTCGTTTTAGCACTAAGCACCGGCGCGCGCAAAATGGAGATAGTTGGCCTTGAATGGAGTGAGGTGGATTTCAAACGTGGTGCTATCGTATTAGAGGAAACCAAAAACGGTGATCGGCGTGTCTTGCCTTTGCAAGGGTTGGCTTTGCAATTAATGAAAGAGCATTTCAAATCCAGAATAGTCGGATGCCTGTACGTCGTCAGAGTATTT
>DCKW01000129.1 GCA_002320485.1 Micavibrio sp. UBA1664
CGTGAAGAGGTGATTACATACGTACAGGAGAAGTACGGACGCGATAAAGTTGCGCAAATCATTACCTTCGGAAAATTGCAGGCGCGCGCGGTCGTCCGCGATGTCGGGCGTGTGTTGCAAATGTCATACGGGCAAGTCGACCGCATTGCCAAAATGATTCCCAATAATCCTGCCAATCCGGTGACTTTGCAAGAGGCATTGAATGATGATGCCGATTTACGCAATGAAATCCGTAAGGATGAAACGACCTCGCATTTGATTGATATTGCCTTGCAATTGGAGGGGTTGTACCGGCACGCGTCAACGCATGCTGCAGGTGTGGTGATCGGCGACAGGCCGTTGCACGAACTTGTGCCTTTATACCGTGACCCGCGCTCGCCCATGCCTGTCACACAATTTAATATGAAATATGTGGAACAGGCAGGACTGGTCAAATTCGACTTTCTGGGCCTGAAAACACTGACTGTGATTCAACGCGCGGTCAATCATATTAAACAACAGCATAATGTCGATATTGACCCGTTAATGCTCCCTTTTGATGATAAAGTGACCTTTGATTTGATTGCAAAAGGTAATACGGTCGGCGTATTTCAACTGGAATCAACGGGTATGCGCTCAGCCCTTGCGGGGATGAAGCCGGACCGGTTCGAGGATATTATCGCCCTTGTGTCACTGTATCGACCCGGGCCGATGGATAATATTCCGCGCTATAACAAGATTAAGGCCGGCCTGGAAGATCCCGATTATATGCACCCTAAACTAGAATCCATTTTGACTGAAACGTTCGGGATTATGATCTATCAGGAACAGGTGATGCAGGCGGCGCAGTTGTTGTCTGGCTACTCGCTGGGTGGTGCGGATTTGTTGCGCCGTGCAATGGGGAAAAAAATTAAGGAAGAGATGGACAAACAGCGCAAAATGTTTGTCGAAGGTGCAACAGACCATAATCAAATTCCCGAGACGCAATCAAACGAGATTTTCGATCAGATTGCCAAATTCGCCGGATATGGTTTCAATAAATCGCATGCCGCCGCTTATGCTCTTATTGCCTATCAAACCGCATGGCTCAAAGCTAATTATCCTGTGGAATTTATGGCGGCATCCATGAGCCTTGATAAAGGCAATACAGACAAACTTGCGATTTTTAAGCAGGATGCAGATAGTAATGATATCTCTATCCTCCCACCCGACATTAATAAATCAGAAGAAGATTTCAGTGTACAAAATCAATGTGTGCGTTATGCCTTGTCTGCCTTAAAAGGGGTAGGGGAAAATGCAATGACTATCGTTGTTGCGGAACGTCATACAAAGGGAATTTTTAAGGATATTTATGATTTTGCCGAAAGAATTAATCCAAAAGCATTGAACAAACGGCAAATTCAGGGACTGGCCGCCGCCGGGGCTTTTGAATGTCTGTCTTTAAACAGGGCAACCATGTTTGATAATGCCGAGGCTTTGCTTCGTTATTCGCAAAATGTTTTTTCCGATAAAGACACAGGGCAGGGGGGATTGTTTATGGGTGAGGAAACGGTCACCCATAACCGCCCGCCCATGGACATAAAACAAGAATGGCAGGAACTGGACAAGCTTGCTTTTGAATTCAAGGCCGTCGGATTCTATCTGTCTGCCCATCCTTTGGATCAAAAAATGGCCATGCTAGAAAGATTGGGTGTGATGCCGCTTGGGTCAATAGAAGAGCGGATGCAGGATACGTCTTTTATCAAGTCGAAAATTGCCGGCGTACTGATTAAAAAACAGGTGCGTATTGCAAAGTCAGGGAATAAATTTGCCTTCCTGCAAATTTCTGACCCGACAGGCGTACAGGAAATTATGATTTTTTCCGAGCTCCTCGCTCTTAATCAGGCCATTTTAGAACCGGGTACAAATTTGCTTATTGATCTGGAAGTTAAGCAGCAAGATGATTCAATTCGGATGAGCGGACAGGGGATTAAATTACTGGACGATGCGTTGAAGGATAAATACCGCCTGACTTACATCGAATTGGTGAAAACTGATAGCCTGCCGCAATTAGGTGAATTATTGGCAGAAGATGGAGAAGGACTTGCCGCTATCCATCTTGTATTACCGACAGGACAATTAAACGAATTTGTGGAAATGAAACTCAACGGATCATATAAACTCTCAGCCGCAACCGTAAATGCCATCCAGCAATTAAACGGCGTAGAAAACTTGCGTGATGTTTAGGTAAGGGAGTATAAGAAAGATATGAAAAAAATAACAAACACATTTATTGCCGCAACATTGGCCATAGGAATGACAGCACCTGCAAAGGCTCAACAGGTGAAAATTGAAAAATTATCAGAATTAAATGAAGTTCTTGATGATATTCGCGGGGATTACGGCCGTAAAGACGGGCTTTATAAAATAATTTTACCGGGTATTAATACAAACGGCGAGGATCTGGATTGTACAGTTATTAAAGATACTATTATTGTGTATAATCTGCAAAGCACCCCTCAGGCAGCTGGCGTAGGCATATCCCATAGTTGCAACTGGCTTCCGCCGAGACCGCAATAAAGTCTTGCAATTATAATCCTGAACCCGTATAACACCGCATAACTCACAAGGTTTCTTGCCTTTCAGTGTTCAATAAAATGAATTTAAGAAGCCTGAGGATATAACTGATTAACAACTTAAATAGGAGTAAGACATCATGGCGATGCCTGAATTTACAATGCGTCAGCTGCTTGAAGCTGGAATCCACTTCGGTCACAATACACAACGCTGGAACCCTAAAATGAAACCCTTCATTTTCGGTGTGCGTAACAACGTCCACATTATCGACCTGCAACAAACCGTTCCAATGCTGGATCAGGCCTTGAAAGCCGTCCGTGACGTTGCAGCCAATGGCGGACGTATTTTGTTTGTTGGAACAAAGGCCCAAGCTTCAGAAAAAGTTGCGGAAGCCGCCCGTGCTTGTGGGCAATACTATGTAAACCACCGATGGTTGGGTGGAATGATGACCAACTGGAAAACAATTTCAAATTCAATTACACGCCTTCGTGACTTGCAAAAAGTGATAGAGCAGGGCGATACAAGCGGCCTGACAAAAAAGGAACAATTGAACGCGCAACGTGATCTTGAGAAGCTTGAGCTAACCCTTGGCGGTATCAAAGACATGGCTGGCACACCTGACTTGATCTTTATTATCGACACAAACAAAGAGAAAATCGCTATTCAGGAAGCCAATAATCTAAATATTCCGGTTGTTGCGGTTATTGATACAAATTCAACACCTGAGGGCGTTGATTTCCCTATTCCCGGTAATGACGATGCTCTACGCGCGATTGAACTTTACTGTGATCTGTTATCCTCTGCGGTTCTTGACGGTATGCAGTCTCAAATGGCAAAAGCAGGTATTGATGCCGGTGAAGC
>DCKW01000077.1:0-5575 GCA_002320485.1 Micavibrio sp. UBA1664
TGCATTGCCTTTGGAACTGGTTCACTATTGCCAACGCAATAATATTCCTGTTTGCGCCGTACATTTTAAACAATGTGATTACTCAGAATGGCCTGATATTGATATTTTAAATACCCGCCTGGAGAAAGTCGGCGATATTTTCAATTTTTTTAAAAAACATCATGTCAAAAATGTTGTCATGATTGGAAATTTAAAAAGGCCGTCATTAAAATCCCTTCGTCCCGATCTACGCGGTATAAAAACATTGGGGCGTATTGCAGGCTCTTTTGCAAAAGGCGATGATAATTTATTAAGGTCTTTACGACAAGAAATCGAAGATGAGGGCTTTGTCGTGCGGGGTGTTGATTACTATTTAAACGACTTAACTGTATCTTGTGGTTCTCTGACAAATAAACAATTTTCATGTGAACAAAATGCATTTCTTAATCGTGCTATTGATATTGCAATCAAACATGGCGCCGATGACAAAGGTCAATCTATCCTGGCACATGAAAATGGAGACTATTCTTACGAGGGTCCCGAGGGCACAACAGCTTTGATCAGTTCCAAAGGCCGCCAAGGATCAGTTCTTGTTAAAATGATGAAACCGCAACAGGATCCTGATCTTGACCGGCCGACAGTTGGATTGCATACTTTGGAAATGTTAAATGAAAAACAATGTGCTGGATTGGTTATTCAGGCTGATGCTGTCTTTATGGTCAATAAAACTGAAATGATCCGCTATGCAAATACACACGGTCTTTTCATTGAGGCCATTAATGCCTAGCATATATGTGATAGCGGGGGAGACCTCAGGCGATGTCCTTGGCGCTCGTCTTATGCAAGCTTTTAAACAAAAAGGAAACCACCAATTTTTCGGCATAGGAGGTGATATGATGGCAAAAGAAGGGCTATCCTCGCTATTTCCTATGCAAGACCTTTCAATAATGGGGTTAGTTGAAATTATACCCAGCCTTCCGCGTATTATAAAACATGTATACAAAACTGTGGATGACATTGTGGACAAACAGCCGGATGTCGTAATTACAATAGATTCCCCTGATTTTTGTAAACCTGTGGTTAAACGTGCTCGTAAAAAATGTCCTAACACGAAATTCATTCATTATGTTGCCCCAACTGTATGGGCATGGCGTGCAGGACGCGCAAAAACTATGGCAAAACTATTCGATGGATTGATTTGCCTGTTTCCATTTGAGCCGCCATATTTTGAGGAATATAATTTAAAGGCCGTGTTTTGCGGGCATCCGGCGATAGAAACAATTCCTCCCGAACAATATGAGCGTGTTAATGATCATATTTTGATTTTTCCGGGAAGTCGTAAGGGGGAAATTAAGCGGATGGTACCCGTGTTCGCCTCAGTATATAAAAAAATGAAACAAATGAATCCGTCTTTGCAGGCAAGGATTGTCGCCTTGCCACATTTAAAAGATGATATTTCCGAAGAGTTTTTCGGATTGGATGTTATGTATGTTGATCCGACTGACCGATACAAAGCTATGAAACTGGCACCCTTTGCTTTGGCAAAATCAGGAACGACCGGATTAGAGTTGGCAATTGCTGAATGTCCGCATGTCATTGCCTATAAAATGACCCCTGTGACTTGGACTATCGTCAAAAAATTTGTAAAAACCAAATATGCCCATATTGTAAATATCATGGAAGACCGGGAAATCATTCCCGAATGTATTCAGGATCAGTGTAATGCCGAAGATATAATGAATGCAGTTTTGCGTTATGATAATCCGGACTTATCATATATTCGTCAAAAACTTGCGGGGCCAAATTCTCAATTAACACCCTCAGAACAGGCCGCAGCCTTCATCCTTGACATCATTTAAAACTTGAAAACAGGGGCGCCAACCTTTTTCCAGTTAGCGCCCATACTATTATTTAAAATATAAATTTATTTCATTAACGTTTATCAATAGAGACATAAGATCGCTTTTTAGGACCTGTATAAAGCTGACGGGGACGTCCAATTCTTAATGTCGGCTCCTCAATCATCTCTTTCCATTGTGAAACCCAGCCAACAGTACGGCCAACGGCAAATAAAACTGTAAACATTTCTTCAGGGAATCCCATGGCTTTCAAAATAATGCCAGAATAGAAATCAACATTAGGAAACAATTTGCGCTCAACAAAATACTCATCCTGCAACGCAATTTTTTCCAATTCGCGGGCAATTTCCAATAATGGTTCGTTTTCGACCCCTAATTCGTCCAAAACCTCGTCACATGACGCTTTTAAGACACCTGCGCGAGGGTCATAATTTTTATAAACACGATGTCCGAAGCCCATTAATCGGAATGGATCATCCTTGTCTTTGGCTCTTTCAATAAACTCAGGAATACGGTCAACCGATCCGATTTCGCGCAGCATAGCCAAAACGGCCTGATTGGCCCCGCCATGTGCAGGTCCCCATAGTGATGTAATACCACTTGAAATACAGGCAAAAGGATTAGCCTGAGAAGACCCTGCCAAACGCACTGTGGATGTGGAGGCGTTTTGTTCGTGGTCTGCATGAAGGATAAGAATTTTATCCATTGCTTTTGCCAGTGTCGGGCTAACCTTATAAGGCTCGGCAGGCAGGGCAAAACACATATGCAGGAAATTTTCCGCATAATTCAAATCATTGCGAGGATATACAAATGGTTGACCGAGCGCATATTTCATTGTCATGGCTGCAAGGGTCGGAATTTTAGCGATCAGGCGATGAGCCGAAATTTCACGTTGCTTCGGATCCCAAATATCCAATGAATCATGATAGAAAGCGGAAAGCGCACCAACGACACCACACATCACGGCCATGGGGTGTGCGTCGCGGCGGAAACCTGTAAAGAACTTGTGCAATTGTTCATGCACCATTGTATGATAAGTCACATTATGGGTGAAATCGTCCATTTGTTTTTGGGATGGTAAATCGCCTTCCAATAGGAGATAAGCAACCTCAAGAAATGTACTGTTATCGGTAAGCTCTTCAATAGTATAGCCCCGATGCATCAAAACGCCTTCATCCCCGTCAATAAAGGTTAGTCGCGATTTGCAGCTGGCTGTAGAAGTATATGAAGGGTCGAATGTAAAGTGGCCTGTATCGGCATATAATTTCCGAACATCAATAACACTCGGCCCTTCCGTCCCGTCAAGGACAGGCAGGGTCCAGCTTTCACCAGTATCATCATTGGTCAACGTAAATGTTTTATCGGTTTTCATGAATAAGGAATCCTTTTTTAAGACAATAAGTTATGGGGCGCATATGATCATGCGCCGAATGTATTAATAAAAAGTTTAGGTGAATTCTATTAAATATCAATAGCCGCTTTTAAACGCCTTAGTGTTTCTTCCTGACCAAACACTGCTGCAATCGAAGGGACAGGGGGTGTATTACCACGCCCGGTTAGGGCTGCACGGAAAGGCATTCCCACCTTACCGTATTTACCTTCAAAGGATTCATCCACAAGTTTTTGCACAGTATTATTCACAGTATCGGCAGTAAAAATATCCAGCTGGTTCAAAACCTCATACAACGCTTTCAATGCTTCGTTTCCATTTATTATGGCGTTACGGGCTTTATCGTCATAGTCCAAATCATCGATATAAATTCCCGCTTCTGTCACCAAGTCATTTAATGTGGTGGCCCGTAATTTCAAATCATCCATACCGGCGACTAACCATGACACCTTGTGATCTGAAATCGCTCCCTCATGCCGCTTCAGAACTTCGTCACGCAAATAAAGGTTATCGGCATGGTGCATGTAATGAGCATTCACATCATCAAGTTTTTTAAAGTCTAAACGGGCAGGGGCCTTATTAATAGCTTCAAGCGTGAACCATTCTTTTATTTTTGTACGGTTGAAAATCTCATCATCGCCGTGTGACCATCCCAGACGCATAAGGTAATTTACCATGGCATCGGGCAGATACCCCATTGCATCATATTCCATGACGGACAACGCCCCATGTCGTTTAGAAAGTTTCGCACCGTCATCGCCGTGAATAAGAGGGATGTGGGCATACACCGGCACATCCCACTCCATTGCATCAATAATTGTTTTTTGTCTGAATGTGTTATTCAAATGATCGTCGCCGCGAATAACATGGGTCACGCCCATATCATAATCATCAACAACAACTGCCAGCATATATGTAGGCGTTCCGTCTGAGCGCAGCAAAACAAAATCGTCCAATTGTTTGGCATCAATTGTAACCGATCCTTGGACTTTGTCGTGTATGGTTAACGATCCTTCAAGAGGCGCCTTGATACGGATCACAGGCGCAATATTATCAGGTGCTTCCGATGAATGACGCTCCCGCCATCTTCGATCATATCCGTGGCCGTTTTCACGCATTTCAGCCAGTTCTTCCGGGCTGCAATAGCATTTATAAGCTTTTCCCTTCTCAAGCAATTGGTTGGCAACCTCGACATGGCGGCTTTCGTTTTTACTTTGATATGTTGCCTCCCCGTCATAATCAATGCCCAACCATTCCAAGCCGTCAAAAATGGCCTGAACCGAATCCTCTGTTGAACGCGCCTTATCTGTATCTTCTATCCTTAATAGCATTTTACCGCCATTAGACCTTGCAAACGCCCAGTTGAACAGTGCCGTGCGCGCAGATCCAATATGCAGGTATCCGGTAGGTGAAGGTGGAAAACGTGTAACGATAGACATTTAATTCATTTCCTTATAAACAATAATATGAAGGGGATCATATCGAAGTGGCGATTAAATCGCAATCCGTCAAAGCCTTCCTTTTAAAGGAAATTGCCGCCCAGAGAAAAACACTATTCTTATGGGCGCCTGTGGCTGTGGGGGTGGGAATTGTGACATATTTTACATGGGAGCCAACCATCCCTTTTATCATATTGGCAGCAATGATTTTATTGTGTGCCTTTGTAGTTGCAATATCGGTTCATTTTTATAAACGTGGGGGCAAAGCTGTCTGGCTTGTAACATTACTGTTAATGATGACAGTAGGGTTATTTATCAGCGGTTATGCACTGAGCCATTTACGAACCACACTGATTAATACCAATCTCCTTCAAGACGATATGCCGCCTGTACTCATAGAAGGGAGTATCGAAAAAATTGTCAATTTTGACGGCGCCAAAGCCAAACGCGTTATTATAAAAGATATTGATATTGATGGCAAAAATTACCGGGTTCGTCTTAAAACCTATCATTTTAAAGGGGAGGAATGGGCGGTTGGCGATCGCGTTAAAGTGAAGGCAAAATTAATTGCCCCAGGCGGTCCGGTCATGCCCGGAGGTTTTGATTTTAGACGAAAAGCCTATTATGAAGGACTAAGCGCCGTCGGCTATACATTGGCAAATGCTCAACTTGTGGAAAAGGGTAAATCACGCGATATCACTGTAGAGCATATTCGAAAAATTATCGGAGACAAAATTTATTCGGCCATGCAACCGCGATATGCTGCCGTAGCCCATGCCTTATTAACGGGTGAAAGAGCCGGCATCAAAAATAGTGATACTGAAAATTTTAGAATATCAGGTTTGGCGCATCTGCTGGCCATTTCAGGGTTGCATATCGGTATGGTTGCGGGATGTGTATTCTTTTTC
>DCKW01000077.1:5974-11093 GCA_002320485.1 Micavibrio sp. UBA1664
ATTTTTATCGCTTTCTTGTATATGATTCTTGCCGGTGCAACCGTACCCACAGTGAGAGCATTTATTATGACGTCTTTAGTTTTACTAGCTATAATTTTGGACCGGTCAGCCTTGAATTTACGGCTTGTCGCAATCGCGGCATTGTTTGTCATGATTACCACACCGGAAGCCGTCATCGGGCCAAGTTTTGTTTTATCATTTTCTGCCGTTACAGCATTAATTGTATTTTACGAGGTCGGACGTCGATGGATTGTAACGGCCGCCGCCTATAAGCCGTTATTACGCCCCTTTTATTATTTTTTAGGCGTCATTATCACCTCTCTGGTTGCGACAGCTGCCACAGCGCCATTTTCTATCATGTTTTTCAATCGTTTTGCCGTTTATGCGCTTGTGTCTAATATAGCTGCTATGCCTCTTATGGCTTTCATTGTTATGCCAGCCGGTTTAATCGGAACACTCATGATCCCTATAGGAATGGACAGTCATTTTTGGGTCATTATGCAATGGGGCATTCAACATATATTGAATATTGCCGATCATGTTTCCCTATATCCTTTTGCCTCTTTATATCTGCAAAATTTTAGTTCTCTGGAAACCGTCATGATTTCTTTCGGTTTTATAATATTTGTTTTATGGAAGGGCTATTTGCGCCTAATCGGACTTGGTTTAATGATAATTGCTTTGATATCATCCTTATTGTTTTCCACCCCCGCGTTGATTATTTCCGACGATATGAAAGCTATTTTATATGTGGATAAAAATGAGGATAACTTATATCTATTTGGCAAAATGAATGGTTATCAAAAGAGTAACTGGCTTGGGTCATACGGATATAATCCAACTGTGGATATTCCTTCCCAATACCATGGGGATAATTTGCCTGCCTCTGTCGGAACTTGCGATGATTACATGTGCAGATTAAATACTAACTCAACCAGAGTAACACTATTGTTTAATCCAATGAAAAAGGGGGAAGCCTGTTACAAGAGCGATATTGTGATCGCTAGCTTTCCTTTAAAACACGATTACTGCCCAACGGCTAATGTCATTGATCGTTTTGATGTATGGAGAAAGGGGGCGATGACAATTTTGTTTCATCAATCAGATTACACAATACGAACCACATCAGAAACAATTCGTCATTATTAAAAATAAAAAATCTTATTAATGATATTGTCTGTATAATCCTGCCAGTTTTCCCTGAACACGAACGCGATTGGCCTCATAAGTACGGATAGAATGGGAACGGTTTTTAGGAACAAGATCTATATGACCACCGCGACGACGGATTTCCTTTAAAGTTGCCTCCATATCATCAACAAGTGCGACAACGATATCACCGTCACGCGCTTCGGATGTTTTTTGAATAAGGACAATATCCTGGTCATTAATTCCAGCTTCTACCATTGAGTCCCCATCGATAACCAGCGCATAATGCTCCCCACGTCCAATCATGTTCGCGGGTAGAGTAATGTTACTGCCTTCATGGGAGATCGCCTCAATCGGGGTTCCTGCAGCGATTTTTCCGAATAGGGGGATGTCAATCACATGATCATTTCCCATGGCAGGGCGACTTCCGGATAGAGAGGCGGATTTATGAACGTCATTTAAAATACGGGTTTTTTGGGCTGCCTCAGTTGTATCGGTGTCAGCCGGAATGTAACCATCAGGTAATTTACGGACATGCAACGCACGCGCTTTGTTAGGCAATCGTTCGAGAAATCCACGCTCTTCCAATGCACCGATCAAACGGTGAATACCCGATTTTGATTTTAAACCCAATGATTCCCGCATTTCATCGAAAGAAGGCGCGACCTCCCCCTTTGCAAGACGTTCGTGAATCATAATCAGCAAATCACGCTGTTTTTTGGTAAGCATTCCAATTCTCCGGTAATAAACATATTCCCTTTATGTTCTACACCTGTTCACCATTCGTGTCAAGTTATTGGGAAATATCCACGGAATATGTGTTTCGCAGAAGGTCTTCGTTTACACTGACACCTATTTTTGTGCGGAAATAATTACTTAAAAGCGAATCGATTTCTTTTCGTTGGTTTTCTCTGAGGCTATTTTTGTCGATATTATTTTCACCCTCGATATAATTAACATTATCTATTTTCGCGATAATGGCCGAATCACCTTCAATCCGATAATTCATTTGCCCCATAGCAGTATTATAGATAAGGGAATTGTTCTCATTTTCGGATGAACGTGAAACATCTTTATATGTTTTCGTCGTTACGGAAGAGGGCAGTTGCACCGTTTTCGAGGATTTTATTTGTTCATCAAGCAAAGCGATTGCCTTTTGCTCGCGATTTTCCAGACGTAAAGCCTGAATAATATCATTGCGAACTGCATCAATAGACTTTGCCGTTTCCTCAGTGACATCCCGCACTCCAATCACAACATAATTGCTATCATTCATTTCCAGCGGGTAGGTTACCCCTCGCTCAGGTAAACCAAATAATTCGTCAATAATGGCCGGGCTGGCTTTTGCAATCTCAGCCATTATACCTGACTCAAGATTTAGAATATCCTCTTCGGTATAGGAGTTGGTTTGTTCGGTTTTTAGTCCCGTTTTACCCGCTATATCATCAAATCCCTGTCCGGCATCAATCATGTCTTCGGTTTCGACCATTTTATTATACAACCCATCATACAGTTGCGTTTGCGATAGTTTAACGCGAATCTCTTCTTTGACGTCTTCATATGGTTTTTGCTGTGAGGGGTTGATACCGTCAACGACCATAATTGTATATCCGACCAATGTTTTGACCGGCGGTATAACGTCACCTTTTTTCACAGTTTCGGCAAAAAGTTTTTCCGACATATTTTCAGGTAAACCCGTCTCCTGATATGATAATCCAGTTTTATAGGCTTCGTCCGATCCTGTTGCATTTTCAACAGCGGTTTTCAAATCCTCTCCTGCAAGCGTCTCTTCATAGATGGCCTGTGCAGTATCCGGATCTTTCACCATTGCCTGTGAAACTGTACGGTTTTCAGGAACAGTAAAATTTTCCGCTTCATCGTCGTACGCTGATTGGATATCTTCTTCAGTTATTTGCGCGAGTGAGGTCTTAATCATGTCTGTTGTCATTGACCCTATAATGAAGCTTCTTCTCTCGGGAAGTGTGAACTGGTCAATATTATCTTGATAATATTGCTGGATTTCAGCATCGGTAATCTCCGCATCATCAACCAAAGCTGTTAAAGGAACGGTATAGACGGTTGCATCCCTGCGTTCCGACCGTATTTTCGCATCGGCATCGACAATATAGTCGGGTACGTAATTGGCAACAGCCAGCGGCAAGACGGTAACATAGCGCGTAATAATTCCGGAACGTATTGTCTGTGCCAGCTGAGTCTCGGTCATACCTTGTGCGCGTATCATCGCCTCAATCTGGTCTCTTGGCATATCGCCGAACATCGTACGAATTTGCTGTCCGACAATATTATTATCTGGATGAAGGTCCAGATCACGGGCAGCCTGAAGCTGAAGCAGATTATTGATACGACCGTCAAGATAGGCGTTTACCAGTCCAGCCTCATAAGCCTCTTGTGGTGACATTCCGGTTTGTTGTAACACATTTCGCAAATCACGGTCGAATTCCTGCAATGTAATCGTCATATCACCGACCTTGGCAACGTCACTTTGTCCTACATTTCCTGTGAAATAACTGGAAATACTGCTGAATACCAACCCGCCGACAGCAACAAAAATAAATGCCCCCAATACGAATTTCATTACTTTGCTTTCTTTTGCCGCAACGCGCAGTGCTTCCATTGCCATATTGATCTGTCCTTTTTTTGCCTTATAGTGTTTATGAACTGAATAATAAATGAATCAAGCAAGGGTGCAAGCCATGAAAAAACTGATCGCCGGGAACTGGAAGATGAACGGTAACGGAGATACCGCCGAAGCCTTTGACAATGATATGGAGGAGGTCCTGAATAAGTATAGCCATGTAGAATGGCTTATATGTCCGCCATTTCCTTATATAGCCAGCCTCTCGAATCTGCAAAGAGGCGCGCAGGATTGCTCAGCTTATGATAGGGGTGCCTATACGGGAGAAGTCTCGGCTGCAATGCTTGCGGATATGGGGTGCACGTATTGCATTGTCGGTCACTCTGAACGCAGAACCTTGCACATGGAAGATAACAAACTGGTTCGTAATAAGGTGAAACAGTTACTTTCCCATAATATCAGGCCGATTATTTGTGTTGGCGAAACCCTTGAAGAGAGAGAAGCAGGCCAAGCATACGAAGTTGTAAGCCGTCAAATACTGGAATCCCTTTCTGATAACATTACTTCTGAAAATGCCGTACTTGCATACGAGCCGGTATGGGCAATCGGAACCGGCAAGGCCGCAACATTATGTGATGTCACCAAAATGCACGGGATGATCCGCGACTTGCTAAAATCATCACTTGCAACAGCCGCTAAAATGCGTATTCTCTACGGCGGTTCCGTAAAACCGTCTAACGCGGCAGAATTGCTGAATGCGGATAATGTTGATGGAGCCTTAATAGGGAGCGCAAGCCTGCTACATGAAGATTTTATTGCCATAGGCAAAGCCGTTGAAATTTAAATAAAAGAATAAATACCATGGAAACCATAGTTCTAGTCATACATCTTATTATTGCCCTTGCTATTATCGGGCTTGTTCTGATACAGCGATCAAGTGGCGGTGGCCTTGGTATTGGCGGCGGTGGCGGAATGGGTGATTTTGCGACAGCACGCGGTACTGCAAACACCTTGACCAAGATGACAACTTTTCTCGCTTTCGCATTTTTTATTACCTCTCTTACATTAGGATGGCTCGCAACACAAAGAGGCGAGACGGGAATATTGGATTCAATGGAAGCCAACCGCCCGCAAATCCAGATAACGACAGATGCCCCTGATATGTCGGAAACTCCGGCTATGCCTGCCGATAATGTAGAACCTCAAGTTCCGACAGGCGAATAATCAAACGGGTTCATAACCCGTTTTTTTATACCCTGTATTTTTTCAGGATAAGTTTGCATTTCAAGGTTTTCATTTCGATTGAAAGCTGATAGACAATAATTCCATGTCAAAATTCATATTTATTACTGGTGGCGTGGTCTCATCATTAGG
>DCKW01000077.1:11482-14837 GCA_002320485.1 Micavibrio sp. UBA1664
CGTTTGTGCAAACTTGATCCGTATCTTAATGTTGATCCGGGAACCATGAGCCCATTCCAACACGGCGAAGTGTTTGTTACCGATGATGGTGCGGAAACTGATCTCGATTTAGGTCATTATGAACGCTTTACCGGTGTGCATGCCAAACAAGCCGATAATATTACCACAGGCAGAATTTACATGAACGTGCTGGAAAAAGAACGCCGAGGTGATTATCTGGGCGCGACTGTTCAGGTTATCCCGCACGTATCGAATGAAATTAAGAATTTCGTGATGGATAAGGAAGGCACCGCAGATTTTATTCTGGTTGAAGTCGGGGGAACGGTCGGCGATATTGAAGCCTTGCCGTTTCTGGAATCCATTCGTCAAATCGGTAATGAACTGGGTGAGAGAAACAGTCTTTTTATCCATACAACTTTATTGCCTTATATTCCCGCCGCAGGTGAGCTAAAAACAAAGCCCACACAACATTCGGTTAAAGAATTAATGAGCGTCGGCATACGGCCGCGAATCCTGTTATGCCGTGCAGATCGTGAAATCCCTCAGGACGAAATCCGCAAAATCGGGTTGTTTTGTAATATTGATGAGAAAAAGGTCATTCCTGCTTTAGATGTTAAAACCATTTATGAAGTGCCTTTGTCTTATCATAAGGCAGGGTTGGACACTCAGGTTCTTGATTGTTTCGGTATGAACGAGGGTAAAAATCCTGATTTATCGGTATGGGAAAACATCGTGTCACGTGTCAAGGAACCGGAAGGCGAAGTGACCATTGCCGTTGTGGGTAAATACACGAACCTGGCCGATGCTTACAAGTCTTTGAACGAGGCGCTGATCCATGGCGGGATCGCTAATAATACAAAAGTGAATCTCAAATTTGTCGAGGCCTCCGTATTCGATACCGATAACCCGAATGATTATTTGCAAGGCGTGGATGGCATTCTGGTACCCGGCGGCTTTGGTGAACGCGGATCGGAAGGCAAAATAAAGGCCGCGCAATTTGCCCGTGAAAATAATGTTCCATATTTCGGAATCTGTTTTGGGCTGCAAATGGCCGTATTGGAAGCCGCGCGCAATCTTGCCGGGATTACTGATGCCACATCAACTGAATTTAAGGAAGAGGGCGGTACCCATCTGGTCGGCCTGATGACCGAATGGATGAAGGAAGGGCAACTGGAAGCTCGCGCCAAAGAAGGTGACATGGGTGGTACAATGCGTTTAGGCGCCTATCCTGCCAAGTTATCTAAGGGTTCAAAAGTGGCGGAAATTTACGGCACAACCGAGATTAGCGAGCGTCATCGTCATCGGTATGAAGTGAACATGAATTATCGTGACCAGTTGGAGGCCTGCGGATTAGTGTTCAGCGGCACGTCACCTGACGGGACATTGCCAGAAATTTGTGAATATAAGGATCATCCTTGGTTCATCGGAGTGCAATATCATCCTGAATTAAAGTCAAAACCGTTTGATCCGCATCCATTGTTTGTATCTTTTATCGAGGCCGCTATCAAGCAAAGCAGATTGGTATAAACTTCAACGTGACACCCGGATTTGAAACTGTTAAAAATATGCCCATGAAAGCAGTTAAAATCCAGAATATAGAAGTTTCGAACAATAATCCTTTCACGTTGATCGCTGGGCCTTGCCAGATGGAAAGCCGCGATCATGCGATGATGATGTGTGAAAAACTGACGGATTTAACATCCCGTCTGAATATACCTTTCATCTATAAGACATCGTTTGATAAAGCCAACCGTACATCTTTAAACGCGACACGCGGCATCGGTCTTGAAAAAGCCATGGCGGTTTTTGACGAGCTACGATCATCATTCAATGTTCCATGCCTTACGGATATTCATAACGAGGAACAATGTGCCATCGTTGCCGAACATGTTGATGTCTTGCAAATTCCTGCATTCATGTGCCGCCAGACAGACCTTTTGGTTGCCGCCGCCAAGACAGGCGCGGTTATCAACGTTAAAAAGGGGCAGTTCCTTGCCCCTTGGGACATGAAAAACGTTGCTAAAAAAATATCAGAAAGCGGCAACGACAACATTTTACTTACCGAGCGCGGGGCGTCGTTTGGTTATAATACGCTTGTCACTGACATGCGCGGCCTGAAAATCATGGCCGATGATACAGGCTATCCGATTATTATGGATGCCACACACGCTGTACAATCACCAGGTGGTCTCGGCGGATCATCCGGTGGTGACAGAACGATGGTTCCAGTCCTTGCCCGTGCCGCGGTCGCAGTAGGAGTAGGCGGCGTATTTATGGAAACGCATCAGGATCCTGAAAATTCAACCCAATCTGACAAGGCCAATATGGTTATCTTCAAGGATATGGAAGAGATTTTAAAACAACTTAAAGACATTGACGCAATTGCGAAAGGATAAAAAGAATGCCAGCAATTATAGACATACACGCCAGAGAAATTTTGGACTCACGCGGAAATCCGACTGTCGAAGTCGATGTGACACTTGAAAACGGTGCATTTGGCCGCGCGGCTGTTCCTTCAGGCGCGTCCACCGGTGCCTATGAAGCGGTGGAACTGCGTGACGGCGATAAAAAACGATATAACGGCAAGGGCGTATTGAATGCCGTCAATAATATCTTTGAAACTATCTCAGACAACTTACTGGGAATGGATTCAACGGCCCAGATGATGATCGATCAAACATTGATCGCACTGGACAGCACTGAAAATAAATCCAAACTTGGGGCTAATGCTATGCTTGCCGTTTCATTGGCATGCGCAAAAGCCTCAGCCATGGCCTATGATATGCCGCTTTATCGTTACATTGGCGGCGTTCACGCGCATGCATTACCAATGCCGATGATGAATATCATTAATGGTGGCGCCCATGCGGACAACGCCGTTGATGTTCAGGAATTTATGGTGATGCCCGTCGGTGCCGAAAGCTGCACTGAAGCAATACGCTGGGGTGCGGAAATATTCCACGCGTTGAAAAAGGAATTGTCAAAAGACGGCCATAATACAAATGTCGGGGATGAGGGCGGTTTTGCGCCCAATTTACGCTCCACTGACGAGGCTCTCGGATATGTCATGAAGGCAATTGAAAGCGCAGGCTACAAGGCAGGTGAAGATATTGTTCTCGCGTTGGATGTTGCGGCGACAGAGATATTCAAGGACGGCAAATATAATCTTAAAGGAGAAGGAAAAATTCTGACTTCCGACGATATGATCCGCTATTACGAGGATTTATGCGCCCGCTATCCGATTATGTCGATCGAAGACGGGCTGGCCGAGGATGATTGGGATGGCTGGGCGAATATGAACCGTACCATGGGAGAGCGTGTACAATTGGTTGGTGATGACTTGTTTGTTACAAAT
>DCKW01000077.1:15138-15765 GCA_002320485.1 Micavibrio sp. UBA1664
GTGATGACTTGTTTGTTACAAATGTGAAACGCCTGGAGCAGGGTATTGAGCAAGATGCGGCAAACGCAATTCTTGTCAAAGTCAATCAGATCGGTACATTGACCGAGACGTTGGATACGATCGAAATGGCAAAACGTGCAGGATACGGAATTGTCATGTCGCACCGTTCAGGAGAAACCGAGGATTCGACAATTGCCGATTTGGCCGTTGCCACAAATTGCGGACAGATCAAAACAGGGTCTCTATCCCGTTCGGACCGCATGGCAAAATATAATCAGCTAATCCGTATCGAGCAGGAACTGGATGACACAGCGGTTTTTGGCGCTTAAGGCTCTTTATTATTCAGGAGTATTACCGTAAATGCGGTTTCTGTATTCCGTATTTGCCTTATTGTATCGTCCAATAAAATAAACTGAGGCAACAGCCGTTAATGATGCGATAGTAGAATTACCACTATACAGCGATCCTGCTGTTGCCAACACTCCTGATACGGAAGCAAAAAAATGTGTTGCAACTTGAGGTAAAATATCATCCCCGGCTTCCCAGTTGGGGTCTTTGTCTGAATTCTGCATAAAACAATGATAGATGATTAGGCTTTTGACCTCAATATTATTATTTTTTAATCTT
>DCKW01000077.1:16075-16359 GCA_002320485.1 Micavibrio sp. UBA1664
ATATTATTATTTTTTAATCTTTTTAAATGCATCTAGGGCTCGTTCACGTCCTTCTTTATGGGTCACTAAAGGTTCGGGATACGTTTCACCCAATTTGATACCATATTCCTGCAATATATCTTTACCAGCCTCCCATGGGCTAAATAGATACTTGTCAGGTAAATCGGCAATCTCAGGCACAAACTTACGCACATAATCATAGGAATCGAATTTTTCACCTTGCGTTATCGGATTAAAAATTCTGAAATAGGGGGCGGCATCTGCTCCACATCCGCCTATCCATT
>DCKW01000006.1:0-14700 GCA_002320485.1 Micavibrio sp. UBA1664
CTGCATGAAATTGATCAAAGTCTGGCCGGATTTATCCGGGGGCAATTAATGGTATGTGCCATTCTCGGTGGTTTTTACGCTGTCGCTTTAAGTTTGCTGGGGCTTAATTACGGATTTTTTGTCGGTGTTGCGGCAGGCGTGTTAAGCATTATTCCTTTTGTGGGGTCTGCTTTTGGTCTTGTCGCCTCTGTCGGTCTTGCATTTTATCAATTCGGCGGATGGGAATATCCTTTGGCCGCGTTTGTCATTTTCGCACTAGGACAACTGGTCGAAGGCAATTACCTGACACCGAAACTGGTGGGCAATTCTGTCGGCCTGCATCCCTTGTGGGTTATATTTGCATTAATGGCCGGTGGAATGTTGCTTGGTATAGTGGGTATGATTATTGCCGTGCCCGTTGCATCAATTCTTTCTGTGCTGATCCGTCATGCCAGTGATTTGTATAAGAGTAGTTCCTACTATACCGGTAAAAAATAACGGTTTATACCATGCGTAAGCAAATACCATTATCATTTCCTGTGTCTGAATCCTATCGCGCAGACGATTTTATGCCTGCGGAATGTAATGCAGAGGCCTTACAATGGATCGAGCGGTTTCCCGATTGGCCGTATCCTGCCCTGATCATCCATGGCGAAAAGGGATGCGGTAAAACCCACCTGTTATCCCTATGGAGAGAAAAAGCGGGAGATGCTCATATAGCCATTGATGATGTAGATCGGTATTTCGGCGACATCAAAGCCGAAGAGGAGTTATTCCACCAGTTTAATTTAGCAAAAGAAAATTTAACATATATTATATTGTCTATGTCAAATAATATTGGGTCGCAATCTATTTTATTGCCGGATCTGGCTTCACGATTACGCGCCGCGCCGCAAGTTGAAATACGCGCGCCCGATGATGACGTGCTGCAAGCGGTGCTGGTAAAGATGTTTCACGACCGTCAGTTAAAGGTTGAGCCCGGCGTAATCAGCTATATCGTGCCGCGCATTGAGCGGAGTTTCGCCGCCGCCCGCGCTTTGGTGGCGCGTATTGATGAAAGCTCTTTGGCTGAAAAGCGGTCTGTTACGGTTCCGCTGGTTAGAAATATTATCGCGGAGCCGGAGCTTTTCTAGCGGCGATGCCTGTATTGACAACCAGTCCGACCGCCTGTTGTGCATAGGTATCTCGCAATGTTCTGAGTAAAAGCCATGTATTTGTAAAATCGTCCAGAGTGGCATCGACCTTATGGATTTTAAGTTTTTCCTGGTTATCCTGAGTGGTTTTTATTTTTGAATCGAGGGCATGTCCCACCACGATTCCACGACCTAGCCGTTGCATCAATTCCCAATCAGACCCTGAATCGCCCACTGAAATAAGCAGTGATCTTCGCATTAATGCATGACCGTTAAGATGATCACCAACATCAGCCTTTGCGGCGTCTTTTACTTTGATTTCAACGGCATCTTTGCCTTTTTTATCAATTTCAAAGGCTGATCTGTTAAAGCCCGCATCATTATAAACTTTATCGGCTATTTCATCTGCAAATGGTTTTACAGAGGCGTGACGTCCAAATACCAAGGCGATTCCCATTTCCTTGCCTTCAAGTTTAACGATTGGTGTGTCCCCGTTTAGGTCTTCGCCGGAATTTGTAACAGCGATGCCTCTGGCGTTAAGGAGTTGGTTTGCAATCTCAAACGCTTTTTTACAATCGGGCCGTTTGTGCAAATAGGTAACATCATTGCCATGTTTATCAATTTCTGTTTCTGCGCCTTTTGGGCTGTTCGTGATGTTTCTGAATACCGTTCCGAACTCGCTAATCACAGGAAAACCAGCCATGCCGTCCATTTCAAAAACCGAGCGGCCATCGCTGTTTGTTGTGAGGATGAACCCACCTTTGGTCAAATGATGCAAGTCCCATAAAATCTGTTTTTGTTCCTCATTTAGCGCACGGACGGTGCTTCTATCCAGGCAATCATCAAAATCGACAAAATAGGTCACATTGTGAGGGTGGGTTTTTTTTATTTCGTCTAAAAGAGGTGTGCCGCCTGCGTGATAATGAAAAGTCATCTAAATCCTCACATTAAATTAACATAATATAAATATCATATGTTTAATATTTATTGCAACTCATTTGTAAATCGTTTATTTATACACTGCAAGTTATATTCTTGAGCTCAATAAAAAGGGGTGTTAATAATGTCCGGCACAGTAACTCAAAGTACATCACAATCATTTCAAAAGGCAAATAAGGTGGAAAGTTATAAAGAAGGCGATGAAGCCAGAACCCGTTGGGGGCATTGGAAAATTACCAAAGTGGTCTATGCCGATCCTGATACGAAAACGACGCCCATTCGCTGTGAAAAGGATATTCTTGTTGAGCCGGGTGAATCCTTATCATCGCAAGCGCACTATGGGCGCGGAGAATTGTATGAGGGCATTAGCGGTACAACAATGGTGTGTGTCGAAGACAAGATATTTCCTTTAAAAGAAGGCGACACTGTTGATATTCCACGCGGGGCGTTACATTTTTCATGGAATGACGGGCCTGACGATGCGGTTTTCTATGAGGTGCAGGAAGGGCCGTTATGCGCGGAATCCGATATTAAGCGTGGGGCGGACAGACGTAAATTAAACCGTCCTCATCTGCTGAACTCCTCGGCAGAAGATGAAGGAAAATCGCCGGAACAAGTGCTGTTGGATCAGCGCATGGCGGTGGCTAAAAACCGTTTAAAAACCGAAGGTGTTAAGAAAAGTTACAGCGATAATGATTTTATGCCGAAAGTGGTAAAATTGTTGGAAACTTATCCACAAGGATTTTCGGACGCGAACTTCTTATCAGAATTGAAAAGTCAATTCAGTAAAGATATCCATGAGCATTTAAAGCTTCACGAACACCATACTCCTAAGCTAAAACCAGAGGTGGAGAAGGCTATCAAAGCCGAATTAAAAATAGCTTAGGAATATCCATGCGCATTGGAATTGATTTTGGCGGAACAAAGACCGAGATTGTCGGCCTGAACGCGCGTAACGGTAAGGAGCTTTACCGGCAACGCATCCCAACAAAGAAAAACGATTATGAAGGCCAGATAAAAAACTTCATCAGTCTGGTTCTTGCCGCGGAAGAGGCGACAGGGCAGGCGGGAACAGTCGGAATGGCCATTCCCGGGTCATTGTCCCCATTGGACGGTAAGGTCAGGAACTGTAACGCGCTTTACATGAACGGGCGCGATCTTAAGGGCGATCTGGAAAAAGCGTTGGCCCGTGAGGTTCGCATTGAAAATGATGCCAATTGTTTTGTCGTTTCGGAGGCCATTGACGGTGCGGCCGCAGGAAAATCCTGCGTTTTCGGGGTTATTATAGGCACCGGATGCGGCGGCGGATTCTATATCAATGGAAAAATAGTGCGCGGCGTTAATGCCATCGGTGGCGAATGGGGGCATAATCCCTTGCCGTTTCCCAGAGTCTATGCGCCTGAGGGCTTAAATGACGATATGTTCGTTATGCCGCGTGCATATCAAAAGCAAGGTCGGCCGGAATATGTAACCGATCAACCGGGTTGGGCTGAATATCCGGGAGAGATATCTTATTGCGGGCGGCGCGGTATGCTGGAGGAATGGGTATCCGGTACAGGGTTTAAAATGGATTATAAGCGTGTAACGGGCGATGACATGTCCACACACGACATTATCGAAAATGCAAATCGGGGAGAGCAAAAAGCGGTCGATGCGCTTGAACGCTATTGCGACCGTCTGGCTCGAGGATTGGCGGGGGTTATTAATATTATCGACCCTGATGTCATCATCCTTGGTGGTGGAATGAGTAATGTTGAATATCTTTACAAGCGTGTACCGGAAATATGGGGTAATTACGTGTTCTCAGATGTGGTATTGACCCAGTTGAAACCGCCACGTCACGGTGATTCATCAGGTGTTCGCGGCGCCGCCTGGCTGTGGCCTAAGGAAGAGTAGGGTTCAATCTGTTTTCACCTTTCCGGATAATCCATTTGCATGCAAACCAAATGCATGTTGTTGTAATAATTGAGAAATATCCATCAATTGCATAATGCCATCCCAGATGAACCGATCCGATCAGGATGACAAAAAAGAAGGCGAGCAATAATCGTCCCCATAATTTGCTAATAGTATAACCGAGTAAAACATGTAAAAAGGCTATTGAAACATGCAGGCTGGGCATTGCCGATATACCCCCGCCGAAAGTCGTGCTTTTATCGGCGTATGCGGCCCAAAGCATATCCTGAGTTTTTAAGGCCCATATCGTGTATGTTTCGTTAATCACATTTAATCTGGACAATAATTCCGTGTATGGGCCATCCTGCATATTATAAAACAAGTTATAATAACATGGCCCCACAGAGGATAATAAGGTCGCAAAAATTGTACCGTTAATAATCCAGCATAGGAAAAACGACAGAAAATAGGTTTTTCGCGTTTGTTCGTTTTCATGGATAAATGCTTGTAATGTAAAGACCGCGTACAAGATGAAAAACCAGAGATTATAAAGAAAGTTAATTGCAAAAGTGGTCACAGGCGCACCAAAGATACTATGTGTTATTTTCCATGGTGATATGCCAAAATGAACGGCCTTATCTATATGATAAAATAACGTATCAAAATGGCCGTAGGGATGAAGTATGGGGATAATCTGCTTCATCGCTGTAAATGCAAAAACAAAAACATAAAGACAAATGATCATGGTAAGCCCCCGCACAATAAATTGCGGCGTCAGCCATATTGTTCGTAGATCGTGATAGATACGTTTTATCAAGCGTTTAGGTCTGTCGATAATCATTATTCTTAAAATCAAAGTGATAACGATAAACATGGTCAAAAAGCCCATGATCCTTGCCAGATAAAGCGCGTTATCAGCCAATGATTGGGGAGCGTCGGACGTAGGTTCGGTGTGACCAAAATAAAGCGTCATGCCAAATGCATAAAGGCAATATAGGATAACAACCGCAAGAATGGGTTTATAATGTCTGATCTGTGATAATAACATAAACGATACGATGAGATAATGATTGCGTGTATTTTACAGACTATGTGACTTGCGGCTTATCGTCTATCGCCAAAAAAATCTTTGAGTAGTCTCGCGCATTGCTCCTCCATCACGCCGCCGATAACGTCGGGTTTATGCAGACATTGTGGATGTGAAAAAATTTTTGCGCCATGTTCCACACCGCCGCCTTTCGGATCATAGGCTCCGAAATAAACTCGGCGGATCCGGGCATTGGTAATGGCTGCGGCACACATGGGGCAGGGCTCCAGCGTAACATATAAATCATGATCGGGCAGGCGTTGGGCTCCTAATGCGCGGCAGCGAGCGCGGATAACGTTGATTTCGGCATGTGCCGTCGGATCATTATCTTGGATGGTCAGATTATGCGAGCACGCCACAATCTCGTTTGTTAGCCCATCCACCAAAACCGCGCCGATCGGTACCTCTCCCGACGCGGCAGACAACATTGCCTGTTTGATTGCTTCATCCATTGGTGATATAGGATTATTCATGAAAGATACATCGCATAAAGGGGAAAGAATTGCAAAGGTTATGGCGCGGGCCGGACTATGTTCGCGTCGCGATGCCGAGCGATGGATCGAGGCAGGACGCGTTAGTGTGAATGGTAAGGCGATATCGTCACCCGCACTTAATATTTTACCGTCAGACCGCATTATTGTGGATGGAAAGCCCGTTTCCAAAGAGGGAATGAACGAACCGCGTTTGTTTCGCTATCACAAACCGTCTGGTTTGGTCACCACGCACAAGGATGAAAAGGGGCGCGAAACAGTTTTTGATCATTTGCCGTCACATTTACCCCGCGTTATTTCCGTAGGTCGGCTGGACCTGAATACGGAAGGTTTATTGTTGCTCACAACAGACGGGGAATTGTCCCGCTATCTTGAAATGCCTTCTACGGGTTGGGTACGCCGTTACAGGGTGCGTGCGTATGGTCATATTACGCAGGAACGATTGGATGAATTGAAAAAAGGCGTCACGATTGAGGGGGTAAAATATGCCGGAATAGAAGCCACGCTCGATAAACAGCAAGGCGATAATGTCTGGGTGTCCATGGGATTAAAAGAGGGGAAAAACCGAGAAATTCGCCGTGTCATGGAACATCTTGGCCTTACAGTAAATCGTTTGATACGCTTATCTTATGGCCCGTTCCAATTGGGAAATCTGCCTAAAGGCGCGGTTGAAGAAATTAAAGGCAAAATTCTTAAAGAGCAATTCCCCGGATTTTTTAAATGAGAATTACCGGCGGGATTTATAAAAACCGAAAACTTGACGTGCCGGTGGGGAATGATATTCGACCGACCTCCGATCGTATGCGCCAGACAATTTTTAATATGCTTCACCATGCAAAGTGGCTGAGTGGATTTCAGTTAGAGGGTGCAAAAGTACTCGACCTGTTTTGCGGGAGTGGAGCCTTGGGGCTTGAGGCCTTATCCCATGGTGCGGCATCCTGCTTGTTTGTCGACCGCGATATTGCGACGGTCAAAACCAACAGTGCATTTCTGGAAAAGGATAAGGCAGATTTCCTGCGAGGAGATGCCACTCAATTGGGTGGAAAACAAGAAAAATTCGACCTTGTTTTTATGGATCCGCCTTATTCGAAGGATTTGATTGATCCAACTGTTGCCAATCTCATGACGAAAAATCTCCTTGCAGACAATGCGCTATTGATCGTTGAGGCTGAAAAGGGATGGTCGGCTGGCGATCTGTCTCTTGAAATGTTGGACAAACGAACGCAGTCGCGCTCAGACCTAAATATTTTCAGGTATAATTCCGCTATAGAGTAATACCAGAAGGGCGATCCCCATTATCAATCGGTAAATTACAAACGGTTTAAAGCTGTTGTTTTTAAGCCAACGCATCATGATGAAAATTGCGGCATAAGCCGTCATGAACGATATTGCCACCCCTGTGCCAAGAATAGTTAGAAAGTCTTTTGTAAGGGTTTGATCCTCAAAAAGAGATAATCCGGTCAACAGACCTGCCGCGCCGATTGTGACCATGCCTAGTAATAGCGAAAAACGCGCCGCTTCGACACGGGAATGTCCTAAAAAACGGCCTGCCGTCATTGTTATACCGGATCGACTAACACCGGGAATGAGGGCAAAACATTGCGATACTCCAATAATGAGGGCCTCTTTCCATGAATATTGCTCGATTGTGACGGTACGCTCCGGACTTTTGTCAGTAAGATAAAGTGCCAGCCCAAAAATAATGGTCATCCATGCAATTACTTCCAAAGAATCGAAAAATGTCGGATCAATTAAAAAGAGAACAAGGCCGCATACAATGACAGGCACAGAAGCAATAATAACAAGGCGTGTCTTTTTTGCCTTAATAGTATCGCGCCGCAGGGCAAGAGCGAAAGTTCCGGCAACCAAATCGCCAAAATCTTTGTAGAAATATAAGATAACGGCGAGTAATGTTCCCATGTGTACTGCAATGTCCAGACGCTTTTGCGCTAATTCTGATGTTAAACCGTCCTCCTGCAAAAAAGCATGAGCTAACACCAGATGTCCGCTGGAACTGATCGGTAGAAATTCGGTAATGCCCTGAATAATTGCAAGTATAATAATTGGGAGTAGAATCATGATAGTTGCAATCATACGCCAAATCATGGCATATCTAAAGTAATATGAAGGCAACATATCAAGAGATTATGGACAAACTAGGGGTTGGACGACCCTTGAACGTTTATGAAACACAACCCTGGTTAGCGCGTGATGATAAAAAAGGCTGGACGTGCGAGGCAGAGGTGCGCTGTAACAGTGACAAGACCGAGGTCGAAGCCGAGATCCAGTTGATATATGATACGCCTGCCGAGGGGCAACGTCCTGTCGAACAAATTTGCCTGATCCGTGTTATCCAACAAAAACGCCTTGATAAAGAATACACCGTGGTTGATTGTATTATTAACGGTCACGATTATAAAGGCGATGTGTATGACTGGGAAACCAAATCATGCGCTTTTTTCCGTATATCTGTCAAAGACATTAAACAGGATAAGATACCGGATTTTACCGCCATTGAAAAAAAGGAAATGAAAGAATCCGGTCAATTCGGCGGTAAACAGGGCGATGGATCAAACAAAGCACCCAAAATAAACGCCAGCCAATTGATGTATGATCGCAAAGGCATCGGCGCCGGTTTTTAAAACTAATCCGGCTTTTTAAGCTGCTTTATTATAAGTAACGTCTTTTTCGTCGAACAATTGATGTAATTCGCCGCTTTCATACATTTCACGGATAATGTCACATCCGCCGACAAATTCGCCCTTCACATAGAGTTGCGGAATGGTTGGCCAATTGGTGAAATCCTTAATTCCCTGACGAATGTCCGAATCCTGAAGAACGTCGATGCTGTGATATGTAACACCCATGATACCCAAGATTTGCGCGACCGCGGCGGAAAATCCGCATTGTGGAAATACAGGTGTGCCTTTCATAAACAGCACAACATTATCCTGTTGAAGTTCCTTTTTAATTCGTTCAAAAATCATATTTTCCATTGCGTATATATCCTTTCGGTTGGTCGTCTTCTTATTATTATATTTAGGGAATATTTGTATGAATTTGCAGGGCGTGCAATTCTCCGCCCATTTTACCTTGTAATGCGGCATACACCATTTGATGTTGCTGGACCCGTGTTTTGCCGGCAAAGCCGTTATATGTAACGTGCACTGCATAATGTTCGCCATCCCCACGCACATCATCGATACGGATATCAGCGTCGGGTAAGCCGTCTTTGAGTAAAATTTGTAATTGGTCAATTTCTAAAGCCATGGCACACCCTACCTAAATTTAAATCCGAACAAAACAAAAAATTTCATATGTATGTTTTTGTTCTGTTCCAGTTTTTTCCACAGTATTATTGTTTTAAGATTGTGTAAATAAAATTGTTTTTCAAGTTAGATTGATAAATTATAAAATTAATAGGGCTTATGCCTTGCGTTTGGAACAGAAGGAAAAACTATCGCAGAAATTCTTTAGAAGATGGCAGATTTAAGGTTGCGCGATGAAATTTTTCACGGCAATAATTAAAGTATCTTTTTACAGGGTAGTTAGCTTTATAAATTTATAAAGAACAGGGAGATGATTACCAAAAAAGGATGCACAAAAAAAGGCATGATCGCACCGGTCATGCCTTTTTTATGTATTGTCGAGATGACTTGCAAAATGGTGAAATCGTGATTATATGGCGGTTATGATTAAATTGCGCCGTTCCAAATTGGTCGCGGGGACCACAAAAACCCTTTTCGAGGCCAGCGAGCCTGAAAAAGCCATTCTTTCCTTTGATGATATGTCACGGCCGCTAAAGGGTAAAAAAACCGCCCCGATATCCGGCAAGGGAATTCTTAATAACCGTATTTCCGCACATTTAATGACGTGTCTGGAATCAATCGGATTGCCGACCCATTTTTTGCGTTCTCTCAATATGCGTGAACAGGAAGTTAAAAAGCTGGAACCCTTGGACGTTGCCTTTCGGGTTAGAAATGTGGCGGCAGGATCCTTAAGCGACCGTTTGGGAATTGAGCCGGGAACAATTTTACCGCGCCCTATTATCGAGTTTTACTATAAAAAGGGGCAGGGTGATTACTCACTGGTAACCGAAGATCATATTTCGGCCTTTCAATGGGCGGATATGTTCGAAATGGAGGAAATGATCACTGTCGCCTATCGCGCCAATGATTTTTTAAACGGATTATTTACTGGTATTGGGGTTCGTCTGGTTGATTTTCAAATGGAAGTCGGCCGATTGTATGGCGAATATGGTGAGTTATACTTAATGATTATGGATGAATTATCCCCCGATTCCATGCGGTTGTGGGACTTGAAAACCAACGAACCCTTTGCCAATACTATCCAATCCTATCAGGAGATTGCCGTTCGATTGGGTATTATCCCGCGTGAAGGTATTGTTCAAGGCGGCGATCTGGATGAATCTTTGGCGGAAAAGCTGGAACGAATTGAAAATATCCTTGCCAATGACGACACTCGCAAAATCCGTCCGCTGACCAAAACGCCTTTTAAAAAGGGAACTACGCGGTAAATTGTCGGTGCAGAACGATCTCGACGAAAAATTCGCTATCATCTTAAAGGATGTGGAGGAATTGAAACGCAATGATGCCGTTTTTAAAACCGTTTTTCCTGCAGATTTTGTTGTTAAACGGGAAAGAGGAGAAGCGGACATGGCGGCCCTTGTCCGTATCATTATCGGCCAGCAAATTTCCAACAAGGTTGCGACATCCCTTTGGCAGAAATTAACCGATGAAATAGACCCCAACGATTCGCAAGCCATTTTGGCCGCAACTGACGATCAATTGCGTTCCTATGGGCTTAGCCGTCAAAAAATCGCCTATGTCCGTGGCCTTGCCGAGGCGGTTGATAATCATGATATTGATATTCCATCATGGATTGAGAAAGATGATGCAGCCGTGATGAAAGAGATTACCGCACTTAAGGGCTTTGGCCCATGGTCGGCCCAGATGTTCATGATGTTCAATCTTTGCCATCGTCATATTTGGCCTTCGGGCGATTTGGGAATTCAGCTTGGTCTGCAACGCTATTTCGACATGGAAACGCGCCCGAGCGAAAAAGAAACGCTTGAGATGAAAAAGCATTTCGAAGGCAGGGAAACCGCCGCTTCATTTTTATTATGGGCATTGAAGGGCGATCAATTACCCTAAACCATAAATTGTTCGCGCATGACGCGTTCTTCCAATGCGTGATCAGGGTCAAAAAGTAATGTTGCCTTGATAGAAGTTTCATTACAGATTGTGACCTCTACTATATCGCGAATTTCGGTAAAATCTGCCGATACGCCTACTGGCCGTTTTGCGGGGTCCAGTACGGTCATGGCGATAACCGATTCTTGAGGTAAAAGCGCACCTTTCCATCGACGCGGACGAAACGGACTGATCGGGGTCATTGCCAATAGCGGACTATTGAGCGGAATGATCGGGCCGTGGGCCGACAAATTATAGGCCGTACTTCCCGCCGGCGTGGCGACCAAAACGCCATCAGCAACAAGTTTATCCAGTCGTTCGACATTATCGACGGTAATATTGATATGTGCGGTTTGCCGTGTTTGACGGAACATCGCCACCTCGTTAAAGGCGATTGCTTCCTGAATTTTGCCGTCTTTTGTTTTTGCCGTCATTTTCAGGGGATGAAGGGTGATCGCGTGACTTTTCGGAATACGTTCGGACAGGCGGGCGGAAATTGATTGGTTAAGCAGAAACCCTTCCGATCCCTTATTAACACCATAAAAAGCCTTCCCTTTGTTATGGTATGCATGCAAGCATTCCAAAAGAAAACCATCGCCCCCCAACGGGACAATAATATCGCATTCGTCAATCGATGCCTGCCCATAATGGCTGGTCAATCCGTGCAGGGCATCCTGGGCGGCCTCTGTTTCACTGGCAAGGAAGTGGAGTTTTGTATCCAATTAAATCTCCTTTTTATGTAGCGTCTGTATCTTCACCCTTACCACCATGGTCAAGCGACCATTGTACGGGATCATTAAGAAATGTGCGGACGGACTGAATTGTGTCTTTATCGAAATGTCCGGTCATTTGCGCCGTTTCCAAAACAAGAGGCCAAGTGGTCAGCGCATGCAGTCGAATGCCCAAATCTTTCATATTTTTCTCGCTGGCGTCGAACACGCCGTAATGAAAAACGACGAAGGCATGCTCTACTATCGCACCTGCGTCACGCAAGGCATTGACAAAAACCTTTTTAGAGCCGCCGTCTGTTTGTAAATCTTCGGCCAGCAAAACCCGTTGTCCTTCTTCCAAATGGCCTTCGATCTGGGCCATTTTACCATGACCTTTAGGTTTTTTACGCACATAGGCCATCGGCAGATTCAACCGTTCCGACAAAAATGCCGCATACGGAATACCCGCCGTTTCGCCGCCGGCAATAACATCCAGTGATTCATATCCCGTTTCCTGAAGCAGAAGTGATGCCGCCATGTCCATTAAAACACCGCGGGCATGCGGAAAGGCGATCAGCTTGCGACAGTCGACATAAGTGGGCCCCACACGACCGGAGGTATAGGTAAACGGATTTTTTGTATCAACCTTGATTGCCTCTGTTTCTAACAAGATTTTAGAGGCTTCGCGTGCAATAATATCTTTGGAATAATGGGGAATTGAAAATGCCATGCGTAACGGTTTCCTTTTTCTTTTCCCTTCTTTTTACACGAGCGGGATATGAAGGTAAACACCCTTTAGTTTTACTGGCTAACCCATAATACGCGTGCAATCCATTCAATATCGGCGGGGGAGAAAACAATGTCCTCATGCGCGGGATTAAGGGATTTTAATTCTATCCGCGTTGTCGTCTGACGATTAAGTTCTTTCGCCATAACCTGACCGTCGCGTGTTTTAACAATCACGCGGTCGCCACGTCTGATACCTGCTTCGGGTGATACGACCAGAATATCGCCGTCGCGGTAAAGGGGTTGCATCGAATCGCCGCTCACCTCTAGCGCATAACTGCTTTCGTCTTTCGGGGTAAAGCCCGGCAGGTCGACGTAATCCCACCCTTCACCTTGCGGATAACCGGCATCGGTAAAATATCCTTGTCCGCCTGCCTGAACGCAGCCGATTACCGGAATGGATTTTGGTAGCGGGGCCGCATTATGCAGGTTGATCTCGATATGATTGCTTTCGATAAACAAAATAAATTCGTTCATCGTTACATTGGTCACCGACAAAATTTTCGCAAGTGATTCCGTTGACGGCCATCGCGGTTTGCCCTCGGGGCTCATACGCTTGCTTTTGTTAAAAGCGGTAGGGTCCAATCCGGCCTTTTTCGCCAGACCCGAGGTGGAATACCCTGCGACAGAGGCCAGTTTATCAATGGCAATCCATATTTCGTTATGCGAGAACATAGGATAATAATCCCACGCTAAACACGAATTGTATATAGGAAAAAAAACCTAAATAATTGTTGACGTGCCGAATGTTCCGTGATTTATTAGAACAAATAAAGAACATAAAAGGAACAAAAGAAAGGCGGAACGGAAAAATGGGCGATAATTTTACATTATTTGACAGTGCGGAGGAGGCGTGGTTCTGGTTTATACAGGCGACAACAGCCCGCGAAGCAGGGGCGCGCATCCGGGCAAATGAAGGTTTGTATAAACGCCCGTGCGAGCCGACGGATATTTTCAAAATTCTCGAACGTCTGCATCGTCATCGCCGATTGAATATGCATCATTTTCGTATTTTGCGCCATTACGGTGTAAGGATGGTTGCGCCTGACATCACCCGCGCCACAGAGGTTTTGGCCAGTCATTTATGGGACGAGGCGATGGCGGTTATGCGGGATGTTTTTGTGGCAAAAGGAATCGTTCTCCCGTCCTTAAGTGCGGAAATTATCGATTTTCAAAAACGCAGGGAGGGCATCGCCGCATGGTAGAGCGACCTTTATTATCCCCGCAAAATGTTTCGGAAAGCCCGCTTACGATATGGGTGGTTTTTTCCGATGATACTGACATACGTATGCTGAAAATACTTCGCAAAGGATTTCGCCACTGTTTTATTATGATGCAGCAGGATCAACGATGGATTTTGATTGATCCGCGTGCCGATAAAACCGATATCCGTGTTTTACCGCATCCGGTGCATTTTAACTTTCCGCGTTATTTTACCCAGCAAGGGAAAATTGTTGTGAAAGCTCCGACTTTTATTACCCCTCGGAAAATTGCGCCACTATCGCCCTTTTCCTGCGTAGAAACCGTCAAGAGGGTTTTGGGCGTGCACAAACGGTTTTTGATAACGCCATACCGGTTATATCGCTATCTCCTCAAATCTCAATCGAAAGGATAAATTATGGGTTCACTATTTTCCCCTGTTACCCCGACCTATTCGCCGATGGTGTACACACCATCGTCAGGCACAAACTCGGGCCAATCGCGGTCCCCGGCCGAGAATGGAACCAACGATAGCAACGTTTCCGTGCCATCGGGAGAGGAAAATCTTCGTGATTTCATCCGACGGACAAATCGCGGACGTAACTCCCTTATTCAAACCAGTTATCGCGGTGTTTTGAACGATATGAACGATCTGGTGCCCCAACGCAAAACACTGTTAGGAGAATAAATAGATGAATCGACGTATTTTACAGGATTATGAAGAGGCGAAGACCCGCCGTTCTTCATGGGAAAAGTTGTGGAAGGAATGCTATGAATATGCCTTGCCGCAACAGGAATTTGCAAGCGGGGGAGCGATAGGGCAACCGCGCACAAGCCATATTTACGACGGAACCGCCATGGACGCGGTGGAACAGTTGGCGGCAAGTTTGCTAGGTAACCTGACGCCGCCGTGGTCGCAATGGTTCGGATTTTCGTCAGGCCCCGACATGACGGCGCAAGATGCAGAGTTATTGGCCCCGGCCTTGGAAAAGGCCGCAACGTTATTACAATCGCATCTGGACCGTTCGAATTTCACCACTGAAATGCATCAGGCGTTTCTCGATCTTGCAACGGGTGGAACGGCAACACTTTTATTTGAAGAGGCCCAGCCAGGGGGATTCAGTGCATTCCGTTTTAAAGCCATCCCGTTATCTGAAATCGCATTCGGAGAAGGGGCGAGAACAGGGAGGTTGGATAACGTTTATCGACAAGTAGATATGACGTTAGAGGAAATATATTCCCGCTTTGACAAGGTTGATTTACCGG
>DCKW01000006.1:15093-18566 GCA_002320485.1 Micavibrio sp. UBA1664
GTCCCGTATGAAGCCGGATACAGCTATCAATCTTTCCTTATGGACGAGGGGGCTGAACCTCTGCAATTGGCGGAAGGACAATTTCAAACGCCGCCGTTTATTGCATTTCGCTGGATGAAAGCCCCGGGGGAAATATATGGCAGATCACCTGTGATGAAAGCCTTGCCGGACATTAAAACCGCAAACAAAGTGGTCGAGCTGATTTTGAAAAATGCCTCTATTGCCGCCAGCGGAATTTGGCAAGCGGATGATGACGGCGTGATCAATCTGTCGAATATCGAGTTGTCGCCCGGCACGATCATTCCAAAGGCCGTAGGCTCGCGCGGATTAACACCGTTGGAAATGCCGTCAAATTTTGACGTATCGCAAATCGTACTAGAGGATTTACGCGCGCGCATTCGCCATGCCTTGATGGTTGATCGTCTGGGAATGATCGGACAAAGGCAAATGACCGCGACAGAGGTCTTGGAGCGATCCGCCGAAATGGCATTGCTGCTTGGCGCGACATACGGGCGGTTGCAGGCGGAATTGCTGACGCCGCTGTTACAACGTGCCTATACCATTTTAAGGCGTCGGGGGGAGGTTCCCGATATTGATATTGATGGCCGTCTGGTCGCGATTGATTACCGTTCACCACTGGCACTGGGGCAACGTCAAAACAATGTACAAAATACCATGTATTGGATGAATACCGCTCTTTCCATGGGGCCGGAAGCGGCCTCCGCTGTCGATCTGCCCGCCGCCGTACGGCATCTGGGTAAGGCATTGGGCGTGCCCAGCGACCTTATCCGTGAAACAATGCCGATGCCAGAACAACCCACTTCAACACTTCAACAATCAGGAGAATAATGACAATGACTGAAGATAAAAATCTTTTAAAAACCGAACATCAACCCCAAAGCGGGAAGCCCGATACCATACCTGAAAAATTTTGGGATGCTGATAAAGGCGAGGTACGCGTTGACGCCTTGGTCAAATCCTATCTGGAACTTGAAAAAAAGATGTCTGCGCCGTCTTCCGCGGGAAGTTTACTGACCATTCCCGCTACACCTGAGGAATATGAGGTTTCCGTTAAAGATAACCTTTTTGAACCGGATATGGAATTGAACAAACGATTGCATGCCAAGGGTTTTTCCGCCGAACAGGTACAGGAGGTCTATGATCTGGCTGTCGAGCAAATGGTCCCGATGATTCTGGACATGGCAGCCGAGTTTCAGGCTGAGCGCGAAATTGAACGCTTGACGGATTACTTCGGTGGCGAGGATCAGTGGCGTGAGGTATCCCGTCAAATGCTGGCCTTTGGTAAGAAAAATCTGCCGTCGCAGGTTTTGCAGGGAATGAGTTCGTCTTACGAAGGGATTATGGCGCTCTATAAAATGATGCAGTCCGAAGAACCGATGACATTGGGGGCAAAAGGTCGTGCCATATCATCCAATGCCGAAAAGGATTTGCAATCCATGATGAATGATCCGAAATACTGGCGCGATAAAGATCCTGCCTACATTGCCAAGGTCACCGAAGGATTCAAAAACCTTTATGCGGAGTAATGTCTTTAAATGTCGTTCGGGGGATAATACTCCCGACGGCTTTTTATGCGACTGAACGTTCGATTATTTTTTCAAAAGATTTAAGAGTCCGTTCGGGCAGATCGCTAAACGTGGTTGCAACCGCACGGCCATTTTTACGGACGATTTTTCCTGTAATCTTGATATCCTCGACCCCGTCCGCAGTTTTAAAGCGCAAGATCATATTGACGGTCTGACCCTCGGCAAAAAAGCGGGTATCGCCTTCAAATAATACGCCACATTGGCTCCAGTCCACAACGGGGAAAGGATGCCCGTCCACATTGACCATACATACATCGCAATCGCGGCGTGGAAAACGTCGACGTTGATCGGTTGTATTATCATTGGCGTTCTTGCGTCCGGAAACAATATCTTTGTGTGTGGTCATGGCTTATGTTATATCACAAAGCATATCGTCATTACAAAGAAAACAAGAATTATGAATAAAAAAATTGGCGTGGGCGTTTTATCCTGGAAGGCGCATCAAACTCTGGAAAAATCTTTGCAAAGCTATCGCGATAACGGGTTTCTGGATATGTTTGACAGCAAGCTAATCTATTTTTCAGATATGGTTGATGCCGATGAAGCGATTGCAAAAAAATATGGTTGGGATTATGCAGGCGGGCCTAATAAGGGTATCGCGTATGGTATGAAGATGATGGCTGAATATCTTGATACAGACTATATATTGTTGCTCCAAAATGATAACCCGATTGTTGAAGATGCCGAATTTGCCAAAAAGCATATTAAAGAGGCCGTGAATCTGATTGAAACGGGAAAGGCCGATATGGCCCGTATGCGTCACCGCTGGAAAGTTGGGGAAGGGTTCGCTGATGTCGAAAAATATTTGCGCTATTACAATGCGTGCTCGCCATCGCAGCAATTTATCCCCGCCGAACATGATTTAGACAGTCATCCCCATACCGCATGGCACCGTTTTATCAATCACATATTAAGGCCAACAAATGCACAACGCTTCCGTGGACGATCAGTATTTATTGAGGATCACCCCGAAAAAATTTATCCTGACCACATACAACGTGACGGTGATTTCTTAATTATAGACAGCTCTGTCATCGATTTTACCGATCAATGTCTTCTGATTTCGCGCCAGATGTGGCTCGACATCTTAATTCCTTATGTGGAGTCTCACCCTTCGGGACGATTACCCAACGGATTCCAGGCTCCCGAAATTTGTATTAACGGAAAATGGTGGCGTGAGCAGCATTTTAAAATATTACAAGGGCAGGGCGTATTTACGCATGATAGAAAAGACGGGTCTTTTCGTCCTGAACATCATACGAAAAAAAAACGCTTGACACATTAGGAATAATATCCTATAACTATTTTATCAAGACTATAATTGTGTCTGGACAATGGCTAGCATCGTCACCCGGGCGTTTTTTATATCCGCAGGCCGTCATTTCCTGACGACAACCTCTTTTGATTTTTCATTTATATTAATTTTAAAGGAGTTTTTTAAATGTCGACATCTATCGATACGGCCTTCGTCAAACAATTTGAACGCGAGGTTCATTCCGCTTATCAGCGTATGGGCTCGAAATTACGGAATACTGTACGCACATCCAACAATGTCAAAGGGGCTTCATGCACATTCCAAAAGGTTGGTAAGGGCACGGCTATGACAAAATCATCGGGCGGTATGGTTCCTGTCATGAATTTGGAACACACTGCCATTGAGGTTGCCTTGCAGGATTATTACGCGGGTGACTGGATTGATAAACTGGACGAGATTAAACTGAATCATGACGAGCGTCAGGTGATTGCCAATGCCGGTGCTTATGCGTTGGGGCGCAAAACCGATGAAATGATCATTAATGCGCTGGCAAATGCGTCCGCCGCGGTTGCGGATGATACGACAGGCATGACCAAATCCAAGCTGCTTGA
>DCKW01000072.1:0-11107 GCA_002320485.1 Micavibrio sp. UBA1664
GCGATTGCGCTCGCTCATGCCTGCGGAGCGGGAACGATCATCAACATATACATTAGCGCAACAAGTGCGATGTATCCTGAACCAGCGTCTGATTAAAATGCTGTGTCAAGGGTGCGCTCATAAAGTTCAGGCATCAGAACTGCTTGATAACGACCAGATTGAGGCGTTGGACCTGCAACCGACATCCAAAGTTTCAAAACATAATACGGCAGGGTGTGATTTATGTGCCCGTACAGGATTTGTGGGACGGACATTGTTGCTGGATGCCTTGCTGATTACATCCGCCGTGAATGAACGCGATGGTATCTACAACGCCCTGATGAATAATGTGAATGATATTCCCAACGAAAACGGGGTGATTTTCCACTCCCGCCGCGAAGGAATTGTCGACCTTATGAATTCGGGTCTGGTTGACCCGCGGATTGCCCTGCTTCACGTGGAGGATTAGCGTGAGACAATGGCTGGCGGATATTGCATACGAAACAACATCGGGCCCTAAACGTATCAGGGAAACATTCTACCTGCCGACCCAAAAAGACGTCCGCCGCGAAGTGTCGAAGAGAGGCGCCTATGTCCTGTCGATACGTGAGTATAAGCGGTCCCCTGCAGAGAGGGTATTGGCGCGGTCCTCATGGTGGCAAATTCAGTTATTGCGCGGCATTATGTTCCGCTCATCATCAACATCTCCCGGGGTTGCCTTGTGGAAGCTGATCGAAATTGAATCCAACCCGATGCGGCAAAATATTCTGGCACCGGCACGCGAAGCGTTGTCGCAAGGATTAGGCGTTATTGATGCACTAAAAACCTTACGGATTTTTGACAGGTCTACCATTGCCATTCTCGCTGCCTCAGAAAAGGCCAATAAACTGCGCGAGGGGATTCCGCACGCGATCGAAACAATTACGCAAAAACGTAAGAATACGCGTGCCATGGGTGGAACGATGGCATGGCTTGGGTTTGATGTGTTTTCAATTACCCAGTCCTTATTTTGGGGGAAAGACCTTGTTTTAAAATGGTTTCATGATAACAAACCGACCGATCCGCAAGAACTGGCCGAATTTGATCGGGTTGTCGGCAACCTGGAATTATTGTGGAATGTATTGATTGTGACGGCTCTGGCGGCGGGGGCAACGCTGATCTGGTGTATCTTGTCATTCTTTTATAACCGCGGAAAGAAAGATTGGCCTACGGCCAGATTTGTCCGCTCCATCCCGTTAATAGGCGCATATCTGCGCGACCTCGGTTTTGCAGATTCGATGTCGGTTTGTGCGCGAATGATCCGAGGGCGTGTTCCCATTTCCGATGCCTTGTTACAAGCATCTGAATCGACAAATATTCCCGATATTGCAACTTATTGGAAAGAGGCTCATGATGATTTGGGTCGCGGGGTATCGTTGGGGCAGGCCCTTGACAGAGAGCCGTTGCGGCGAAATGAACGGATGGAACTGGCAGGCTTGTCTGATTTGACACAACTTGCTACAATTATGGATGCGATTGCCGAAATGCGTGCACAGGCGGGGAAAACAAAACATTCCCTGATTGTCTGGCTGGCGTTTGCGATTACGGGTCTTTATCTGGTCATTGCCTTCGGTAGTGCCATTTTCGGGTTAACAGTTATGAATATGAGTTTGGACAGTATGATGGGCGGATTGCTCGGGGGTGCAATGTAATGGCAGGCAAGAAAAGCGAAGATACCGTCGCGAATGACGGCACCTTAACACCTGAAACATCATCCGCAGTCTCCGCGCCGAAAACCGTACAGGCAACATTGCTTGAGCGGATTGCAGGCGACAAGGCCAATGCCCGTAAATTATATCAACCCTCTCTGCCTGATGAATTGATCGCAGGTTCTATTCCGCACATTCCCGGTGCGGAGGAGGAAAGCGTCTGGAATGCGGCGGTTCAGGCCTGCGGAACCGAACGCGTGCATTTTTCCTACACGATCGAGGAAGGCCGATGCTGGTATATCGCAACACCATCCTCGTCTCTGGCATCGAATCCCGACAGTTGGTGTCCTCTGGCCGCGGCTCTACCCGGAAATAGTGAGTATTGGGACAAGGAAACTGTTTATATCTATGAAAAGGACGGTCAGGCCGGGGCTTTGCGATGGGATAAGGAAACAGGCCGGATGCAATTATTTTTAGGCCCTGCACGGACAATCTTGCCCAAAGTCCAGTCACTGGATGCGAATTTCGTCACAATTAATGCTGAAACTGCCGAGATTTGCCCGTGGGTCAATATTGAATTGAAAACGGACATGTTGTCTCGTGCCGCAGGAAAGATCATGGTTTTGACGGGGGCGGGTGTCGCCGTGATTGCCTCGATTTATATTCTGGTGATGTTTGCCTACGCCAATATTTTACAGCCGCAACTGGATGAAACTAAATCGGAAACTGAATTGGCCTCGATGCAATTGCTTAACGATGCCGCGCGCTCGCTGGAAAATGATGCCCTGAAACATATTGTCCGCATTCAGGAATTAAACGATAATTTATACCAGATTCAAGGTACACTGGTAAAATACGAGGTTAAGGGTGGAAATGTTATTTGGGAAGCCCTTGTCCCCCAAGCCTTTACATCCACCTCCACACCTGCATTGCGGGGTGCACAGCCTGTAAGCAATACGATTGAGCCGGACGGACGTGTAAGAATTAGGGGAACATCTTAATGGTAGGTTTTTATTATAATTTTTATCTAATTTTAAATGAATTCGTCGCAAAATTCATCGCATGTTAAAAAGCGCGATATATACTGAGAATGGAAAGAACCGCTAAATGAAAAAAACGAACTTCAAATCGCTGAATGCCCAGATGGCAAAATATTTGTCACCGCAAAGCATGACCGATATGAACAAGTTTTTGGAAGGCTTGCCCTTAAGGGCGGGCCATGCGGTTTTGATCGCGGGCGGATTGGCATGGCTTTTAGGTGGATTGGCAATTGTTTATGCCACAACCGTGGCCCAGGATGTTGCGGATATCCGCGCCGAACTGGCGAAATCAGAGGCATTAAAACCTGTGGTGGCCCAGTTAAAATCCACGCCTGTGCCTGATAACGAAATTACGGATTTTGTTAATCGTGTGAAACCGATTTACAGTTCCGTCACTATCACAAAATCATCGCCGGGGACGATAACGGTCAGCGCATCTGACGGACGTTATTTCGGTGCTTTCCGCGAGGCAATCAATCACGCTTACAATGGTGGACAACGCTGGCGTTTATCATTAGACTCTTTATGTGTAGGACGTGAATGTGAGGGCGCTTTTTTAAGCGGAACTTTTAAAATTAATACTTTAAAAATTGAACGGTAAGATTCAAGTCAGAATAGATGGGTATAGATTCTAGGGACAAAACAGAAAGGTAATTTAAAGAAGATGAAACAGAAGCAAACACAAAAAGGGAATGTGTTATTCCTGATCCTGATTGCCGTGGCATTATTTGCCGCGCTATCATATGCGGTGACGCAATCATCCCGTTCGGGCGGTGACTCAGGTCGTGAGACTAATATTTTGAACTCGGCTCAATTGGCGCAATATCCAAACCAGATCAGAACAGCTGTATTACGAATGATCATTGATGGACGCGATATTACGGAATTTGAATTTAATGCCCCTGCAGATTTTGGCGATTTAACAGATACTACTGGTCGCTTAGCTGTTTTTCATCCAGAAGGTGGTGGAGCGGTTTATCAAACTGCCCCTTCCGATATGATGGCGGCCGATGGCGGTAATACCGGCGGTTTGTGGTACTATAACATGGATTTTGAAGTCCCTGATATCGGCGTAACACCTGGTGATACTACAATTACAGGGAATGAGCTTGTAGCGTTTTTGCCTGGAGTAACACAAGCCGTATGTCAGCGCATTAATGTTGAGGCAGGCGTGACCACGGCTCTTTCGGATACTGTACCTGCTTTAACGCCTACGCTCATTGGCGGAAATTCAGGGGATGTAGATAATAATATGGATGATGAATATGCTGATCCTACTGCACTTCATACACTCGATAATGCTACGGATGATCTTGCAGGTTTTCCTTTTGGATGCTTTCGTGATGCTGGCGGACCATATGTTTACTACCATGTTATAAACGAACGCTAAGATTGGTATGAATGTCTAAGGTGTTTTTAAATAAATTTTCCAAGGCTTCGCTCCAAAAGGGCGGGGCCTTGATTTACATTTTGATTGCCGTGGCCTTGCTTGCGGCATTGACAAGCACGATGATCGGTGACGGCGGACAATCATCGCGAACCCAAAATAGTTTTAGATTGGGACAGGAATTAAATTCACAATCGCGTGTGATCCGCTCCGCCATTCAGGATTGCGTGTTAAGGTTTACCAAAGGCGACGCCGCCGATATTGCCGAGGCGGATTATAATAATCCTTACCCGCTTAACCCGTCATCAACAGAATTCACGTCACCTGCCGCCGATGACAAGGTTTCCCGCCTGCAATGCCCCGGCACAAGCGCGACATCGGGTGCAACAGGAAATGATGATTACCATGATTTATTCGGAGGATCGGGAGAGTTTGCAGGATACCTTCCACCCAAGCCTGATTTGATGGATGATTGGACTTATTTTAACGGGGATGCCACGGTGCACGGTGTGCGCCTCGACGGTGTGTATTTTCAAATCACATCTGATAAAAGCGACCCGCAAATTGGTGAATCCATGGACAGAATTGACAATTTAATGGCCTCGTGCGAGGTCGATTATATTGATGGTACAGGATCAAACAGTTGTGAGAATGGTACAAAGTGCCTGCGTTACTGGATCATTCGCGGGGCGAATACTGCGGCCACCGGCGGGCCGAATCCTTGTCCCTAAAACCCGGTTTGTTTTAATTGCTCTATAGACTGTTTAACAGCGGAAAACTCTTCTTTTGCCGCCTGCATCATTTGTGATCGGGTGGCTGCATCGGCTTTTGGCGTTTCATCCTGAATACGTGAGCAAATATCGCCCAGTTTCATCGCGCCTGCAGAACGGGCCGATCCTTTCAGGCTGTGTCCTATTTCTGAAAATTGATCCCAATTTTTATTATCGTAAGCCGATTGTAAATCAGCGATAAGCGGTTCTGTCATCGTGGTAAACATATCCAGCATTTCCAATGCCATATCGTCCAAAGCACCTAAAATATTTTTCAATTCTTTTAAATTTATAGATGGGTCTTCTGTCTTGGAGGATAAGGAAGGTGAATCGGTATCAGATGCCCTCACAATCCCTTCAGGCAGTAATCCCCATCGCATCATCAGGCGGCGCACTTGCGCCAACGAGACCGGTTTTAACAAACATTCATCAAATCCTAATTCCATGTATGTCTGGCGCTGCGCCATCTGGACGTCCGCGGTCATAACGATCACGGGAAAACGTTTTTCCTCAGTCTCGCTGTTGCGGATGGAGCGAATAACATGATATCCGTCAACTTCGGGCATGTGCAGATCAGTAAACAAAATACCGTATTTTCCTGTTTTCAAAGCGTCAAGAGCTTCTTGGCCGTTTTCAACGAAATCGGCTTCTATTCCAAGTGTATGTAATTGCTTGTCAAGAATTTCGCGAACGGCGGGGGTATCCTCGGCAAACAGTATTTTTTGCGGTCCATCCAAGCGCTGACTGCTGATTTGCTTAACCACGCCCTGAACCGCCTCACCCAAGCCGGCGCGACTTGCGGGTTTGACAAGATGGTTGGCGCCCAGTGAGCGTAAGGCATTTTGAATTGAATAATCATCATGTACCGTATACATGACAAGGCCGCAATAAGGGCGGATATCATTAATGTCACGTATCAGGTTGAGGCCCCACCCGTCGGGCAAATTATGATCACAGATAGCGGCATCAAACGGCCTGCGTTTAATCAGATTCAATCCCTCTTCGTACGTCATGCAGGATTCGACCTCCGCCCCCATGGATTTGAGGGCGTTTGTAATCTCAACAACCGCTTTGGGGTGATCCTCGATAACAAGCAAAGCCAGCCCTTCAAGAGAGGGCATATTGTCGGATTGGTAGGCGGAGCTTACTTCCTCCGTCGGAATTTCAAACCAAAAGGTCGATCCCATGCCTTGGCGCGAATAAACACCGATTTTACCACCCATCAAATCGACAAGTTTTTTACAGATCGATAAACCGAGGCCCGTCCCTCCAAAGGCGCGTGTCGTGCTGTTGTCGGCTTGCGAAAATGGTTTGAACAAGCGTTGGCATGCTTCTTCGCTCATCCCAATTCCCGTATCAATAATCTCGAACCGGAGGCCTAATGCCCCTTTCGGTAAGGTCAATTTTTGACAATTGGTGCTGATCATTAACGTGATGTGTCCTTCCCGTGTAAATTTCAGGGAATTTCCCATGAGATTGATCAGGATTTGGCGCAAACGCTTAGGGTCCCCTTTTACAACGGAGGGGACGTCCTCCCCCACACGCGAGAGCAGATCAACATTATTGCCGAATTTTTTAACCTCTAAGGCTTCTATAACACCGGAACTCAGTGTACGGACGGGAATTTCAAAATTATCAAGCTCCATTTTATCGGCATCCAGTTTTGCCAGATCCAGAACATCATCCAAAATTTCCAGCAAATCCGCCGCCGATGATCGGGCCGTTGTCACCATATCAAGAATTTTCTGGTCCGGTTTTTCCTCGGCGATCAGTTCGAGAAAGCCGAAAACAGCCTGCATCGGCGTCCTGATTTCATGACTCATGGTGGCCAGCAGATTGGATTTCATTTCCGCCGCCTGTTCCATCGCTTTTAAGGCTTGGGCGTTGCGGCTTTCTGATTCTATGATTTGGGTTACATCATTGATCCACAATGCCAGATATGGTTGCGATTTATAGTTGATTTCCTCAACATGGATACGGACCCAGCGGCTGCTGCCCGTCTCGGTAAAAATTTCGCAATCATAGTCATAGCTGCGCTGCGCCTGATGAAAGATGTATTGCATGATATAATCGGGGATCAGCTCTTCGATATTCTGATTGATATTAATAATATCAAATTGCCCCAACATCGGCCCGAAAGCATAATTCACATAGGAAATTTCATGATTGGAGGCATTAAGAAGGCAAAAGCCGAAGGGGGCGGAATCCACCGCCTCCAAAAACCCTGCTGGTAAATCCGGACTAGTCATTTAATCGAGTTTACCCTATGTTACGAACCAGACAACCTGAAAGACACAATAAAGGATAAATTATGGGTTTAAATATTGCGGTTTTTGATGCGGTATCACTGGTCGGACACGAAATTTTAACAATTTTGGCGGAAACTGATTTCCCGGTATCTGAACTATACGCGTTGACGACCACCCGTCAGGGTGGGAAAGAAATGTCTTTTGGCGACCGCGATGTGAAGGCGGTTGATATATTAAAATTCGATTTCGATAAATGCGATATCCTGTTTCATACTGGTCATGGACAAACAGCGAAGGACATTATCGAACAGGCCTTGAAACAAAATGTGAAGGTGGTCGACCTGGGCGGGCATTACCTGTTTGACGATATTCGTCATGATAATTGTATTTCGATGCCGTCTGCCATCGCTACGCAACTGGCGGCCGCTTTAAAGCCACTTCAGGCGGAGGCGGACATTAAACGTGTTGTGGTATCCACATATGAGGCAACGTCTTCCGAGGGGAAAGACGGTATGGATGAACTGTTTAACCAGTCCCGCAAATTTTTTGTGCATGATGCCATGGAAAACAATGTATTTGGTAAGCAGATCGCCTTTAATGTTATTCCGCAAACCGATCATTTTATGAAGGACGGTGCCACCGAATCGGAATGGCGTCTTGCCGCAGAAATCAAAAAAGAAGTCGGTAAATCAATCAAGTTAACCGCAACTTGTGTTCAGGTTCCCGTCTTCATCGGTCATGGTATGAGTGTAAATGTGGAGTTTAATAGCGATATAGATGCCAAGGCAGCACGCAAAATCTGGCGCGCGACCGAAGGGTTAACCATTATTGATACGGCAAGTGAAATGGAATTTGTGACCCCTGCCGAAATTGCGGGGGAAGATGCAATTTTCCTCAGCCGTATACGGGACGATTCCACTGTCGATTACGGTATATCTTTCTGGATAACGGCAGATAATATCCGTGCAAGCGTTGCATTACAGGCGGTTGAAGCGGCGCGAAGCTTTGCCTAAAAATAACCATCCTTTTTTTCTATTCTATTCATACTAAATAATAGAATAGGAGAGATATAACCCATGACACGCCGCGAATTTTTAACAACCAGCGGGGCCATCGCAGCATATATGCTCTATTCTACAAAAGGATTTGCCATGTTCGGATTAAACAAGAAAAAAGATATTGATGCCAACTTTCCCTATTCTTTATCTGAAGAAGAATGGAAAAAGAAACTGACCGAACAGGAATATGATGTTCTGCGCGATCACGGGACGGAGCGCGCCTTTACGTCACCCTTAAACGAGGAAAAACGCCAAGGTATTTACAGCTGCGCCGGGTGTGGTCAAGAAGTTTACAGTTCTGATGCGAAATTTAACAGCGGCACCGGATGGCCGTCCTTTTACCAGCCCATCGACGGTGTAAGCGGTCAGGCCGTGGGTGAACGGGAAGATAATACCCTGTGGATGAAACGGACCGAGGTTCACTGTGCAAATTGCGGCGGCCATTTGGGGCACGTTTTCCCTGACGGCCCTAAACCGACAGGCCTTCGTTATTGTATGAATGGCGTGGCGATGGATTTTGAACCAACAGCATAAATAATTGACATATGTTGATAGGCTTGGTATACCGACCGAAAAAGGATTGGTATGATAAGTCAAACTATTACAAATATTGAATATTTTCGCGCAGCCTCCCAACAAAAACCGAGAAGCACTTTTCACGGTGTCAACGTTCATCGTGATCAAAAAATTGTTGTGGTCAAAGCGTTTGATTCTCTTCAAGATAATGCAGCATGTGTTCGTATTAACTTCGCAGAGGTGTCCGGGGCACGAAATGCCGAAATCGCCATCAAACAACAATATGGTAGCGGCCGAAAAGACGATGGTAGGCTTGAACAAGCTATTCTATCTCAAAATGTAACCTCCGACCTGTTGGCAAATATTGTAGACCGTACATTTGGTAATCGACCACCCATGTTTTTATCTGCAGTGACGAGGCGATGAGCGATGGGGAAGGGCAAAAATTCGCCCTTCCTTCCTTGAAAAATTACCCTATAATGAGTTTCATGACAGATACTCCTCTTAAAAAAGAGCGGCCTTTATCACCGCACTTGCAAATTTACAAATTAGGAATAACCGGCAATACTTCAATATTACATAGGGTCGCGGGCGTTGCCCTCACCATCGGTTTAATATTGCTGACATGGGGTTTGGTGGCATTGTCCAGCGGACGTGAAGCTTATGAATTTTTCATTACATTTTGCACATCCCCTGTAGGACAAATCTTGTTGGCAGGTTGGACTGCGGCCTTTTATTATCATATGTGTACAGGTATTCGCCACCTTGTCCGTGATTGTGGGTTGTTATTTGAAAATAGGGATTCTTGCATAACGGGGTGGCTGGTTATAGTAATGGCCGTAATCCTAACCGCCCTGACTTGGGCCTATATTTATCAAGATGTTTTAAGAGGGGTGTTATCATGAACAAGCTTTTAAAATGGGAAAAGACGGGACTGAAAACTCCATTAGCCCGCGCCAGAGGTCTGGGTGCGGCAAAATCCGGCGTTCATCACTGGATGATGCAACGCATGACGGCTATTTCCAATCTTGTTTTGGGATTATGGCTTTTGTATTCGCTGGTTACCAATGCCGATTTACAATATGTCGCAGGGGCGGAATCATGGTTGGCCAATCCGGTAAACGCTATCGGGATGATCCTGTTTGTTATATCTTCTTTTTATCACGCGGTGTTAGGCTGTCAGGTGATTATCGAAGATTATGTTCATAACGAAGGATTTAAAATTTTTAAACTGGTCGGACAGCGACTGATTTTTCTTGCTATGGCAATTGCCTGTATTTTCAGCATTTTGCAAGTCGCACTATAGGAATATTTATACTTATGATTACAGAATACAACGGACAGAAAATTATTGATCACGAATATGACGTTATTGTCGTCGGTGCGGGTGGTGCTGGGTTGCGGGCAACATTCGGTATGGCCGAAGTGGGACTAAAGACCGCCTGCCTGACAAAGGTTTTTCCGACACGTTCGCACACCGTTGCCGCGCAGGGCGGAATTTCCGCGGCATTAGGCAACATGGGTGAGGATGACTGGCGTTATCACATGTATGATACGGTCAAAGGTTCCGACTGGCTGGGCGATCAGGATGCGATCGAATATATGTGCCGCGAGGCAATTCCGTCCATTATCGAACTGGAGCATTATGGCGTACCGTTCTCACGGACTGCCGAAGGAAAAATTTATCAACGTCCTTTCGGGGGGATGACTACAAATTATGGCGAAGGCACTGCACAACGCACATGCGCCGCCGCCGACCGCACAGGCCATGCAATTTTGCATACATTATATCAACAGGCTCTGAAGCATCAGGCTGAATTTTTTATCGAATATTTCGCCCTAGATTTAATTATGGGTGATAATGGTGAATGTTTGGGCGTGATGGCATGGAATCTGGATGACGGGACCTTACACCGCTTCCGCGGTCATCAAACTGTTTTGGCGACAGGCGGATACGGGCGCGCCTATTTTTCTTGTACGTCTGCGCATACATGTACCGGTGACGGAAATGCCATGGTTTTACGCGCGGGATTACCTTTGCAGGATATGGAATTCACCCAGTTTCACCCCACAGGTATTTACGGCGCGGGATGTCTGATCACTGAAGGGGTTCGCGGCGAGGGCGGCTATCTAACCAATAGCGAAGGCGAACGTTTTATGGAACGCTATGCCCCGTCTGCGAAAGATCTGGCATCGCGGGATGTTGTGTCACGGTCAATGACGATCGAAATTAATGAGGGCAGAGGTGTCGGCCCTAACAAGGATCATATTCACCTCAATCTTATGCATTTGGGGGCCGATGTTATTAATGAACGCCTGCCGGGTATTGCGGAAACGGCCAAAATTTTTGCCGGCGCAGATGTAACAAAGGAACCTATTCCCGTGCTTCCCACCGTTCATTATAACATGGGTGGTATTCC
>DCKW01000072.1:11412-11610 GCA_002320485.1 Micavibrio sp. UBA1664
TCATTATAACATGGGTGGTATTCCGACCAATTACCACGGCGAGGTCGTGAACCCGACAAAACGCAATCCCGATAATGTTGTACCGGGGCTTATGGCCATTGGCGAGGCGGCGTGTGTATCGGTTCACGGGGCAAACCGTCTTGGCTCCAACTCGTTGCTTGATTTGGTGGTGTTTGGACGTGCGGCGGCTAAACGCGC
>DCKW01000072.1:11987-12162 GCA_002320485.1 Micavibrio sp. UBA1664
CGGATCGCGCGCTATCGAAAGGCTCGACCGTATCCGTCATAATCTACCGACATTGCCGACAATCGAGTTGCGTATGACCATGCAAAAAACCATGCAGCAACATGCAGCCGTGTTCAGAACAGGTGAGTCGTTAAGCGAAGGGGTTGTGAAAATTGACAAGGCTTATGCCGCTAAA
>DCKW01000091.1 GCA_002320485.1 Micavibrio sp. UBA1664
GTTTCCTCGGCCTGTAATTCTGCGATCCGTTTTTGAATTTTATCCCGTGCAGCATCAGACAGAGGTTCAGGCTCATTCGAAACGGACGGTTGTTCAGGTTGATTAACAGCCTGTGACTTTGGATTCCTGATATTATCCAACGCCTCTGCTGCGCGTTTTGCCGCCAGTTCCGCAGCAAGAAGCGCATGAACCTGCTCCTGAATTTCTTCGGCCTGTTCCCCGAAATCAGGATATTTGGTCGCCAGTTTAAACAGCGCATCCGAATATTCCGTAGCCGAAAGTTTCCCCTGATTAAAGGCTTGACGGATTTGATAGAGTTCGCCGTCTATGTCTTTTCCAAATCGTAAAAATTGATCCCAAAACCCGCCGATCCCGCCAAGGCGTAATTGTTTTTGTAAAGCCTCGATATTCTCTTTGGCTGTATCCAGCTGTTTTGTATAGCGATAGATGCTTTCTGTTTCGCTTAAAGCTTCGGTGGCATCATCAGCGGCTTCGGCTGTTTCCTTGAGTTGTTGTTTGATCTCTTTCAACTCTTCGGCATGATCGTTTGCAGCTTTTCTTGCCACATCATGACCGGATGCGAGTTTCAAAACGGCAATGCCAGCGAGTACTGCCAGCCCCACGGGGCCACCCACTAACATCAAGGCAGACCGAAATCCGATCATCGCAATTGTCGCCAGTTTAGTTGCTGCTTCCACCGCCACAAGGCGGATAGCAAATCCTGTCGATAGCGTATTGGCCAGTTGTAACCCGAACACCAACCCTGCATTGCCAGCAATAGCAGTATTTAATAAGGCGACACCGCCAGCCACAGTGCGGGCAATGACCAGACCGCTGATTGCCGTCACAGCCAAATCCGCATGCTCAACCAAAAAGGCCAAGCCCTCCGCCGTATTGATAATCACTGATCCTAAGGTTTCACCTAAATCCCGTGCAGCATTTTGAATGGCAGGATCATTCAAAACTCCTGCCAGCGTGCGATACCCTTGGGTCATACCGTCAATAAATCCGCCAGCCGCAATGGAGCGTTCGGTTTCCAAAACCGAATTATTAAAACGGTTCAGCTCTGCTCTGGCATTTTGTGAGGCTTCCGGCACACCATCCCCGAATGTCTTGCGGATTTCTGCAGCAAATTTCGGTAAGAAATCATCGGCAATCACCTGACCTTGCTCGAGCATTTTATCCAATTGTGCTGTGGTAATGTCCATACCGCGTGCCGCCAATTGGAATGCACCATAAAGCCGTTCCCCTAATTGTCCTCGCAATTCTTCGGCCTGAACCTTGCCCTTTGACATGATCTGGGTGATCGCCCGAATAGCCCCGTTAGTCTGATCAGTTGAGAGTTGAAGCACGGTTGCGGCTTCGGCAATACTTGTGAATATATCCCGTGTGGCCTGACCTTCCAGATTTGATCCTTTGGCTGCCGCCGTAATCTGCATATAGGATTTGGAAATCTCAAGCAGATTAAGCCCGAGCCGTTCAGATTCTTGTTCCAGATAGGCCATCTCATCGGCAGCGCCTTTGGATGACCCCGTAATGGAGACCAGCGCAGTATTCACACCCTGAAACGCCATGCCCGTTTCATTGATTGCACGGGCAGACCCGAACAGCCCGTTCAATCCGGCATAGGCGGCAACCAATCCCACCGCCTGACGGAACACACCGTTTAATGCTCTGGCCGTTGTGTCAACCGCCTTTAACGATGTATTGGCAGGGGCAGTTGAACGGGTGATACGCTGAAAAGCCTTTTCACCGCGATTACCGATGCGGTCAAATTGATCCTCGACCTTCTGGCCGTCAACCACCGCAAGCCGGATAGACATGTTTTTTTGTGATCGCATTGGGATTATTCCATTAAAAAACCCCTCCGAAGAGGGGGTAAATTTTTTGAATTGTCTGAGCTACTCTACATTTATAACGAGATCAATTTCTTCAAAATCATCAAACTCTGAGCAAAAGGCTCTAGCTTTTAAAATATGCTCACCCAAGGGTGCATTTGGCATTGCTATTAGAAAAAAAGGATCATCATTTTCACACTGGCTATGTCTATGTAGTAATTTATCTGACCAAAATGTTATTTGTTTATCTTTGAGATAGCATGCAAAAGTTCTGTTGATCTTTCTTACTAAATTTAAATTGTTGAATCTATCTATATTGGGTAGTTGAGGTACCATAGAGCTAGTGTCAAAACCATACATCAAATTTCTTACTTTAGGTGTCGTAGGTTTTGGCATTACGGGCATGTCAATTTTATAGTTGGGGTAATCCTCTACAGCAAAAATCCATTCTGGCAAATCAACTGTAATACGCACATCATTTGCTATTGCGTTTCCATCATTTTCTACAGATAAAGTTACAGATTCCAGTTTGTCTAAGTTTGAGATTAATACTTCACCGTTGGTTATTTCTTTGTCTTTATTTTCTTCTATAAATTCTTCTGCATCTTTCAAATAGTCCTCTAATTTTTGTTTCCAAATAGGGTCTGCTTTTCCATCGATGGTTTGAACGCTCTGAATATCCTCTTTGACTTTTTCCACTCGTGATTTAGGTATGGTTGCTCTTTTTAAAGCTAGAGTTCGAGATAGGTTAACCTCGTCATTTTGTGATAATTTATTGAGATAATGCCACTCTGTTAAAATAATTGGTTTTTTTAAGTTTTGGGTATTTATCTCTCTATTTTCAATTAGTTCAACAAGACGCTTTCCAAAATATTTTGAAAGACTGTTTCTTTGATTAGCTTTTGGATCATCCGGTTTTAACGAATATTTGATTTGTCTGTGCTGCCTGATATCAAAAGGTAAATCTTCATCAGCTCCGTATGTTTCATTACAAAATAAAATAATTTTATCCCAACCTAATAATGCAATTGCATAACCTAATTCCAGCATCACGTTTGGATTAGGTGAAAGTCGTTGTCCATTTTCTTTATTACCAGTTACAATAGAAATATCCGCAACAAAAGCATCGCTTTTTTTAATCTTATCAATTAAAGTTTGGGTTATATTAGGCGACCCTGGAACATCTTTTGTATCCCTATCAATACTAACTTCCAACTCGTACTGATCATTACTATTGAAATCTGCTATGGATTTATTAATTACGTCTTCTATAAATCCCCTATTTGTATTATTGGGTAGGTCAGACTGCCATGAATAAAAAATAGTGTATTTCATACATATACAATACTTCTCGATTTATTAATACACAAGCAGAGCTATCTATTACACATGCAATTATTCAGTTTTATTCAAAGTAGCTTTTGTCACGCCACAGGCGATGGTTGGTAATAATTCACCCATGGCATGAAGGTCGTATCCCAATGCCTCGGCAAGACGGAGAGCATCAGTGAGAGGAAAATCATGCCTGATCTGTGAGGCAACACGGATCGCCACATCCCATGCCTGAAACCCCTCTAGGCTTTGCGGGCTGTTTTTTTCGAACGGGCAACCTTCGCACGTTTCGGGGCAGTTTCGGCAGTAGCTTGCACCGTCCCCGAAGTGCCATTCGGCACGGCGCTCGAGTCTTTTTTTTCGGCTTCAATCAACTCCCGCACGCCTGTATATTGCTGAGAGAAGCTGGCGGCGATTGACCAAAAGCCTGTCATGAGCTCATCAATCTTCTCAGGGGTGACGGGTGCTTTGTCATCACCGTCAGATTCCAAAATACCGTCCCAATCGATAATCGCTGATCTGGCAAGACCGCGTGCCAGATATTCCTCAGCGAGTGCCTCACGGATTTCTGGGTTTTCAACATCTGGAAGATCGTCCACCGATGCACCGATCTCTTTCCTTTTACGGTATTCCTCACCGATATCCTGTAGGCGTTTATTCATAAAAGCCCGCGCCGCATAAAAAATCGGACTTGTGCATGGGCGCACTTTGACTCTGACCCCGAGGCCGAGATCAATCCAATAGGGTTCGGTTTGTATATTCAATTTCAACATAATTAATAACTCTCCACATCGTTGGTTAGGGTGATGGTCAGCATTTTGCCGAGGGTTGAATCTTTTGCTCCTTGGAAATCATAGGAGGCTTCAATACCGCCCGGGCCAGACAATGACCGTTTGGGTTTTGGCAAATATACCTCATGGCAGGTGATGACGAGTTTGCGATCCGCATCGATGATGTAGGATAATTCCAGATCAATCGGCGTGCCGGATCGGGCTTTGTCCATGAGGGTATTATCGGCATAGCGCACGGCGATATTCCCGCTTAAAGACGCAACCCCGGGGTCAACACCGTCAATCTT
>DCKW01000062.1 GCA_002320485.1 Micavibrio sp. UBA1664
TCGGTGATACCTTGCAGATCGCCTATGCCATCGCCGTTTGCATCATAAAAACTCCGCGGATAAACCTGATAAATTGCACCGCCCCGCCACCATTCGATAGTATTGTGATTATTTATAGTCATAAGCATAAACTATTAAATATGACGATAAAGTAAAAGAATTAGCTACGTTTATTCACAAAACATTTCGTTATTTATTTACATCGCTCGATCGGGTAAACATGAAATAATGTCTGTTATATCCAAAGCCTTTCTGGATGAGTTACGCTCACGGTTAAAATTGTCCGATATTATCGGGCAACGTACAACTGTGACAAGGGCCGGGCGGGAGTTCAAGGCATGTTGCCCGTTTCATAATGAAAAAACACCCAGCTTTACCATCAATGACGAAAAGGAATTTTTTCATTGTTTCGGATGTGGCGCTCATGGCGATCATCTCGGTTTTGTCATGCGGCATGACAATTTGCCGTTTATGGATGCGGTTGAAATGCTGGCGGCCCAAGCCGGTATGCAAGTTCCGCGTCCGACCGCGCAGGAGCGCGAAAAAATTGATCGTCATGATTTTTATTACAAAACGATGGAAGAGGCGGCACGTTTTTTTACCTCGCAATTATTCGACCCCACCAATAGCGATATTTTAAATTATGTACGCGGACGCGGTTTAACCGATGAAACCATTGCCGCCTTTCGTCTCGGGTATGCACCTGATGATGCGCAGGCTCTTCGCACTCATTTGAAAGCAAAGAAGTTCAATGATAATGATATGCGGACATTGTGCCTGACCAAAAAATCGACGCGCGGAACTGATGATTACGGATTTTTTCGTGATCGCGTGATGTTTCCCGTTACCGATAAAAAGGGAAGGATCGTTGCCTTTGGTGGACGCGTTTTGCCCGACCACGTGCGTCCGCCCAATCCGACCGCATCATTTACCCCGCCTAAATACATGAATTCGGGTGAAACCCCGTTATTTCATAAAGGACATCTTGTTTATAATATTTCCAATGCGCGTCAGGCCGCGCTCGATGGAAGGCCGGTCATTGTAGCCGAAGGCTATGCCGATGTGATCGCCTTGGTACAGGCGGGATTTTCAGGCGCGGTCGCACCTTTGGGAACCGCCATGACCGAAACCCAAATCTCACTCTTATGGGATATGATACCGACACAGGACGTTGCTGATATTAAAGAGCCTTATTTATGTTTTGATGGGGACAATGCGGGTCAAAGGGCTGCGATCAGGGCTATGGAGCGTATCCTTCCTATTTTGCGGTCAGGTGTGTCGGCACGATTTGCCTTTATGCCAACAGGACAGGACCCTGATGACCTGATCCGTGCACAAGGGCAAGAAGCCATGCAAGCGGTTTTAGAAAAAGCAATCCCCTTGCACGAGATGATTTGGCGGTACTTGACATTGGGAAAGGATTTCTCTCGTCCCGAGGCCCAGGCGTCATTATTGAAGGCAATCGATGACGTAACGGCGCAAATTGCCGACCGTAATATTCAAAGCAGTTATAAGGCGTTATTGAAATCAAAATTTTATGAGATAAAGGCGGGCCAAAACACGCAACGGGGACGGCATTTACGCAAATCAAAAGATCAATATGGTGCACCGCAAGTGCAACTTTCGCGGCCAAATGCGAATCGGGACCTCTCTTTTCGGCTTGTCATGGGAATTATTATTAAATATCCCGAATTTTACGACGTTTTTGAGGAGAAAATGGCCTCTATCCACAGTGCGAATCAAATGCTTGACCAGTTACGGCAGAATGTTATATCAATACTGTCTGATACGAGCGGCATCACCCATGAAGAATTAGTGGAAGCCTTGGAAAATAAAGGCATAGAAGGGGATCGGATTGCCAGCCTGAATAGGGATATGAAGCTTCATGCGGCCTATGTTTTCGAACAGGACGCTCATGAAGCTATAGAAACAGGTTTAAAGGAATTGCTAGACAGAACAGGGGTTTGATATAGATTCTGTCGAAAAGGGTAAAACGGATTAATGGGCACAGTATTGAAAAAACAAGATTCACAAACACAAGATACAGATCAGGATAATCAGGAAGAAACCAAATCAAAAGTTGGCGCAACCTCCAATGCCGATCTCGGTAAAATTGCAAAAGCCATTATCGAAATGGGTAAAAAGCAAGGTTACCTTACTCATGACCAGTTAAATGACATGCTTCCCGATGACAGTTTTTCATCGGACCAGATCGAAGATATTATGTCGACGATTAACGATAGCGGTGTGAACCTTGTCGATTCCGATGATGTCGATGAAGACGACAGTGATGATGACGGCGAGGAACACGGCATTGTTAAAGGTAATGTAAAAAATGACGATTTGGGGCGCACCGATGACCCCGTCCGTATGTATTTGCGCGAGATGGGGACTGTCGAGCTGTTATCGCGCGAAGGTGAAATCGCCATTGCCAAACGCATTGAGGCAGGCCGTGAAATGATGATCGGCGGAATATGTGAATCTCCGCTTGCCATTGAATCAATTATCGCCTGGTATGAGGCATTGGAAAAAGGGGATATCCTGCTACGGGAAGTCATTGACCTTGAAACCACTTACAGCCAAGGTCAGGATGTGGACCCCGATTCCGACCCGGAAGCGCTTGACGATAGCGAGGGTGAAGACGACGACGATGATGATGATAATTCCTCATCCGACGGCGAGGACGGCGACGGTGATGACAGCGGTGATGATGCTGTTGCCATGTCACTTGTTTCCATGGAGGAAGAGGTCGCCCCGCAGGTTTATGAAGTATTTAACAATATTAAGAAAACCTATAAAAAAATGTCTTCCGTTATGGAGAAGCGTATCGACGCCATCATGAACGGTAAGGCGATTGATGCCGCGACCAATAAAAAATACGAGCAATTGAAAAGCGAAATGGTCGATTTGATGAATACTATTCATTTGAACCCCGCGCGTATTGAGCAATTGCTGGACCGACTGTACAAAACAAACCGCAATCTTGTCGGTATTGAGGGGCAAATGATGCGCCTTGCCATTGATCATAAGGTCAGCCGCGAGGATTTCCTTAATAATTATTACGGTCGTGAAATGGATCCGAAATGGGTCAAGGACATGGCCAAACAAAAAGGCAAGGGATGGGCCGATTTTATCGGCAAGGAAGGAGCCAAAGTCGAAAAAATGCGCGACGAGATTGGCGCGATTTCCGAAGAAGCCGGCCTGCCGATTTCCGAATTCCGCCGTATTGTTTCTACCGTTCAAAAGGGTGAACGCGAGGCCGCCCGTGCCAAAAAGGAAATGGTCGAAGCGAACCTGCGTCTTGTTATTTCCATTGCCAAAAAATATACAAACCGCGGATTGCAATTCCTCGACCTTATTCAGGAAGGCAATATCGGTCTGATGAAGGCGGTGGACAAGTTTGAATACCGCCGTGGTTATAAATTTTCCACCTATGCCACATGGTGGATACGTCAGGCGATTACGCGTTCTATCGCCGATCAGGCGCGAACAATCCGTATCCCCGTGCATATGATTGAAACAATCAACAAGCTGGTGCGGACGTCGCGTCAGATGATGCACGAAATAGGTCGTGAGCCGACACCGGAAGAATTGGCAAAACGTCTGCATATGCCGTTGGACAAGGTGCGTAAAGTTTTGAAAATCGCCAAGGAACCTGTGTCTCTTGAAACCCCTGTTGGTGACGAGGAAGATTCAAACCTTGGTGATTTTATCGAGGATAAAAATGCCCTTAACCCCATGGATAGCGCTATTCATGCGAATTTGCGTGAAACAACAACACGTGTATTGGCGTCTTTGACGCCTCGTGAAGAACGTGTTTTGCGTATGCGTTTCGGTATCGGTATGAACACCGACCACACACTGGAAGAAGTAGGGCAACAATTCAACGTGACGCGGGAACGTATTCGCCAAATTGAGGCAAAAGCCTTAAGAAAGCTGAAACACCCGTCACGGTCACGCAAATTACGATCGTTTTTGGATACATAAGTCCTTGTTTCAATTAATAAAATAGAATGCTGCAGTTCGTTTGACAAAAACCCGCCCCTCGCGGGTTTTTTAAAATTAAAAAATTGTTTATTAACGCTCAATTAGAACATAATAGGCATGATATCCCATATCTTTACCCGCGCGATCAGCCTTGTAACATCCAAAATTTTTACCCACTAAATTTGTTGCTGCATCTCCTATCACAAGACTAGATGGCATTGATGATCCTGTGTTGATCGGGTTAGACCATCCACCCTCATAAGGGCTGTTTTCTTGCATAACCTCTCCTTCAATTTTCGCCAAATTATTAATTCCCTTGCATAAGGATTCATTAATATTAAAATAATGGATAAGTATGTCGTTTCTGGTATTTATGCCTACATTTACCACTTTCATTCTATTAAATATTCTTATTTTCTTTCCCGGGCCAGGAGCATTTGTAGAATTTGAGAATATTGAAGCTGTATCATCCGGATATTGATTATAAGGAATACCACCGCCATTTACAGGATCATATATATTGCAAAGGCCAGGATTTGTTGCAGGATCACCAAATGCCACATTGTTATCAATAGCATCATAGTCACACCCATTGATTAATATTAGCTTTTGCATAGCGCTACTTATATTGATTGCATGTTGAATGACTTCTGCTGCTTTTGTTTTATCAATTTCTCTGTCCGCATTTCCTGCTGAACGTGTGGAATTTGTAACGGCATATGAAAGGGCGGCAAACAATGCCACGGCAATTAATATTAAAAACAGGACATTACCTTTTTGAGCGGTTTTAGAGCCAAATAAAAACATACATTATCATTATACCATGATTATTGTCGTTTAAAAGCCTATCACTCCCAAAACTCCTCCCTATCCGGAATACGGGAAAACGCGATTTTGGTGCCGACAAATTCCGCCATGGTTTTTGGGGATGACCCGAAGCTGAGTTTGTCATTACCATATTTGCGATTAATACCGTCCATGGAGTTTGACAGGGCGCGTGATTTTTCCCGCCATATTCGAGTCTTATCGTCAGAAAAATCGAGTAAATTGTCGGTCACTCTCTCCGCCGGGCCGAGGCGATGAAAGATGACACTCACTTTTTTCAGCCGATAGGGATGAAGCTCGTTCATCATGACGTCCCATAATTTCGTATAAAGACGGATAAGGCTTAAATTATCATCCATAGCGGAACATCGTTCCTCAATCGACCACCGTGCATCATCCGTCGTTCGTACACTTAAAGACATTGCGCCCGTTAATAATTGGGCTCGGCGAAGTCTCTGCGCCGCTTTTATCAACAAACGCCGCCCTATATGTTTGGCCATGACGGGTGTGCGATGTTGAGGGTCCAGAACGCGGCTATGACCGATCATGACTTTTTCGCTTTCGGGCCGATCAGGAACGTCCTCACCATGGAGGCGGTACCAAAATTTTTCCCCCTCAACCGAGCCCCATACCTTGCGTAACTGCTTGGGAGAGCAATTCCATACCTGTTCTACCGTCCATAACCCCGCACGATTTAACCGTTTTTCCATGTTGTCGCCAATGCCCGGAAAATCCTTTAATCGCAAAGGGAATAATTTTTCCTTTAAATTGTCTTTGGTCAAAACGGTAATGCCGTCAGGTTTCATCATGTCGGATGCCACCTTTGCCAGATAGGAATTAGGCGCCAACCCGATGGAACATGTGACGCATTCACCCACATTATCCGCCAACCCTTTTTTCAGTTGTTTAGATAAGGCAACGGCCTTTTCCACCGGTTGATCAGAAGGCCAAAGGGGGGATGAAAATTCATCAATCGACCAAACCTTTCCTACCCGTGTATGTTTATCGGCCTCCGCCAAAATCAAATCATGGTAATCACGATAAATATTATGTCGCGCGGGGACACAGTTTAAATGCGGACACATGTCCAGTGCATCACGGATAATCGTTCCGGTTTTCACGCCGAAAGCCTTCGCCTCATAAGAGGCGGCAATCGCGCAGGTATGCTCGGTCATGCTGGGCACGACGGCAACCGGACGACCGCGCAAATGCGGGGCTTCCTGTTGCTCCACACTGGCAAAGAAGCTGTTCATATCCACAAACATATATTGGACGGTTGTATTGTTCATTGTTTGTTCTTTTTATAAAAAAAATGAGAACAAGTAAAGAACAAAATCTATTTTTTAGTTAGGGCTGAAAGAACGCCATGCAGTGTGCTGATCTCCTGATCCGTCCAGTCATGACGACCAAACAAATTGGTCAGATTACGTTCCATCGTCGGACGAAGGTCGAGGGAGCGGAAAAAGTCATGCGTATCCAGTTCCTTTATCATTCGATTTGTAAACTGAAGTATCGTATCGACGGACGCTCTATCGGTTTTCCCCATAACAAGCTTCTTACGGTCGGTGCTATCGGTCTGGGCCATGAACTCATAGGCGACCAGTAAAACGGCCTGCGCCAAGTTAAGGGACGTAAAATCAGGATTAAGCGGAATGGTGATAATAGCCGATGCAAGGGCGATATCATCGTTATGGAGGCCCGCCCGTTCGCCGCCAAACAAAATACCGACGGACTGTCCCGCATTTATTCTGGTGTGTGTCTCGGCCATTGCGCCATGGGCGGTGTATACATCCTTGATCATGTCACGCGGCCGGGCGGTCGTGGCAAGGGTAAAGTGACAATCGGCAATCGCATCTTGGGTTGAATGATAAGTGGTCACCACCACACCTTTGTCGAGGGCGCCGGAAGAGGCGCGGTCAGCACTTTCGGAAGGCCAGCCGTCACGAGGATTGACAATGCGTAAATCGGTTAGTCCGCAATTAAGCATAGCGCGGGCGACCATGCCGATATTTTCACCAAGCTGAGGATTGATAAGTATGATTGCGGGGTGGATCATGCTTTCTTCTACACGAGGGCAACCCATAAATAAACAATAAAAAACCGCCCTGTCAGGACGGTTTTTAATGAGCGTTAAAGAGAATTAACCTTTTTCGCCGTTGTTGTAGTTATCAGGCTTATTATGTTTCATACGTGATTCCAGGTAAACATCTTCCCATTCCTCCAGAGAAATAACCTTGTCCTGATTAATGTCGAGAACTTCAAATCCTTCACCGATAAATTCTTCGGCGCTCAATCCATCCTGATTTTCATCAAACGCCATAAGGCCTGAGGCTTTATAGAATGATTCATAAGAGTGGGTGGCAATTTCCGCATTCCCGTCATTATTCGCATCGAAATAGGTGAATTGTTCACGCTCGATAGGAATAATGGTCATGACATTTTTATTTGTCCATTCGATATTATCGACCACCTCATTACCGTCAGTGTCGAACATGTAAAATAAGGTTTCACCGACTTCGTCCATAGAATATTGGCCGTCGCCGTTCACATCGAATTTTGAAAATTGAACCTGATTAACACCCGGAACATCGACAGTTTGCTCGCGAGTTTCAACCATTACAGATTGCGCCAGGGCGGAGCCTGTGAAGGCCGTCATCGCCAAAGCGGTTGTCATGATAAATTTATTCATAGTCATTTGTTTTATCTCCTTTTTAATTCAGGCTAAAAACATTTTATAATGTAAAAAAGTTCCGAGCATAAAAAAAACCGCCAGAAGGCGGTTTCTTGAAAACTCTAAAATCACTGTTATCGTGAGTAAAATTCGACAACCAGGTTCGGCTCCATTTGTACAGGGTAAGGAATATCTTCCAAAACCGGTACGCGGACAAATTTACCTGTAAATGTTTTTTCGTTAACATCTAAATATTCAGGAACATCGCGTTCAACAGATTCGACGGCTTGAATAACATTTTGGTGATTGCGTGATTTTTCACGAATTGAAATTTCATCACCGGCCTGAACCTGATAAGAACCAATATTCACACGCTTGCCGTTAACCAGAACATGACCATGGCTAACCAATTGACGCGCAGAAAATACAGTCGGGGCAAATTTCATGCGGTATACAACTGCGTCCAGACGCTGTTCCAGCAAACCGACAAGGTTTTGTGATGTATCGCCCTTCAGACGTGTTGCTTCCTGATAATATTTGCGGAATTGTTTTTCACCGATATTGGCGTAGTAGCCTTTAAGCTTTTGCTTGGCCTGCAACTGTGTACCGAAGTCTGAAAGTTTGCCGCGGGCGTTCGGGCCGTGTTGTCCCGGGCCATATTGGCGGTTGTTATAGGGTGATTTTGCACGTCCCCAAAGGTTTACCTTCAGGCGGCGATCAATTTTATGTTTTGCACTTGGGCGTTTTGCGCTCATTTTTAACGTTCCTTATTTCAATAGTTTGTGTCTTAAATATCCTTATCCGCGTTACCACGGGGAGGGAGGATATATGCCAGTTAATCAGCTGTTATCCTGCCGCTTCTTAAGAATGAGGTCTTTTTACGCTTAGCTATTGCTCTTGTCAAGGAAATACCGTAGAAAAAGGGTGTTGCGCCTGTAGCTCAGTTGGTTAGAGCAGTCCGCTCATAACGGATTGGTCGCTGGTTCAAGTCCGGCCAGGCGCACCATTAAGATTTTCTGTTACGGTAACTACGGGTAATAAGGGCAGCGCCGCTGTCTAGATTAATTTCAACCCTTTCGGATACAACCGGATTACAGGCGCCGTTCCATCCGAATATGTATGATCCGCCCAAATCCTCGGGATTATATTTTAAGCCTTTATAAGAGAGAGTGTTAATAGGGAGCAGGGGGAAGACTCCGACCATATCCCCAATATTTGCAGTAAAAACTACGGACGATTTGACAATACGTCTTTCATCGCATGGAGTTTTTAATATAACACTCTGATTTTTATTATGATTAAGGAGGATCAGGTAATTGGAAAAATCATGATCCGCCCGTTCGCCAACTGCGCTATAGACAATCACTTCATGTGTTGCATTAACAATAGATAAAGCCTTCATAAGATCTGTCATGTTTTGATCAGGTAAATGAATTATTTTTGATTTATCTTTGTAATAATTCAATAATTCAGGATCAACAGAGTCAAAATCGCCTATGATGCTATCGGGAACACGCCCCATGGCATGGGCATGTCTGAGACCACTATCAGCGCATATAATGGTGTCACAGTGCGAAAGTTCAGAGGCCAGCCAATCATAATCCGTAATAGCTGCGCCGGCCAATATCGCCGTTACAGGCATCAGACCGTCCGTTGCAAACGGCGTAAAACGCGGTCGCGGCCCAGCAGGATAATCATTTTATCCATCTCCGGACCGTGGCTCATCCCGGTCAAGGCCTGACGCAACGGCATAAATAATTCTTTACCCTTACGACCGGATTTCTCCTTTAAAACGGATGTCCATTCACCCCATGTTCCATCATTAATTTCGCCTTCGGGAAGGGTTTGGGCGGCAAGGGCAATATAGTCCTTATCGGCATCGTCCACTTCGGCCTTGATTGTATCCTGTGTAATATGCATCCAGTCTGTAACATCACTCACTTTTGACAAATTAGCCTTAACATTATTCCAGAATTTTTCATCCACTCCTTGCAGGGCAGGGCGGTCTTTAACAGTTTCATAAGGTAGAGTATGAACAATTCGCGCGTTCAAACGCTCGATTTCGCGTACATCCATCTTTGGTGTTCCGCGTCCGAATTTTGCAAAATCAAACGTATCGATCAATGGCTGTTTATCTGTAAAGGCCTCAATCGGGTCGGATGTGCCGAGGCGCGCCAGAAGAGAGATAATGGCCATCGGCTCTATCCCCTCGTTTTCGCGTAATTCCTCAATTGATAGAGAGCCAAGGCGCTTCGACAATTTTCCGCCATCGGCATCGGAAATCAGTGGTAGATGCGCAAATTGCGGCGGCGTCGCGCCCAAAGCCTCAAACATTTGCACATGGCTCGCCGTATTGGACACATGATCTTCACCGCGTGTAATGTGCGAAATTTTGAAATCAATATCATCAATCACCGAACATAAATGATACAATGGACGTCCGTCTTCACGGATCAAAACAGGATCGGACATGGCCGCCCCGTCAAACTTTACCTCACCGCGAACCAGATCCTGCCACACAATAGGGGTGTGGTTCATTTTGAAACGCCAATGCGGTTTACGCCCTTCGGCTTCGTATTTCGCTTTTTGCTCCTCGGTCAAGTCAAGCGCGGCGCGGTCATAAATAGGAGGGAGGCCACGATTGAGAAGGGATTTCCTTTTCAATTCAAGCTGCTCAGGAGTCTCAAAACACGGATAAAGACGGCCATCATCCTTCAATTTTTGGATTAATTCATCATACCTGTCCCAGCGGTCGCGCTGGTGCGCGTAATCATCCCAATTAAGACCAAGCCACTTTAGGTCGACTTTTAGCGCCTCCGTAAATTCATCCTTCGATCGTGTTTCATCCGTGTCATCAATCCGCAACATAAATTCACCGTCCATCGAACGCGCGGCAATCCATGTTATAATGGCTGTACGGACGTTTCCGATATGAACTTTTCCGGTTGGGGAGGGGGCAAATCTGAATTTAATCTTTTGTGTCATAGGCATATATTTAGCATGAATTATATTCATGTCACTGAAAAATTTTTTTAAAATAGGATTACAATTTTAACGCCCGTCGACGGTTTGGAAATTTTTTTCCGGCACGATCACTTGAAAGGGAATTGGAACATAAAACACCGTTTTCCATCTCGATCGAAACACCGATCCCTGTCTCTGCCAGTAAAAGAATATTGTCTTTCAGCCATAATGGAAAATCATTTTCACCTGCGGTCATCCCATTATTATAGGAAGTATTATTAAACGGCGTCACAATATTATTAGCCGATAATCCGCTCAAAAAAATTGCAAAAGCCGGATGAGAGGTCCAAAGCCTTTTTTGAACGGCAATTTCTTTAGCGGTCAAACCTTTGTGGGATATCTTGATTATTTCCGTCATAATATGTATTTCTGTTAATGAGCAGGAATACATAATATCGACATTTTGATATGTCAACGATTATATGTTTTCATAGTGATTTGTCATAGGAATACGACGTTCGCGCCCAAATGCCGCCGCGGTAATTTTAACACCTGGCGGGGCTTGCCGACGTTTATATTCTGCGCGATCCAGTAAATGTCGTATCTTCAAAACGATTTCCTTCTCAAATCTATCTTCGGTCAACTGGTTGACGGATTTGCGTTGCTCGATCAATCCGTGAAGGATTTTATCCAAGACTGGATAGGGAGGAAGGCTGTCTTCATCTTTTTG
>DCKW01000035.1 GCA_002320485.1 Micavibrio sp. UBA1664
GGTTTTGGGGATGGGATCCTAAGGAAAACGGAGCCCTCCTCATTGTTTTATGGCTGACATGGGTGTTACACGGACGCGTGTGCGGACAATTGAGAGAAAGGATGTTTTTTGCGGCCTTGGCCCTGACTAACATTATGGTTGCCCTGACATGGTTCGGCGTCAATTTATTGGGTGTCGGATTACATAGCTATGGCTTCATTAGCGGCATTGCCTGGGGATTGGGTGTCTTTGTAACGATACAATTATGTATCGTATGCGGATTATATTATTTTCCGAGATGGCGGAGGACATATGATTAAAAATTGTATTCTGGCGTTTGCCCTTGCCGTGTTTATAGGTGGCTTAACCTATGGTCTTAATGTGTATTTTAAAAGCGAAAAAGGCGATTTTTTTATCTTGGAAAAAGGAAAACCCGTGCCTGACTTTGCGTTTGAAACCTTTGACGGCGCATCTCACTCGTTCGCAGACTATAAAAATCAGGATGTTTTGATACATTTCTGGGCGTCGTGGTGTGCGCCTTGCGTGGTGGAATTCCCCGACCTCGTGGAACTGGCGCAATCCCGTCCTGATATCTCTGTGCTGGCGATTTCTTCGGACCGCACAGAAGGCGCAATTCAACGATTTTTGGATAAACACGCACCGGATTTGCCCGAAAATTTTCACATAGTTTACGATAGAAACGGGCATCTGACACGCGATAAATTCAGTGTTTTTGCACTTCCTGAAACTTTTTATGTGCGGAAAGGCGGCATTTTTGATAGTCACATTATTGGCGCGTATGCCGATTGGGAACGGTTTTCTTTTGAATAAGACCTTGCTTTCGCCATATTTCGGCTGAATACTGGAGCATAAGGAACGGAAGGAAGCGAGAAGGGATGCTCAAATCAATAATGATACTGGCCTTTACGATTATGGCCCTTGCCATGCCGATTCACGCGCAGGAAATTATTGAAGGCGAACCGACCGGTCAAAAAAGCCAAAAGGAAGAAGAGGGCAAATTCACAATCGTGCTGTTTTATGCTGATTGGTGTCCGTCTTGTAAAATCCTGTTGCCACGCCTGAATGACGCCATATCCGATCTGGAAAACAAGGACATTATACGCATCGTCAAATTTGATTTTTCCAATGACCTGACACAAGTGGAAAGTGCAGGCTTGGCAGGAGAGCACGGTTTAAGTGATATTTACAATGAATATTCGCCGGGCACGGGGTTTGCCATTCTTGTCGATCAGGATATTGAAATTTATGAACAAAAACGGTTGACCGTCAATGATTCCACGATACAAATAACCGAAAAAATCAAAAAATTTATCAAAACAAAAACATGAAATATTTTTTCTTTCTAACATTTTTTATCCTCAACATCATAGCGGGCGAATCGCATGCCCAAGAGCGCCACGCAACGTTAGAGATATTCGCATCGCAGAAGGAAGCAAGCGCGGGGAATACATTCTACATTGCAATTCGGCAAAATATTGATGACGAATGGCATACCTATTGGCAAAACGCAGGTGATTCCGGGGAACCGATGTCGATTGAGTGGATAACGCAGGACGGCGTCACCATATCCGATTTGCGTTTTCCGACACCCAAGGAAATACGGTATGATCCCCTTGTCAATTACGGGTTTGAAGGGCGGCCAATTTACCTTCAAACAGTCACAGTGGACGAAGATTTCAAAGACGATGCAATCACTTTACAAGGAGATGCGTTCTGGTTGATATGTAAGGAAATATGCATACCTGAAATGCAGACAATTTCCTTGACCATCCCTGTTGGGGCAAATCGTGAAACAACGAATTCTTCTATTTTCGTGCAGGCAAAAAACAATATGCCGCAAGAAAAGGATTGGCCGGCGCGATTAGAAAAGAAAGGCAATACGGCATTTTTAACCGTAAGCGTGCCTGAAGATGTCCGCAATAATTTTCAAACTGTCGAGGTCTATCCCTATGACTGGGGTGTGATGAAAACGGCTGAAACTGCCGTTACCGATATTCGCGATAATGGCGAGGTTGTAATTAGCAAAACCGCTGAAGACCGTGATTTTGCAGAACTTGTCGAGCCGCAGTTTGTTTTGAAAACAGAGGCGGGTGCTTATGTAGTTAAGGCCGGAACAGGCGGCGCGGCCGACGTTGTGGCGGCATCATCGGTACCGTTTCTGGTCATTATTATTTTTGCCTTTATCGGGGGAATAATCCTGAATTTGATGCCGTGCGTGTTTCCGATCCTGTCGATGAAAGCGCTGAGCCTGGTTAAACTATCGGGGCAGGAGCGTCGCCACGCCCAGGCCAGCGGTATTGGCTATACCGTAGGAATCGTCGCATCGTTTGTCGCAATCGCATTGCTGTTGATTGGCTTGAAAGCGGCAGGGGCGTCGATAGGCTGGGGCTTTCAATTGCAAAATCCTTATGTTGTAGCTATTTTAGCGACATTATTATTTGTGATAGCGCTAAACCTTGCGGGTTTGTTCGAGATCAGCAGCAGGTTCGTCAATCTTGGCGCACGGTTTACACGGGGCAATGATGTTAAATCATCCTTTTTTACCGGTGTGCTTGCCTGTATGGTAGCGACCCCTTGTTCCGCGCCTTTTATGGCGTCTGCAATCGGTTATGCCCTGACACAGACCATGATTATTGCCATAATCGTTTTTATAATTCTCGGGCTTGGGTTGGCCTTTCCGTATTTAATCTTATGTTTTATTCCTAAGGTACAAAAAATCCTGCCCAAACCCGGGCCATGGATGCAAAGTTTCCGACAGTTTCTGGCTTTCCCGATGATGGCATCGGCCATATGGTTGGTGTGGGTTTTATCCCGTCAGGCAGGGGACATGGCAGTATTGTATATCTTGGCCCTGTTTCTTACGATAACGTTCATCATATGGCTTTACAGACGCTCTGTTAAAAGAAGCGTTAAATCCATAATCGCTGCGGTTATGATTGCAATTTTAATAGTCTATGCGCCGCTTCTTTCCAAAGGCGATGCACCTGCTCATGAGGCATTTACACAAGCCCGCCTGCAAACAGCACTTGAGGAGAATCCCGATCGGCCTGTCTTTGTCAATATGACGGCATCATGGTGCATTACCTGCCTTGTCAATGAACGCACAACGTTATCGCAGGCATCGGTGACTCAAACATTTGAAGATTACAATGTTTTGTATATGAAAGGTGACTGGACCAACAAAAATCAGGAAATTACTCAATATCTGGAATCATTTCAACGGAACGGAGTCCCGCTTTATGTGTTTTATAACAAAGCGGATGAAAACGGGCGCAGGCCCGAACCGCAGATTTTGCCGCAGATTTTAACCCCTGCGCAAGTCATAGGGATAGTAAAAGGAGAGACCCCGTAATGAAAATATTTCTGATGACCGCCATGGCCATTATTTTAAGTGTGAATATTGCCATAGCCGCGCCGCAGATCGGTCAACCCGCCCCTGACTTTACAGGCACGGATACATTCGGCATGAGCCATCGCCTGTCTGATTACATCGGCAAAACGGTTGTTTTAGAATGGACGAATACGGAATGTCCCTATGTCGGAAAACATTACAGCACCGGTAATATGCAGGCGATGCAAAAGGCTGCCGCGGCCAAGGGAATTATATGGCTGACCATTGCCTCCTCGGCGGAAGGCAAGCAGGGATATACAACACCCGAGCAAGCCAACGAGTATATCAAGGCCAATAATGCACAAGCAACCGCCCGTATTCTTGATCCGTCGGGGGAAATAGGCGGATTATATGAGGCTAAAACAACTCCGCATATGTTCGTCATCAACCCTGAAGGGCTTCTTGTTTACGAGGGGGCTATTGACGATGATCCGAAATTCAAGAAAGATGGCATGAGAGGGGCCCGCAATTATGTTATTGCTGCATTAAGGGCGATTGATGCGGGGCAACCTGTCGAGGTCACGCAAACCCAGCCTTACGGATGTTCGGTGAAATACTAAGAAAAAGGAATAAATGAAAATGCAAAAACTGTTTTATGTGCTGGCGCTGGTTCTTGTGGTTGCGGCCTGCGATAATAGCGAAACTTCATCCGTACAAGGAAAACGCAATGCGGTTTCAGTTTCTGATGCGTATGCTTTTGCCACACCCGGCTCTTTCCCCGCCGCGGCGGTATTCATGACGCTGGCCAATAAAACCAAAGACAATGATACTATGATAGGTTTTACGACCAATCGCGGGACGAAGGCCGAATTACATACGATGGAAATGAATGGTGACATCATGCAAATGCGCGCGGTGGACGGTTATGAGGTCGAAGCGGGGCAACAGCATGTCTTACAATCGGGAGGCGACCATATCATGGTTTTCGGAATTAAAAATCCTTTAAAAGCCGGGGATAGTTTTGAAGGACGCGCCGTATTTGAAAAAGCCGGTGAAATCCCCGTAACTGTAATGGTTCGCGAAAGATCCACTTCACGTTCCGAAATGAATATGCAAAACAAATAGGAATTCACCTTGCCACTCTTATTTAAAATCTGCTAAAACCGCTTTTGATCTATAACAATAAAAGTGAGATACAATGAAAATTGATAGAGATGCCATCAGGGAATTGGCGGAAATATTAAATGATACCGACCTGACAGAGATTGAGGTCGAAGAAAAAGATTTGAAAATTCGTGTGGCACGTCAGATTACTCAAGCCGCGTATTCCGCACCTGCATATGCTCCCGCGCCAGCTCAGGCTCCCGCACAGGGGGCGCCGTCCGCACCTGCGGAGGCAACCGCCGCCACGCCGGCTCTTGATGCGTCTCATCCGGGGGCATTGAAATCCCCTATGGTCGGAACTGCCTACCTTGCGCCTGAACCGGGGGCATCCAATTTTGTATCTGTCGGCGATAAAGTAAGCGAAGGCGATACAATCCTGATCGTTGAGGCAATGAAGGTTATGAATCCTATCAAGGCAACAAAATCGGGAACTATTAAACAGGTTGTTGCCAATGATGCCCAACCCGTGGAATTTGGCGACGTATTGGCAATCATTGAATAGGTTTTTCCAATGTTTAAAAAAGTATTGATAGCAAATAGAGGTGAAATTGCCCTGCGTATTCACCGCGCTTGCAAGGAAATGGGCATCAAAACTGTTGCCGTTCATTCAACCGCAGATGAAAATTCCATGGTGGTGCGCCTTGCCGATGAATCGGTCTGTATCGGGCCGCCTTCTGCTAAGGACAGCTATCTTAATATTCCTGCCATTCTGACCGCCGCGGCGATTACTGGGGCCGAGGCCATTCACCCCGGTTACGGCTTTCTTTCTGAAAATGCCGAATTTGCCCGAATGGTGGAGGAACATGGATTTGCTTTTATCGGGCCGAAGCCCGAGCATATCGAATCTATGGGCGATAAGGTCGTTGCCAAGGAAACGGTTCAAAAGCTGGGATTGCCGGTGGTTCCCGGTTCCGAAGGGGCATTGACATCTGTAGAGGACGCATTGGAAACGGCGGAGTCTATGGGCTTTCCCGTTATTATCAAGGCGGCGTCAGGCGGCGGCGGTAAGGGGATGAAAGTTGTCCGCGAAGCCAAAGCCCTGAAAGAAGCATATTCAACCGCCAGATCCGAAGCGAAAGCGAACTTCGGTGACGACACGGTTTACATGGAGAAATTCTTGGAAAAACCGCGCCATATCGAAATTCAGGTTTTCGGCGATGGAGAGGGCGGCGGCATTCATTTGGGAGAGCGTGACTGCTCTATTCAGCGTCGCCATCAAAAGGTTGTCGAGGAAGGGCCTTCTCCCGTTCTGACCGAGGAGCAGCGTAATTATATTGGCGGAATTTCTGCTGATGTTGTGCAGAAAATGGGATATCGCGGAGCCGGAACATTCGAATTTTTATTTGAAGACGGAAAATTCTATTTCATGGAAATGAACACGCGTATTCAGGTGGAACACCCCGTTACGGAAATGATTACGGGGATTGACCTTGTCAGTGAACAAATTCGTGTTGCCGCAGGCGAGGGCCTGTCGATTAACAAAGATCGTATTCGCCTGCGCGGTCATGCGATCGAGGTTCGCGTGAATGCTGAAAATCCGCGTACGTTTTTACCTTCACCGGGAAAAATTAGTGAATATCATGCCCCGGGGGGATTGGGAGTACGTATGGACAGTGCCATTTATAAAGGATATTCCATACCGCCCTATTATGATTCAATGGTCGGGAAATTAATCGTGCACGGCCGCAATCGCGAGGAGTGTTTGCGCCGCTTGCATCGTGCGATCAACGAAACCGTTATAGAGGGTATTGAAACCACATTGCCTTTGCACAGTTGGATTATTTCGCAAAAAGATTTTATCGACGGAAATTATACAATTCACTGGCTTGAGCAACAATTGGCACGGCTGGATGAAGAGGATAAGGCGTCACAAACGGCCTAATCGTTTTTTCAAAAGCGCAACTTAAAATAAAGCTTGAGTGATTATGACCAAATATTCTACCCTTGTGGCCAAGGGAGAAGGAAAAAACACGCATGGCTGAGCAGCAACTTTTAATGGCGGAGACAAAACAATCCCGTAAAACATTCGGGACCCGCAAAAATAAAGATCAAATGCGCCTTGTCGCCCTTCAGAGCGGTGAATTGCGTTACATTAATGATTCATTCGCAAAAACCCTTAATTTGACACCTGATGACCTTATCGGAAGAAATATTCTGGATATCGTGCTTTTTGAAAATCCTGATCATGTTCAAGCGGCAAATAGCACCATTTTAGGTGAGGACGTGTTAAACGGCCTCAAATCAGGCGCACATATTCTTTTGCTGGGCCGTTATCAAAAGCCGTATAACTTTTATTTTGATTGGGTGCATGGACAGGATAATAAAAAATACCTGATTGCCAGCTCTATCCGTGAAGACAAACCGGAAGAATGGACACATTTTGATATTAGCGGCCATGTCCCGACAATCCCGGCCGTTACGCCGAACAAAGGCAAAAAAACTTCGTCCCCTGTGCATCATTTAAAATCTGTCAGAGGGTCAAAAGGTGATCGACCGTTTTTAAAAGCGATGAATGATCAATCTGCAAAGGCAAAAAAGGCCGGTTCTGCGCTTATAGAGGGGGCTGATAATGCGGTATTTGCCTCTATGAATAATGATTTTATGTGCGTGATAGACGCGGATGGAACAATAAAACGTTTTAACGATAATTTTAAAACAGCGATCAAATCGTGCTACCGCGGCAATATTCTTGAAAGTATAGCGGATGACGACAAAGCGGCAGTTCGCCAATTCTTACAATCTTTGTCTAAGGAGGATAATGAGGATATAACGCAGGATTTATTATCTATGGAGTTTGAGGCCCGCATGAAAACGGCGAAAAAGTCTGTTTTATGGATGCAATGGAAAATCCATGGACAGGGCGACGAGCTCTACTGCCTCGGCCATGATATTACCGCGATCAAAATAAACGAGGATATGCTAAAGCGGCACGAGCGAGAGCTCTCGGAAGCGCAAGCGCTGGCCCATATGGGACACTGGCGTTGGGTTGTGGGGTCAAACAATCTGGAATGGTCCGAACAGATTTACAAAATTTTCGGTGTTGAGCCAGAGACATTTTCCCCCACTCTTGATAATGCAAATTTGTTATTACACCGTCGTGATATCGGGCATATGAACCAGGCCTTTCAACGGGCCATTATCGAACAGAATGCTTATGATCTGGAATTTCGCGTTCTACGCGAAAACGGAACGGTCGCCTATGTCCGGTGCGAGGGGCGATGCGAATTGGATGAGGACGGTGATGTGGTTGCCTTGTACGGCGTAATGCAGGATATTACCGAACAAACCGAATATGCGATGGAATTACGCAAGGCGAAGGATGCGGCGGAACAGGCCTATGCCTCAAAATCTCGGTTTCTGGCGAATATGAGCCACGAACTCCGCACGCCGCTCAATGCCATTATCGGCTTTTCCGACATGCTGGAACGTCAAATGCTGGGGCCTATGGGTACGGATAAATATGTCGAGTATGCCGGAAATATTAAAAGCAGCGGCGAACATCTCCTTGATCTGATTACCGATATTCTCGACATGTCCAAAATCGAGGCGGGTAAGTATGATCTTGATTTGGAAGAGATAGGGCTGGGCAATATTGTTGGTACAGCCATGCGCATGATCGAATCGCGCGCGGGCGAGGGCTTGATCAAGTTGAATAATACGATCACCGCTGACGGACCGGATATTATTGCCGACCGGCGTGCGGTAATGCAGATCATGCTCAATATTCTCTCCAATGCCGTGAAATTTACGGAACCGGGGGGCGAGATTACAACCTCACTAGAGGAATTTGACAATCATGTCACGATCAAGGTAACGGATACGGGCGTCGGGATTCCGGCAAACAAATTATCGGCTGTTCTTCTGCCGTTTGAACAGGTTTCCACGGCTTTTACCCGCAATCACGAGGGGTCGGGCCTAGGCCTAGCGATTACAAAAGAACTGGCCGAATTACATGGCGGCATGATTTCTTTAGAATCAAAAGAGGGCGAAGGAACAACAGCCCATATCCGCCTGCCGCGCGATGCACGCCAGAAACAAAAGAAATAAGAATGAATATTGAACTTTTTCAAAAAGAATTACGCGATAAACTTACTTTAATAGATCAGGCAAGTGGTTCTATTTTTTATAGCTCTTATGAAACTATTAAACCATCAGATGTATATTTAATGGGATTTAATCCGGGCGGAGATCCAAATAACATTAATGAAACCGTTGGTCAGTCTATTGCAAATTTCCCTTTAAATAAGGAAAATCCTTATCTAGACGAAAAATGGGGACTTTATGATGCAGGCAAAGCTCCTCTGCAAAGAAGACTTCAATATATTTTTGACAATATTAATGTTTCTTTAAGGGAAACGCCCGCATCCAATCTGATTTTTACCCGTAGCGTTATGGCCTCTGATATTACAGATTGGCATAGTATGGCAAATTTATGTTGGCCGGTGCACGAAAAGATACTTCATATCGTCCGCCCCAAAATTATTTTAACTTTTGGAAATGGTCCCGTTTCACCTTATGAATATATAAAAAGCAGATCAGATAATATAGGAGAAGAAACTATTCCTTCAGGGCATGGCACGTGGGTTTGTAGAAAATTTACAGTCCCGCAAAAATATACCGTAATCGGCCTTCCTCACCTTAGTCGTTATAATATAATAGGAAAGGAAAACGTTATTGAATGGATAAAAGAGGCAATGCAGAGCGATTGAAATAACCCTTGCAATTAAACACAATTTGCGTTTATAACAGGCGCGTGCGTAAGATATTGAAGCGCATATATATTAACCTTCCTGATGCATCGCATTGAAACGCATCAGGTTTAAACCGAAAGGACATGCAATGCCATTATACGAAACCGTGCTGATCGCACGGCAGGATATGACACCTGCACAAGTTGACGAACTTGCCACATCCATCGAGAAAATTATCACGGATGGTGAAGGTAAAGTTCAAAAGACCGACAACTGGGGCCTACGCTCTCTGGCCTACAGAATTAACAAAAACAAAAAAGGCTATTACGTTTTGTTCAACATTGAGTGCCCTGCACCGACAATGTTGGAAGCCGAGCGTTTGATCCGTTTGAACGAAGACATCCTGCGTTACCAAACATTGCGCGTTGAGGAATTCATCGACGAAACAGCAGAGCGTAAAGAACGTCAAGAGAAGGAGGCCGCATAATGGCTGATGCAAAACCATTTTTCCGTCGTAAAAAAACCTGTCCTTTTTCAGGCCCTAACGCCCCGAAAATCGACTGGAAAGACACAAAAACATTGTCACGCTACATTTCCGAGCGTGGAAAAATCATGCCGTCACGGATTACTGCCGTTTCACCAAAGAAACAGCGCGAGTTGGCCCGTGCAATCAAACGTGCACGCTTTATGGCTTTATTGCCGTATGTTCGTGACGACTCGTAAGGAAAGGATAAGAAATTATGCAAGTTATTCTATTGGAACGTGTTGAAAATCTGGGTGAACTGGGTCAGGAAGTTACAGTAAAGCCGGGTTTTGCCCGTAATTATCTGTTGCCTCAAGGAAAAGCCCTTCGCGCCACATCCGACAACATTGCCTATTTTGAAAAAGAGCGCAAATCGATCGAGGCCGCTAACGCGAAACGCCGTGATGCCGCTGCTGCTGATGCGAAAAAGTTGGAAGGTCTGACAGTTGACCTGATCCGTCAGGCATCCGAAAGCGGACAACTTTACGGTTCTGTTGCCGCCCGCGATGTTGCTGAGGCCATTCGCGAAACTGCGGACATCACTGTTCGTCGCGGTCAGGTTGATTTGAACCTGAACTTAAAAACATTGGGTATGTTCACTGTGCCGGTTGTTTTGCACCCTGAGGTGAAGGTGGATGTTCAGGTTAACATCGCCCGTACTGCGGACGAAGCCGACATTCAGCGCAAAACAGGAAAGGCTTTGATTGCTGCCGAAGACGAGACACTTGACGACGTGATTGCGGACGCCGAAGAAGAAATATCCGAGGACGATACAAATACAGAAGCCGCTTAAATAAAGGCTTACATATATTATACAAAAAACCCCGCATTTGCGGGGTTTTGCTTTATTGATATAACTAAAAAATTATTTTGAGGTCGCAGTCAACATCCATGCGGCCTTGTCGTGGAATTGCTGGCGTGCAATCAACATATCTGTTGTGCCTTCATCGCCAACCTCCGAGCATTTTTCAATGGCATCGGCCAGATGCTTTGAAATTTCTTTATGATCTTTTGCCAGATCCTTTGCCATGTCCATCCCGCCGATCACTTTTTTGGCATCTTTCATATCAGACGGCTTCATTAATTCGGCGGGATTCATCGGCGCATAGGCACCAAGCGCACGAATACGCTCGGCAATAACGTCAATGGCCTCCCACATTTCCCGATATTGTTCCTCAAACATCTCATGAAGCGAATGAAATTGCGGGCCTTCAACATTCCAGTGATAGGCATGGGTTTTAAAATAAACGGTAAATGTGTCGGCCAAAACATGTTCCAGCACTTCCACAACCTGTTTTTGATGATTTTTTTGTAAATAGTCAGTCATTTAATCTTCCTTTCGTATCTCAAAGAAAAACATAGGATTATTTGTCGTCACTTCCACCCTGTGTCGGTGGCTTGGGTGAACGGTTTTGCAAATTCGGGCCTTTTGATTTCATAGAATTACCCCCAATTCCCATTTTCGGAACTGATAGGGTGGGTGCGGGTTTGGGGGCATTTTGCAATTCCTGTGATAGCTCACGCTGTAATTGCGGTGCGAGTTTCAAACTAACAGGCGATACGCCGCGAAGTGTGCCGTTACTTTCATTTTCCGCGCCCAGATTTTCCCGGTGTAATGGCTGCCCCATTACCGCGGTTTTTAAACATTGTTCTGCTTCTTGAATGCTCATACTTACCACTCACCTACGTTTTGAGATTTAAAATCATTAAGATGCATAAGCGGAATGCGGAAAGCCTCATGAATATGAACCTTATCCGTTCCAATGATAAACAAACTGTCTTTTTGTGTCAGGTAGGAAATAAAATCGTGCGAAACAGGAATATTCAGATCCATACTCTCCATGGTTTCGCCGAATTCGAGGGACATTTCCTGTGTCTCATGATCGAAAATTGCGGCCGTTACAGGGCTTTTAAATCTGCCGGTAGAAACCAGACACACATCACCGTTTTTGCTTATCAGTAAATCTATATCCATAGGTCTTATGATAATACAGCATAAGAATAAAGAAAGGATAAAGTTTTATGCGGCCTTTTGAATATCTTTGATAGGAACATAAGTTTCGCGTTCCATTTCGATTAACGTTTCAAAACGGGCGATCTTGTTGATCAAAAAAACTTTGAAATCTTGTGCAGCGGCGTTTAATTTATGCTCAGGGGCATATGCCAGATCACAATAATATTGGACCATGGTTTTTGCCGATAATGGTTTTAAGGCACCGGTGGCAAGCCACATATCAATTTCGGTGTTAGTCGGATAGGTAAAATAACGGCCGTCTGACGGTTGTTTTTCCAATTGTTTGGTTTTACCGTTTATGTGCGCACAAGCGTAATTCAGCCATCCCTCCGCCAATGCGGGAATTGTGTGAGTGAATAATTGCAGCATATTAAGGGTGCTGTCATTCGGTACTGTTATTTCCTTTATAATGTCACCTGTATCAATACCTTCTTCGACCACATGTAAATTCCATCCTACTTTTGTATCGGACTCAACCATACCGCGTAACATGCAAAACAGACCACGATAGTGAGGTAAAAGACCAGGATGAGAATTGCCGAAAAATCCTTTTTCTTTAATTGCATCGATTAAAGGTTTTTTGAAAATCTGGAAACAGCGAATGGAAAAAGCCCCAATAAAATCCAGATTTCTTACAGTTTCTACGAAATCGGGGGCATTCACTTTTGCAGCCTCAACAACTGTTAAATTATAACGTTCGCTTAATTGATCTATATTAAATAATTGAAACACAGGGCTAGGATTTTCCTGCATGTAGGGGAAAACATGATCGTTTAATAAAGTATGTTCATAAAAGGCATAACGCTTCATTTCCGGATGATCCCAATGATGGGTCCCGTTTTGAACACGTACTATAACAGGATTAATATTGTTTGCCTTCGCTTCAGGAATAAAGGCTGTGAGAAATTGACAGGCAACTAAATCATCGCCGGCAAAAATTAGGATGTTTTTCATCGTACTCTTCTTTGCTGTTGAGGGGGGATAATGGTTTTATAGTCCCATGCAATATCAAATAAGACACAAAATGCACGGGTAAAATCTTTATGTTCGACCACAAAAATATTCAGGGATTCTTTTTCAAAATTTAAAAATCCTAGTTTGTCACCATAGGCGTAAAAGGCTTTATCGAGAAACAAATCTTTTGATAACCAGCGATATTCGCCGAAACTGCCGGCTATGAACAGATCATCGTCTTCCTGTGAGATGGCGTGAAATTCAATTTTATCGCCTAGAGACGCCATACGCTTCGCATGCTCTTCATACCATTCCTGACCAAGCCATTTATACCAGTTGGATGGACGGGCATTATAAAGGCAAATACGGCCGCCTGTTTCACTACAAGTATTATAAACGTCCCACATGAAATCGCGAAATCCCTCGACGCCATGATAGTGGCGAATAGAATAACTTTTTTCCTGTACGCCGCGATGGGTGAATTCAACGCCATGCCTGTCAAATATGCCAATAACGCTTTGCTGGACATCATATTTAACGCTGTGCAGCTCTTTTTCCATACGAATAATGGTGGGCTTTGATATCCCTGCCTTGTCTGCCAAGTCAGCCTGTGACCATCCTATAAGCTGACGAGCCGCAGCTATTTGTTTCCCATTTGTTAACATAATCAAATACTTATATATGAATTGAGATGTTTTATTAATACTTTGTTAATAGTTTTGATATAAAAAGTCAATATCCTTTTATTTTTTATTAAAATAAAGATTGACATACGGTTATGGAAAAGTATATAACAGATGATCATTGGAATAGACCTAGGAACCATAGAAGATGATAAAAATGACGATTTCAGATAAGATTACTGCGGATGTGGCATACGAACAGGATGTTAGAACAATGTCCTATGATGAATTAATGGAAACAATCCGTTTTCTGGATCAGGAACGTGAAGATATTAAAAAATCGGTTGAGAAAAAAAGCCGCCGCCATTATTTTCCCTCTAATCAGGATATAATAAAAAGAGTTGCATAAAATTATTTTGGGCGGGGTGTCTGTTTCTCGTAATGTTCTTCCCCACTGACACTAAAACAGTTACAGACATCCTCCCTAAACTAATTGACAGCATACATACACCTATTTAACCCCCTCTTCTTTATTGAAAGGGGTTTTGTTTGTGCCTGCATCGGGAACGAAAGACAGTAAATAACGTTTGGAATATCATGGCCAATAATTTTGAATTAACGCTTCGCGATTTTAAACGCGATGTAAAGGGAGAACAAATCAGTATAAGGGATATGCTGATTGTATTGAATAACCGCGGGTTTGGGGCAGTTTTGTTGATATTGTGCCTGATAGAATTATTGCCGACAGGCAGTATTCCCGGCGTTCCGTCATTGGTTGCAACGCTTATCATTTTAATCAGCAGTCAAATTCTCCTTGGCCGTCGCCATTTATGGGTTCCGACGTTTTTGGGACGAAAAACAATATCCTATCCTAAACTAAATAAAGGGTTGCGGCGGGTCATGCCGGTTGTTCGTTGGGTTGATTCATGGACCAAGGAACGTTTGACCGTTTTTACATCGCATACGGGTGAACGCTTAACGGCTTTGGCAATTATTATATTGGCTCTCTCCTTTTACCCGTTGGAATTGATCCCCTTTGCTTCATCCATCCCGTCATTCACCATTGCGGTATTTGGCATCAGTTTTGTAACGAAAGATGGGTTGCTCTCTCTTATTGCGTGGATGATTGCCGGAGCTGGCGCACTCGGCATTACTTACATTCTGCTTAATTATGTTTTATAAATTGTGGAACTAAAACAAAGAACTATCAGTATGTGGTTTGAAATCGATAAACGATATTTGAGTGAAAGGAATTATAAAATGACAAATACAGGAAAAATAATAACAGGTGTTGTAATCGGCGCCGCGGCGATTTTCGCATTGGTAACTTTGGTTGATGTTGACGTTTCAGGTGATCTTGAGGTTCCGAATGTTGAAATGGTTGGCGGTAATATTGATTTGCCTGAGATTGAAACTAGCGGCGGTGAAATGCCGGCCGTTGATGTCAACACAGCCGACATTACAGTTCAAGAGCGCGAAGCGACTGTCGAGGTTCCAACAGACGTTGATGTAAAAACAGAAGAGCGTAGTGTTTCAATCCCTACTATTGATATTGATACGCCTGAAGAAAACAAAGCAGCTGAAGAAAACGACTTAAATTAAAATCGTTTGACAGAAAGGATTAGACCATGCCATTGGCACGTACACAAGATAGCGCAATTAGCGATTTGCTTAAAATAATTCTGGCAGTCATTCTGCCGCCTTTAGGAGTTTTTTTGGAAGTCGGCTTAGGCAAGCATTTCTGGATTAACTTAATCCTCACATTATTCGGATATATTCCGGGCATTATTCATGCCGTATATGTGATTGCCACGCGCTAATACTTTTTGAAAAGATAAGCTAAATAATGGATCAAAAGCCTTATGCTACCAAGCGGGAAAGTACATTGGACGATCAAGCGATTGATATGCTTCATGCTTTATCCCACTTGATGGATAAGGCTTTTACCATTCCAGGTACTAACATTAAAATGGGACTGGACTCAATTATCGGATTCGTACCGGTAATTGGCGATACGATCGGCCTTGCCATTTCAGGCTATATATACAGTTTTGCCAAACGGGCCGGCGTTCCTTGGTATAAACGAATGCATATGCTAGGCAATATTTTCATCGACTGGCTGATTGGGGTTATACCATTTATCGGTGATTTGTTTGATATCGGATGGAAAGCCAATACTAAAAATGTAGAAATTATTAAGGCCCATCATCAAAAATCAAAAACTTCTGATATTATCGAGGGCAACTACACAAAAATGTCATAAATAAATTGATAAAAATGAAAAAAACTATTGCTCATTAAATAGGACTAAATTAGTACTAATGTAAATTATAAATTATTTACATACTAAGGAGCAATCAATGCACACTCAATCCACGCCAGAAATATCTTCACATCACCATTTTGCGCAAACAGGACAAACGGAAAATATTCTTATCAGCCGCAAAAATTTGGATAAGGCGTTGTTTATGGGAAAGCATTATCGTTTTGATCTCGGATCCGGGGAGCAAGTATTCAACACCGCCTCTATTGATATTGCCGTTACTGCGCCACGTGCAGTATGCCACCGTCCACGTTTTCAAAAAGCAAAAGATGTAACCGTTAGATGCAGCTTGCTTGATACCCAAAACAATCAAATTATCGACCTAGAATTTACACAAGCGGGCGTGACGGATTTAAAATTTAAAAAAGGGGAGATTAAAGATGGTCATACAAAAATGGTAAAACCAATTGTGAACGCAACCCAATTAACAGATGCCCTAACAACGATATATCGTGCTGTACGCAGTGAAGTTGAGCCTCAGCATAAGCAAAACTTGCAAGGCGATATGATGATGGCGCCTGAATTCGCAATCATGCCTCAAGGCAAGACTTCCGTTATTCAGTTTAAACCGGTAAAACCGGAAACAAAGCCAGCCTGTCAGAATAATTGTCCGGGCTGCAAACGGTTCAATTTTCTATAAGATATGATTTCAAGAAAACGGTAAAAGGGGGATGAATATAGTCCCCCTTTTTTTGTTGAATAGAACCTTGCTTCACTATCGAAGGCTGTTACACTTTGCCTAATAATCCGATATTATTCGGGATGAATGTTAAGTATAAATTGAGCAAGAATTGAACTGAATGATTTTAATGTCTGACGATCCTTTGAAGCCCGGTGTTCCCGATAATGATGACGCAGCTGTCGAAACCCTATTAAAACCGCGCCCGAAAACAAAAAAACCGAATATGTATAAGGTCATCCTGCTTAATGACGATTATACGCCTATGGATTTTGTCATTCATGTATTGGAAAAATTTTTCGCTAAAAACAAACAAGAAGCCACGGAAATTATGATGCATGTCCACCGCCGCGGCGTTGGAATTTGCGGGATATTTACTTACGAAATTGCTGAAACAAAGGTTATGCAGGTGATGGATTATGCGCGTGCAAATGAGCAGCCACTGCAATGTACAATGGAAAAAGAATAACCTGCACAATTGTTAAATAATTTTATATCCGTTTTCAATCGTGATCAGGCGTTGCGGGCTGTC
>DCKW01000041.1 GCA_002320485.1 Micavibrio sp. UBA1664
TCGGGCACAGCAAATACATAAATATGAAACAGGCGAAAACCGATTAACGGTTGAGAGACTCAAAGACTGTGCCGATGTTTTGGGCGTCTCTATGAATTACTTCTTCATTGATAAAAATGGCCCTTTCAATACCGAGGATAATGAACTTCTTCAGCTTGTAAGCGAATTTTACAGCGTTCCAAGTGACGTCAGAGTTGAATTTTTAGCTTTAGTGAGAAAACTCCGACAGTTTTCGCAGCAATATCAAAATTCCTATAGTGAAGTCGAGGAGGCAGATTCATGAAATTCCTCAAATTTATAACTTTGGCTCTTGTGGCTTTATTTGTTTTAAATCCTTCCTCCGGATACTCTGCCAGCCAAGACGCTTGTGCGATTTGGATATGTTTGCCAGGAGGGTTTCCATCTGGATGCAGCGGGGCTTATAGCGAATTTAAAAAGCGTATTCAAAAAGGTAGAGATCCGCTACCAAGACTTTCATCATGTACGACCGGCCCAAATGGAGAAAAGGTTGATGGGTATTATCAGCTTGGATATGAGAGGTTTGAGCCTTGCGATGATGGTTATGTTCTGCGTGAACGGTCGCAGGGATATAGAGCTATTGAGGGAGCTTGTTATAGGCAATTCTGTGCGCCATCACAATTTCAGGATAATTCTAGTTGTCAAAACTATACTGCGGTTTTAAGACCTCAGCCTTATTACGTCAAGATGTGGGTGAATGGCGATTATTTGGGGCAGTATTTTTATCAGTGATATGCTAATTGTATTATGCTAATTACAAAGTTATAAATATCCAATTTTAAGATAGATCTAAGAATTTTTATAAATATTAATGGCTGAGGAATAAAAATCCAGCCAATCCCACCATGAAGCCCAAGACTGCGCAAGCGGCGGCAGCCAGTGCCTTTTCATCGCTATGCGAGGGGCGATATTTTCAAAGACATGGTATAGGATATCCTGTGGCTTCTCGTTGCTTGCATGGTGCGTGTAACCTTTACAATCAAAGTCTTTTTACGGCCTTTGGTGATTTTGCCGCTTACGTGGCCAGCTTCGGAATTTCAGGTTACGTGATCTCAAACTTTGTAATGCTTGGCCATGTTTTCCCCCTTATAAAAATCAAATAGAAGACTTATACAAATTGTAATACATGAACTTCTGATTTTTTTATCATCTTAAATTTGAGATGTATTTTAAAAATGATCACGCTAACTATGGTTTATGTATTAATATTTTAAAAACGCAGCCAGCTTCTCTTCTAAAAGCTCGTGGCTAAAAGGCTTAGGGATAAAATCGTTCATACCGGCTTCCAAGCATTTATATTTATCTTTTTCCAATACGTGAGCGGTTATAGCTATAATCGGTGTATCCTTTAAATCGTTTTCCATTTCGTATTGCCGAATGCGCTTTGTGCTTTCCAGACCATCCATGTCTTCCATTTGTATGTCCATCAAAATAAGATCATAACTATGCTGTCTGAACTGGCGCAAAGCCTCGGATCCATTTACTGCAACATCATAGGTATAATTGAGATGCTCTAGTATAGCGGTTAGCACAATCGCATTGGGTTCATAGTCTTCTACGATCAAAACATTTTTTTTCTGAGGTTTTGAGCTTATGGCGTCTGGCTGAACAGTCGCATTTTGCTCAGAATGCTTTAACGGCAGTTTTAAAGTAAACGTAGATCCAAGACCCAGTCTGCTTTTTGCATCGATAGTCCCGCCCATTCGCTCGGCGAGAGCTTTGCTAATGGTCAAACCTAAACCCGAGCCCCCATACTTTCTTGTAACCGAACTATCAGCTTGTACAAACTTATCGAATATCACCTGCATTTTATCTTTTGCAATACCAATTCCGGTATCTATAACATCAATGGTCAAATCAGTGCTGTCGTCTTTTTCAATGCCGCTGATTTCTACTATGACGCTTCCCCTATCGGTAAATTTTATCGCATTAACAATGAGGTTTGTTAAAATTTGCTGAAATCTAAGTGGGGCGCCTAAATAATATTCCCTAAACGACGTTTTAAAGTTTAGATCTAGCTCAATATTTTTCTTTGTTGCGGTAAGGCGTAGAGGAACAATAACTCTTTCTAGTATTTCTGAAAGTTTGAATTCTGTTTCTTCCAGTTGAATATTTCCGGCCTCAAATTTAGAAAAATCCAAGAGATCGTTAATAAGAGCCATCATATTTTCTGCACTTTGATTTAAAGTTTTGACGTAAAATTTTTCCTTATCATTAAGGTTTGCAGAGCGGCTAAGAATGTTTCCAAGACCCATAATAGCATTCATTGGCGTACGCAGTTCATGGCTGATACTGGCAATAAATTCTTCTTTTTTATTGCTGGCCTCAATAAGCGCTTTTTCTGTTTGTCGCTCTTTGGTAATATCCCTGGCAACCTTTGAAGCGCCGATAATTTGCCCACTGCTACCTTTGATCGGGGACACAGTAATTGAAAGTTCAATTAAGCTGCCATCTTTAGCGCGCCTTACCGTCTCAAAGTGATCTACTTTCTCTCCGGATTTAATTTTTCCGATAATTACATGTTCTTCATCATGTCTTTCCGGAGGTATAATAAGCGTAATATGCTGTCCCACAGCTTCTTCTACAGAATACCCAAATATTTTTTCGGCAGCATGATTCCATGATGTTATGATGCCATCAAGATTTTTACTGATAATGGCATCATCGGAAGATTCAACAATGGCAGCCAGATAAGCTTGGGCTTCATTTAGATTTATTGATTTCGGATCATGGCTTGTCATGATTAGGTTCTTCTTAAATTTTAAAATTTTTAAATTTATCTGAATTCTAGCTCTTATTTTTAAGTGGTCAATGTGAATTCTCTATTTGTAGAACTCGATATAAAAAGAAACGACTCCGAGCAGCTTTATATGATGCTTAATCTGCGGTTCAACTACGCCTTTTTGATCCGGCGTTAAAATATGCTTCTCTTTGTCTTCAATAATATGTTCCAAGCCAAGTCTATGGTAATGGAGGTGGCTGTAGACTTTAAACGGCGCCACAAATGCAAAATAATTACGGCGCTGGGCAGAGGCAAGATGTAATCAAGGGTGAAAATCTCAACCACTATGATGCATTGCTCAAAGCCATCATCAGCGCCCACCAATGGCAGGACATCATCGATAGCGGCAAAGCCCGATCTATCCACGATGTGGACTCAAGAGAAGGCGTGCCTAAAGGCTAGACCTGCAGGATAATCCGGCTCAGGCGAAGGTAGCAATGTTTAGAGGAAAACGGCCATTTAGAGACTTTTTCGCCTCACATATTGACATGAAAACAAGCAAAAAGTGAGCAACAACCCTTCGCATAACCCCAAGAATTAAGGGCTTCACGGCGTTAGTCTAAAAGTCTGGAAAAGGTTCGAACTAAGGGGCAAGTACAGGCGCATGTGCATGCTACTTATCCGTCTTGTTCATCTGCAACCGCAAAATCCCTGCGCGTGGTACGCATCAATGCAAGTTGACGGCAGGCCCATATCGGTTATACTCATAGTATGTAGGCAATTTGGTCAGGAAGCAAAACCAAATTGCCAAACAGCAATGGGCATGCTCAACAGAAAAATTAAAGATGCAAAAACCAGAACACCATCTCTTATCAGGAGACCTGCAGCAAAGAGTGCTATAATTGCTGATGCGATTGAGCCAGACGTAGGTATTACCTCCATGAAAGGCATAAACAAGGTAAGTGCTAATATTGAGATCAGCGGGAGCCAGAACCACGGTGGATTAAAAAGAAAGGAAAGCCGTTCTTTTAGAAAAGGTTCAACAAAGCGAACCGGTTTGCGCAGCCAATGAATCCCTCTGCGCAGTTTTGAGCTGGACATGTGACGGCGGGTAATAAAACGCGGAAGCCAGACGCTTTTACGTCCCATGGCCATCTGCGCAAGCAGAATAAAAACAATTGCCGCTACGAGCGTTGTAATGCCTGGTATAGCGCTTGCCGGAGAGGTAGAGATTAGTGAAAATCCTAACATCAGTGAAGCAAAAGATTGTGGCCCTAGGGTCTCAATCACCTCTTTCACGGCAATGCTTTCGCCCTGAAGCGAGTTTTCCAGCTGGTCCAAAACTTCGTTGATGGGGCGATAAGATTTATCAGTCATGTTTCCACTAATGATATATCTGATAACAAAGTTCCTGCACAATATTAACCATGGCACTCTTCAAAAACCACTATGCAAATATCATTGAATTTCTGGAATAAAATTCAAATAGCCCTAGTTTTTATGTATGGCGTCAATGTCGATCTGACATAAGGAAAAAATTAAAAGCATGAAAAGTATAAAGAATTTAAGAAAAAAATATTTAACCTCCCCGATCTATAGATGGGGACAAAAAGCGATGCCTTCGTTGTCTGAGACAGAAGTTGAGGCGCTTGATGCAGGGGATATCTGGTGGGATGCCGAGTTGTTCTCAGGCAATCCTGATTGGAGTAAGTTATCTTCGTTGGAGCCTCCCAAATTATCCGAAAAAGAGAAAGCTTTTTTAGATGGGCCTGTAGAAGAGCTATGCTCTATGCTGGATGAATGGCAAATCAATAACGAATTAAATGATTTACCCGAAGAGGTGTGGGCTTTCTTACGGGAAAAGAGGTTTTTCTCGATGATTATACCTGAAAAATACGGAGGTCTGGATTTTTCTGCGTATGCTAATTCTGAGGTTGTCCGTAAAATTGCCAGCCGTTCGCTTGTATGTTCTGTCACTGTAATGGTGCCTAATTCACTCGGTCCCGGCGAGCTTCTGATGGAATTCGGAACCAAAGACCAACAAGACTACTGGCTACCTCGTTTAGCGAAAGGTGAGGAGATACCATGCTTTGGATTAACCAGTGAAGAAGCGGGATCCGATGCGGCGGCAATGGTTGACAGAGGGGGTGTTTGCGAGGGGTATTATAACGGTAAAAAAACACTTGGAATACGCTTAAACTGGCATAAGCGTTATATAACGCTTGGGCCTGTTGCTACAGTTCTTGGTCTGGCATTCAAACTTTATGACCCCGATCATCTTTTAAGTGATCAGGAGGAACGGGGAATAACCGTTGCTTTGGTACCCACGGATTTGGAGGGGATTACAATCGGTGATCGTCATATTCCGTCTGGTCAGATGTTTCAAAACGGACCGAATTGGGGTAAGGATGTGTTCATCCCATTTGAAAATATTATCGGAGGTGAAGAGCGGATAGGCCAAGGGTGGAAAATGCTCATGTCTGCCTTGGCCGCAGGACGAGGCATTTCATTGCCGTCATTATCTGCGGCGGCGGCGGCCTTTGCCGCAAGTACAACAGGAGCATACGCCCGTATCCGGCATCAATTCGGCATCCCGATTGGTAAATTTGAGGGCATACAAGTGCGGCTGGGTCGCATGGCCGCTAACGCATATTTAATAGACGGGGCAAGGCGATTAACTTGTACGGGACTAGATTTGGGACATGACCCCGCTATCATTTCCTCCATTATGAAAGCCCATGCTACATACAGGATGCGAAATTCCATTATTGATGCAATGGATGTTCATGCCGGTAAAACAGTTATTGAGGGCCCATCCAATTATTTGGGTAGTTTGTATAATGCCCTCCCTGTCGGTATCACTGTTGAAGGGGCCAATATTCTCACCCGCAATCTGATCATTTTCGGACAGGGGTCTGTTCGCTGCCATCCATGGCTCTTAAAAGAAATGCAAGCCTTGGGGAGAGAGGACAAAGATCAAGGGCTGGATGAATTCGATCATGCCTTCTGGGGGCATGTCGGCCATAGCCTGAAAACATTAGGCCGGGCATGGGGGCGGACATGGACAGGGGCAAGATTTGCCCCGGCTCCTGATAATGCGCCTAAAGAGTTGCGTCATCATTATCAAAGTCTAAGCCGTTATTGTGCATCATTTGCCCTGTTATCGGATGGGGCTTTCCTAATACTTGGTGGTGATTTAAAGAGAAAAGAAATGTTGTCCTGTCGATTGGGCGATATTCTCTCGGCCTTATATTTGCTGTGCGGTGTATTGAAACGGTGGGAAGATGAAGGACAAAATCAAGCCGATTTGGCGTTAGTCCAATATTGTATGGAAGATGGATTAACCGAGATTGAAAGCAAAATCGAGGCTATCCTTAAAAACCTGCCTTCGCGTCCTATGACCTGGCTGGTTAAAATTATTGTTCAGCCATTGGGGTCAAAAGATTTCGGGCCTTCCGATAAATTGACACAAACATGTGCAGAAATTCTAATGGAACATTCCGAAACGCGTGATCGTTTGATAGCCGGATTGCATTGTGGTTGTGAAGGCGATGCCATCAGTAACTTGGAGCGCGCATTTTCACTTGTTCAAGAGATTGAGCCGCTCCGCAATAAGATGAAGAAATCTAAAATATCTGATGTCGATGAGGCTTATAACCAAGGAATTTTAAATGATGATGAGGTCGCAAAAATGAAAGAAGCGCAAAAGGTTATTCAGAAAACCATCGCTGTTGATCATTTTTCACCGGATCAATTTAGTCCTCGAGTGCAAAAGCGAAAGGATAAATCATGACCGCAGCCGCTAATCAAATGCGAAACATACAAAATAAGCCCGTTTATATTGTGGATGGATCGCGCACACCATTTATCAAGGCACGCGGGGAACCAGGCCCGTTTACCCCTGTTGATCTGGCGGTTCAATGTGGAAGACCGTTATTGTTGCGCCAGCCTTTTGCCGCCAATAATATCGATCAGGTCATTTTAGGGTGCGTCAATGTTATATCCGAGGAAATGAATCCGGCACGCGTTGCCGCATTGCGGCTTGGAATGGGTGATAAAATGACGGCGTTCACCGTACAGATTAATTGCGGATCGGGGATGCAATCAATCGATACGGCTTATAAATATATCCGATCAGGTGTATCCGATATGATTTTGGCAGGCGGGGCTGAAGCCTTAAGTCAAGCGCCATTGATATTCAGACAGGAAGCCGTTGAGTGGTTCGCATCCCTTGCCAAAGCTAAAAGCATGAAAGAAAAAGTCATGGAAATGGCATCGGTAAACCCGAAATATTTTTCGCCTGTTATTAGTTTGAAACGCGGTCTGACTGATCCCATTGTTGATTTGGATATGGGCCAGACGGCTGAAAAACTTGCATATCTTTACGGTGTTACGCGGAAGCAGGCCGACCAATATGCCGCAAATAGTCAAAATAGATTAGCTAAAGCACAAGCAGAGGGTTATTTTGAAGGTGAGTTGGAGCCTGCCTTTGGCCGCGATAGTACAGTGTATGATTACGATGATGGTGTACGTCCCAATAGTTCAGTTGAAAAACTGGCAAAATTAGACCCTGCTTTTGAAAAACCTTACGGTCAGGTGACGCCGGGGAACAGCTCTCAAATTACAGATGGTGCATCATGGGTGTTATTAGCCTCGGAAGAAGCGGTTGAAAAACATAAATTACAACCGATTGCCGCAATTAAGGATAGTGCATGGGCCGCATTAGATCCGTCTATTATGGGATTGGGACCTGTATTGTCAGCTACGGAAATTATGAAGAAAAATGGTATCGAGTTAAATGATATTGATTTGTGGGAAATTAACGAGGCATTCGCCGCTCAAGTTCTATCATGTTTGAAAGCGTGGGAGGACGATGAGTTTTGCCGTGACATTCTCGGCCTTAACAGTGCGGCAGGCACGTTGAATCAGGACATTTTAAATGTTGATGGGGGCGCAATCGGCCTTGGCCATCCGGTGGGTGCCAGCGGTAATCGCATAGTCCTTCATCTGGCGAATGCCATGCAACGCTTGGGTAAAAAACAAGGTATTGCCACGGAATGTATTGGCGGTGGTCAAGGTGGCGCGATGCTGCTTGAAAGGGTTTAATAATGTGTGCGGAAATTTTAAACAAAGTTGAAAAAGAACGTCATGAGGCAACCAAGCCTTCATCGAATACAGATCACTGGAATATCAGACGAGATGATAATAATATCCTCTGGCTCTATTTCGATAAAAAGGACTCAAGTGCCAATACGATTGGCAAAAATGTCTTGGAAGAACTGGATGACATTTTAAGCAAGGCCGGTGAAGATTTACCGAAAGCGCTGGTTATTCGATCTATGAAGAAAAGCGGATTTTGCGCCGGGGCCGATATCAAACAGTTTCAAAAGCTGGATGAGAATGGCATGCGTGACATGCTCACCCGCGGACACAAAGTTCTGGACGGGTTGGAAAAATTTCCACGACTGACCATTGCCGTTATTCACGGTCATTGCCTTGGCGGCGGGTTGGAGCTTGCCTTGGCGTGTAATTTACGTATTGGTGTTAAAGGCAAATTACAAATTGGTTTTCCTGAAGTACAGCTGGGCGTACACCCCGGACTTGGCGGTACCTTTCGCCTGACAAACCTGATTGATCCATTAGAGGCGATGACGATGATGTTAACCGGAAAGTCTGCCTATGAGAAGCAAACTTTGAAGCGCGGACTGGTTGATGAAATTGTCGAAGAGCGCCATATCGAAAATGCCGTTAAGGCCGCAGCGAATGGTGATATTGAAAAACAGGATCAGGGTTTTAAAGGTCATGCGTCAAACACAATGGCTGCCCGTAAATTAATTGCCATGCAGATGCGCAAAAAAACAGAGGAAAAAGCGCCGTCAAAACATTATTCTGCGCCATATGCATTGATTGATCTTTGGGAAGAGTATGGCGGTGACAGGGACAAGATGCAGCAGCAGGAAATTAACTCATTTGCCAAGCTGGTAACCGGTGAGACAGCGCAGAATCTAATCCGTGTCTTTTTCTTGCAACAAACATTAAAAAATCTTGCTAAAGATCAGTCCGACATAGCGCATGTGCATGTTATCGGGGCGGGATCCATGGGCGGTGATATCGCCGGATGGTGCGCGATGCAGGGATTGAAGGTAACTGTATCAGATCAGAAAGCGGACCCCGTAGGCAAGGCGATCAAAAATGCGGCAGATCTTTGTAAGAGTAAACATAAATCATCTCTTGAAACGCGGGATACTCTGGACAGACTTATTCCTGACTTGCAGGATTACGGATTGAAAAATGCCGATCTTGTGATTGAGGCCGTGCCCGAAAACCTAGATATCAAAAGCGATTTATATAAGCGCATTGAGCCTCAAATGAAGAAAGGGGCTATATTGGCCACAAATACATCCAGTATACCGTTGGATGATTTGGCGAAATCCCTGAAACGCCCTAAGGATTTTGTCGGACTTCATTTCTTTAATCCTGTATCGAAAATGTTGATTGTTGAAGTGGTCAGCCACAATAGCATTTCAAAAAAAGTTCAGGAGGAAGCTGTTTCTTTTGTTGGGAAAATCAGTAAATTGCCTGCCCCAGTTGCAAGCTATCCTGGATTCTTGGTCAATCGCGCTTTAACACCTTATTTATTGGAAGCTATTCTTCTGATAGACGAAGGCGTTCAGAAAGAAGAAATTGATAAAGCTGCCGAAGATTTTGGCATGCCAATGGGGCCTGTTACGCTAATAGATCAGATAGGGCTGGACATCTGTCAGGATGTGGCGGAGATGCTTAAAGATAAATTGGATAAGCCCGTTCCCGACATTCCAAAATGGTTGAAACAGAAAATCGAAAACGGAAAATTAGGCAAGAAGAGCGGTGAGGGACTTTACAAATGGAAAAACGGAAAGCCCCAAAAAGAGAATGTTGATAATAAAGGAAAAGATAATGACATAGCCGATCGGCTGATCCTGCCTATGCTCAATGCCTGTGTAGAATGTTATCGGGAAGGTGTGATTACCGACTTGGATCAACTGGACGGCACGATGATATTTGCAGCAGGGTTCGCCCCTTTTCGCGGTGGGCCAATTCATTATGCCCGCAATCGCGGAATTGACGATATTACCTCGAAACTTGAAATGTTTGCTGATAAGTATGGCGATAGATTTAA
>DCKW01000061.1 GCA_002320485.1 Micavibrio sp. UBA1664
ATATAACGGTGCTTATAAAGTAACACAAGGAATGCTGGATGAGTTTGGCCCCAAGCGCGTGATTGATACACCGATCACCGAACATGGGTTTGCCGGTTTGGCAGTAGGTTCGGCCTTTACGGGATGTAAGCCGATTGTGGAATTCATGACCATGAATTTTGCCATGCAGGCGATTGACCATCTTATTAACTCTGCTGCAAAAACGCTTTACATGGCAGGCGGACAATTAGGATGCCCTATCGTATTTCGCGGCCCTAACGGTGCGGCAGCACGCGTGGCGGCCCAGCACTCACAATGTTATGCATCATGGTATGGGCATATCCCCGGCTTGAAAGTTGTTTCGCCGTGGTCGTCTGCGGATGCCTATGGTTTGATGAAGGCTGCGATCCGCGATCCGAACCCTGTTATCGTGCTTGAAAACGAAATTATGTACGGACAAACATTTGATTGTCCCACAGATGAGGATTACGTTGTGCCGATAGGACGTGCCAAGGTTGAACGTGAGGGGACTGACGTTACGCTTGTCGCGTTGTCCATTATGGTGGGAAAAGCCATGCAGGCTGCAGAAAAGCTTGAGGAAGAAGGAATTAGCGCCGAAGTTATCAATTTGCGGACAGTCCGGCCTTTGGATCGCTATACAATCCTTGAATCTGTGAAAAAGACAAACCGCATTGTTTCCTGTGAGGAAGGGTTTCCGTTTGCAGGTATCGGATCGGAAATTGCCGCTCTTGTGGGGGAGCACGCCTTTGACTATCTGGATGCACCTTTGGAGCGCGTTACGGCAAAAGATGTTCCGCTGCCCTATGCGGCTAATTTGGAGCAACTTGCCTTGCCGCAGGTAGCTGATATTGTCATCGCAGCAAAAAAAGTTTGTTATAGATAAGAAAAAGAGACGTTATATGCCGACTAAAATTCTAATGCCTGCCTTATCCCCAACCATGACCGAGGGCAAGCTTGCCAAATGGGTTAAAAATGAAGGGGACACGGTTGCCGCAGGTGATGTTATTGCCGAGATCGAGACCGACAAGGCGACGATGGAGGTCGAAGCCGTCGAAGAGGGAACAATTGTCAAAATTCTTGTTCAAAGCGGAACCGAGAATGTTGCAGTTAATACACCGATTGCCGTTTTAGTGGAAGAGGATGAAAAGGAGGCTGATATTGAGGCTTTTCTGGCGAATGACAATCCGAATGTTTCTCAAAACGAAAAAAATAATATTGACAAGCCGGCAGCAAAAAATGATATCGAGACTGTAAAGGCCATCAACACACCTGAACGTAAGACGCATAATATGGCAGCTCAATCATCCGCAAAGGGTGGGCGTATTTTTGCCTCCCCTCTGGCGCGTCGTATGGCCTCTGATAAAGGTGTCAACTTGTCGCAAATCAAGGGATCCGGCCCTAATGGTCGTATCGTTAAAGCGGATGTTGCGAATGCAAAACCGCAAGCGGCGGGCGGATCCATGCGTGCTCAGGCAAGCGGCCCATCAGCACGCGAGCTTGCGGACATGCTGGGAATGGTTTATGAGGCAAAACCGGTTACTAAAATGCGCGAGGTTATCGCCAATCGTTTGCAGGAATCCAAACAGACAATTCCCCATTTTTACCTGACGGTAGAATGTAACATTGATGCATTGCTTGAAGCGCGCCAACAGGTAAATGGTTTGGCTGACGGTAAATACAAGTTATCTGTTAATGACTTTGTTATCAAGGCTTCGGCATTGGCTCTTAAAGATGTGCCTGAAGCCAATGCTTCATGGAGCAATGATACGATTGTGGCTTATGAAAATGCCGATATTTCCGTTGCTGTTGCAACTCCCGCAGGTTTGATCACGCCAATTATTAAAGAGGCCGAACATAAAGGTCTGCCAACCATTTCCGTTGAAATGAAAGAATTGGCTAAAAAAGCCCGTGACGGAAAACTTGCGCCGCATGAATTCCAAGGGGGAACATTTTCCGTTTCCAACCTTGGTATGTTTGGCACTCATGAATTTTCCGCGATCATTAACCCGCCGCAAAGCTGTATTCTGGCGGTCGGGGCAGGTGTGGAAAAGCCGATCGTGAAAAACGGGCAAATTGTTATCGGTACAACGATGAAGGTGACATTGTCATGCGATCACCGGGTTGTGGACGGGGCGGTTGGTGCTCAACTGCTACAAGCGTTCCAACGTTACATTGAAAATCCTGTTCTTTTATTTGTTTAAAGGAACCATATTCCAGCCATATTTGTTAGGTTTTATTGAAATTCAACAGGTTAAAAGGAATTTGAAATGAAGTATTTTATGATTTTTACATTATGTGTTGTAACGATGGCCGGTCTCTCCGCATGTAAAACAACCGCAGATACACGAAATGACAAATATTCAATTGATCTTGATAATGATCATTACCGCTACAATGGCGGCGGCAATTTTTGTCCTCCTGGACATGCCAAAAAAGGTTGGTGCTAACGGGATTTAAAAGGGGATTATTTGAATTTAAATTATCCCCTTTTTTATAAGGTTTGTTACTCTCAAGATCATGAGAGTTGAACTTGTCGGCGGCATGGGTATCGGGAAAACGACGCTTTGCCATGTTTTAAAAGAAATCGGTTATAATTGTATATTGGAGGATTTGGGCGACAATCCGTTTCTTGCCAAACAATATGATGAGGGCGAAGGCTTTTATTTTCCTTCCCAGATGTGGTTTGCGATTTCCAAATTCGCAGAATTACAGGCGGAAATCAAAAAGGATAGAGTTAATATCATCGATCAGGCGGTTTTAAATTGTCGGGCGTATACCAATTTATTGTTTAAAGGATATAAGTCTGATCGCGGTTTACATCTCATTAATGAAGTTTTCGATTATATTAATGATCGATTTGGCAAACCCGATTTGCTTGTTTATCTACAGGCTTCACCTGAAATACAAATGAAAAGAATTCGGGCGCGTCACAGGGATTACGAATTGACCGTTGATATGGATTATTTGCATGACTTGAAATCAGAAATCGATCACCTTGTTATTCAAGAAAAAGCAAGCGGCCAAAATATCATCGAAATTGATACGGATGACATTTTCCTGTCAGACCATCATATTTTTGCTTCTCAATTGGCTGAAGAGATTGCATCCCGATTGAATTTTTGTATAACTCCTCCCAGACAACAAAATATGTACGAACGGACAGGATAAAATAATGATTGAATTGAGTGTAATTTATGCAGGCATAGGTTTTCTCTTGGCCGCTTATTCCGTAATCGGTAATGATTCCGTACAAACTCTCGGAACATTTATCGCCTCTAATTCACGTATATTTAAATGGTATTGGCTTTGGGCTGCCGCCAGTTTTGTGCTGATTGCAACTATTACTTATGGATGGTATGTGAATGAGGGCGATATATCCTATGGTCGTCTGGCGAAAATCCCTTATGAGGAAATTCAGTGGTATCATGCGGCGGCGCCTGCCGTACTGGTTGCCCTGACGCGGTTCGGGGTTCCCGTTTCAACGACTTTTCTTGTGCTATCGGTGTTTGCTTCAACGGTCGTTCTTGAAAAAATGCTGGTTAAAAGTATTGTCGGGTACGGCTTGGCGGCGATTTCCGCCTATATACTCTGGATGATTTTATCACGATTTATCAATGAAAAGTTCAACAAGGTTAGGAAAGAGCACCGTACTTATTGGCGTATAGCGCAATGGCTGGCCACAGGCTTTTTGTGGTTCTCATGGCTTTCACACGATATGGCGAATATTGCGGTGTTTTTGCCAAGGCAATTATCGCCTGTTTTATTGGTTGCCGTTTTATTCGTTCTTGTTGCAGGTCTTGCCTTTATTTTCAAAATGGAGGGCGGAAAAATCCAGAAAGTTGTGACTGAAAAAACCGGATCGCGATTTATTCGCTCGGCAACTATCATTGATCTTGTATATGCTTGTCTCCTCTATTTCTTTAAAGAATTAAACAGCATTCCAATGTCAACCACATGGGTGTTCGTCGGGCTTTTAACAGGGCGGGAATTGGCTATTGCCACAGCCAACAGGGAAAACTATCATTTCAAGTATGTGTTTCCCATTATCGGAAAGGATTTTCTCAAGATGATTCTGGGGTTATCCGTTTCGGTAGCATTGGTTTTGGCGGTTCATTATGTTATTGATCCGTCAGCGGTAGAATAAATAACAAAAGGTAAATGAAAATGGCAGACCATGAATTTGATATTGTTGTGATCGGCGGCGGACCCGGTGGATATGTCGCGGCTATTCGTGCGGCACAACTGGGCATGAAGGCTGCCGTTGTCGAGGCCAATCATCTTGGCGGTATTTGCCTGAACTGGGGCTGTATCCCGACAAAGGCTTTGTTGCGCTCTGCCGAAATTTACCATCATATCAAACATGCGGATGCCTATGGTTTATCTGTAAAGGATGTTAGTTTTGATCTTAAAAAGATTGTCGAACGCTCGCGTGCAGTTGCAAAACAATTATCAGGCGGGATAGGGCATCTGCTCAAGAAAAACAAGGTAACCGTTTTTGATGGGTACGGGAAATTGCTAGGCAACGGCAAGGTCGGCGTCGATGGTAAAAAGGAAACTCTGTCCGCCAAACATATTATCATTGCCACAGGGGCAAAGGCGCGTGTCATTCCCGGTATGGAGCCGGACGGCAAACTGGTCTGGACATATCGTGAGGCGATGGTTCCGACCGATATGCCTCAATCCATGATTATTGTCGGATCGGGCGCCATCGGGATTGAATTTGCATCATTTTACCGGACGTTGGGTGTTGAGGTGACCGTTATCGAAATGATGGACCGTATTCTCCCTGTCGAGGATGCCGATGTGTCGGCAGAGGCCCGCAAACAATTTGAAAAACAGGGCATGAAAATTCTGACCGGTGCCAAATTGAACAAATTGGAAAAAGGTAAATCGTCTGTCACCGCCCATGTTGAAATCGATGGAGAGGGTCAGGAAATTACCGCAGACCGTTGTATCATGGCGATCGGTATTACGGCAAATACAGAAACTATTGGTCTGGAAAATACCAAGGTCAAATTGGATCGCGGTCATATTGTCACGGACGGCTACATGAAAACGGCGGAAAAGGGCGTTTATGCCATTGGGGATGTTTGTGGGGCGCCTTGGCTTGCACATAAAGCCTCACATGAGGCGATCATATGTGTTGAAAAGATTGCCGGTGTTGAAGGCGTTCACCCTATGGTTAAGGAGAATATCCCGGGATGTACCTATTCTCATCCTCAGGTTGCCTCTGTCGGTATTACAGAGAAAGTCGCGAAAGAACGCGGCATTAATATCAAGGTGGGTAAATTCCCTTTCATTGGTAACGGTAAGGCCATTGCTTTGGGTGAACCGGAAGGATTTGTCAAAACTATATTCGATGCCAAAACAGGGGAATTGCTTGGCGCGCATATGATAGGCGCGGAAGTGACAGAAATGATACAAGGGTACGTGCTCGGAAAAACGATGGAGGCTACAGAAGCTGAATTTATGCATACTATTTTCCCGCATCCGACGTTATCCGAAATGATGCATGAATCTGTTCTCAATGCCTATGGTAAGGCTATCCATTTTTAGGAAACTGATATGCCAGCAGTGACAATTAACACAACTATGAACGTCAGGCCATTCAAGCGACAGTTTGATTTAACTGCCACATTGTGCAGGCAAAACCAAACACGAAAAACTAGGGTAAGTTATGACTATGTTATTCGTGACGCATATTTTATCTGTCCATGCTATAGTAATGATAATGCTCGTTGACTATGACTTATGTGATAAAGAATAGAGAATGACCTATAACGAAAAATTACTGGACCGTGCCAAGAGGCATCCCGAAAAACAGAAAAATCCCGATCGTAAGGCAGGGACAAAACCTGATTGGATCAAGGTCAAGGCACCATCGCCGACGGGAGTTTATGAAGACACACGTCAGATCGCCCGTAAGCTTAATCTGACCACAGTTTGTGAAGAGGCCGGATGCCCCAATATCGGTGAATGCTGGGCAAAATCGCATGCCACTTTCATGATTATGGGCGAAATCTGCACCCGCGCCTGTTCCTTTTGTAATGTGGCGACAGGAAAACCAGACGCACTGGATGTATGGGAGCCGACACGCGTGGCCAAAGCAGTCAAGGAAATGGGTTTGAACCATGTCGTTGTTACATCTGTTGACCGTGACGATCTGAAGGATGGAGGTGCGGCCCATTTTGTTAAGACGATTGAGGAAATACGCCGTCTCGCCCCGAATACAACGGTTGAGATTCTGCCCGGGGATTTTCGTGGTGATTGGGATGCGGTGGATATGGTCACACGCGCCAAACCTGATGTATTCAATCATAATCTTGAAACTGTTCCTGCATTGTATCCTACCGTTCGTCCGGGTGCGCGATATTTCCGCTCCTTGCGTTTATTGGAGCGTGTGAAGGAGGTCGACGCCTCTATCTTTACCAAGTCGGGTTTGATGGTTGGGCTTGGTGAAACGAACGAGCAGGTGGGTCAGGTCATGGATGACATGCGGGCAGCCAATATCGATTTCATTACCATAGGGCAATATCTGCAACCAACGCCGAAACATGCGCCTCTTGACAGATATGTGACACCTGAAGAATTTCAGAAATTCGAAAAAATGGCCTATGCCAAAGGGTTTTTAATGGTGTCATCATCACCATTGACGCGATCTTCGCACCATGCGGGTGAGGATTTTGCCCGTTTGAAGACCGCGCGCGAGACAAAACTGGCAAAAGCCTGATGCCCACGCACGCCGAACAAAAACACCTTCCCTATACGCCGGAACAGATGTTTGATCTGGTTGCCGATGTCGAAAAATATAATGAATTTTTGCCGTGGTGTCTGGGGTGTCGTGTAACATCCCATGAGGGAAATATAATCGAAGCAGACCTTATTATCGGCTACAAAATGTTTCGCGAAAAATTTAAATCGCGTGTCATTCTTGATCGCCCGCATGAAATCCGGGTCGACTATCTGGATGGGCCTTTAAAATCACTGTCCAATAAATGGCAATTTATACGTAATCCCGATAACACATGCACTATTGATTTTTACGTTGATTTTGAATTTAAAAATCCAATGTTACAGGGCGTTGTAATAATGTTTTTCGATAAGGTTGTAAGCCGTATGGTTGCGGCATTTGAAAAGCGTGCCGACGACCTTTACAGTGTTTCCAGATAATCAATCACATGGTTTAACGCCGCCATAAGGGTTTGTTGCCGAATGGCTGCGCGATCGCCTTCAAACAAATGTTTGTGGACTTCGGCATGGGTGTCGGTAGAAAGGCCGATATAAACCAGTCCTACAGGTTTATCATCACTGCCTCCGCCGGGGCCGGCAATCCCAGTAACGGATATTGCAATATCGGCAAGAGAATGGGCATAGGCCCCGCGCGCCATTAATCGTGCGCATTGTTCGCTGACGGCACCAAACGCCTGTAAAGTTATCGGATTGACGTCCAGTTGCTCCATCTTCGCCTCATTGGAATAAGTGACAAAGCCGCGTTCAAAATAAGCGGAGGAGCCTGCATAATCAGTAATAGATGCGGCAATCACACCGCCTGTACAGCTTTCGGCCGTGGCGATTTTCCATTTATGTTTGTCAAGCAATTGAAAAAAATTATTCATCAGATGATCCATTGCATAACCCCCATAATCACCACTGCGGCCATTAACCCTGCCGCAATATCGTCCAGCATCACTCCCAGCGCACCGTGAATATTATTATCAAGCCAGCCGACAGGGCCGATCTTCACGGCATCAAACAATCGGAAAGCACCAAAGCATATCGCCACCATCCACCAATATTGCACGTAATATACAATCGGGATGGAAGCGAGCATCATACCCGCGGCTTCGTCAATCACGACGCGGCTGCTGTCATGCTCTCCGGTTTTGATTTCATATTGGTGGGAAGCCCATAAGCCTATGCAAAAAAGGATCATTGACCCCAATATAAGCCCCCAAATACCACAAATGATTGCAACGCCAAAGCATAGCGGCAGGGCGGCAAGAGTTCCCCAAGTGCCGGATGCAGGTCTCAGGTAACCGCTGTAAAACCATGTGGCAGTCAGATCATATAATTTAATCATTTTCAGGTACTCTTATGGTCACAATAGCTTGACACGCAATGCCCTCGCCCCGTCCTGTAAAACCAAGCTTTTCTGTTGTCGTCGCTTTCACACTAATACGATTGGAGGGCAAATTAAGGTAATTCGAGAGATGGTGTATAATTGTCGTGCGGGAGGGGCCAATTTTGGGTTCTTCGCACATTAACGTTATATCGATATGACCTAACTCTCCTTTACGCTGTTCAAGAATATGAAGTGCCTTGTCGAGAAAAAGATGGGAATCCATGTTCTTGAAATCATTATTGCTTGGCGGGAAATGGCTTCCGATATCGCCATCGGCCAGTGCACCGAGAATTGCATCTGTCAATGCATGTAATCCGACATCCGCATCACTGTGACCCTTTAGTGCCTTCTTATGAGGAATATCAATCCCGCATAGGCGGATTGTATCAGCCTTACGATCATCAAAGGCATGAACGTCAAATCCCGATCCTGTAATAGTCTCCATCGCTTGTGAAGGTATCAGCTTTTCCGCCATTTTCAAATCCTCGGTTGTTGTGATTTTCAGGTTATGTCGTCCGCAGGCAATATATTTTACCGGTTGGCAAAATTCCGCCTGATAAACGGACGTATCATCCGTAAAGCCTTCATCAGCATTTTTATGGGCCTTCAAAATATCTCGATAATAAAAAGCCTGAGGTGTTTGAATAATCCATATATCATTTCGATCAATCATAATTCCATTTTTATGCAATGATTCTGTAACGGGTTGGGCAAGTGTGGCTGCCTCATGGTTTTTCATGCTGTGAATAAGGTTGTGTATATCCTCTTTTGTAACGCAAGGGCGGGCCGCATCATGGATTAATACAATATCCGGTTTTCTATCTTCTACCGCTTTCAAACCAAGATAGACGCTCTGTTGGCGTGTTTCACCCCCGAATGAATGGGAGTGTGAGTTTTTTTCTTGCACAGCTTGTTGATAAAGTACTTCGTGGTCTTCCCCGATGACGCAATGAATAAATGATATATCGCTTATCGCTTCAAAAACTGAAATTGTATGTTGGATGATACTTTGACCATGAATATCCAAATATTGTTTGGGAGTATCGTATCCCATGCGTATTCCCGATCCTCCGGCAACAATCAGTACGGCAATGGTCGGTTTTTGTGTGTCATTCATAGCCCTTGGAAAATACAAAAAAAATCATTAAAAGAATAGGGGAAATGCAAAAAACATCGAGACTGTATCATGAGACCCTGTTGCAAAGATTGCGCCGCCATATAAAAATATGGATTAGCCGCAAATCTTTGACAAACCGTCTTGTATCCGGACTGATTGCTTTAGGGGCAATATGCGGTCTCATGACCTATGCCGCGTTGACCAACGTACCGCCATTCGGTAACAGCTCCGGCGGGCTAATTGTTTTATTGAATGTTAATTTGGTCATTCTGCTGGCTTTGCTTGTCTTGGTCAGTCGTCGTATTATTGCCCTGTATGTACGCCGAAAACGCGGTATTGTCGGGTCCAATCTGCATATCAGGCTCGTTTTTATTTTTTCCCTGTTGGCCGCATTGCCTGCCATGTTTATGGCGGTATTTTCAGTTGGATTTTTCTATTTCGGTCTTCACGGATGGTTGGATGACAGGGTCAGCACCGCGATTAATGAATCCCAAGCCGTCGCAGAAGCTTATCTGGCAGAACACCAGCAGTTGATCCGCGCCGATGTTTTGGCCTTGGCTGCCGACCTTAATCGTCAGGTTTCAATTTTAAGTGCCAATCCCGAAGCCATGAAAAAAATGCTGCAAACGCAGTCGCTTTTACGTAACTTTTCCAATATATATTTATTTTCGCCTGGGGGCGGCGTACTCTTTCAAGCTCGTAACGCTCCCCCGTTGGAAACCACGATTTTGCTGTCAAACCCGCTTGTCCGCGAGGAAAGCGATGAGGTCGTAGTTTTGGAAGACGGGCAGGAAGGGATCATGGCCCTGTTCCGTCTTGATAATTATCCGGATATATTTTTATATGTTGAGCGTGCGATTGACCCCAAAGTATTGGCTCATGTGGAACGTGCAAGGGAAGGGGTGGCCCAATATCAGGCGATCGAAACCTCCAGTACACGACTGCAAATCCAGCTAACGGTCATTTATGTTTTAATTACTCTCCTGTTAACTGTTGCGGCTATCTGGTACGGATTATCGTTTGCAAAACGCCTGATGAATCCTATTACCGATTTGATCCGCGCCTCTGAAAAGGTAAGCTCCGGTGATTTGACTGTGCGTGTAGATCCTTCCTATGCGGTGGATGAATTTAAAACGTTAGGGCATG
>DCKW01000054.1 GCA_002320485.1 Micavibrio sp. UBA1664
TACAAATAAGGCATTGTTGGTTCGTATCTTGACGTTGCCGAAAGACAGTTATATCGCCAACAGGCAAAAAGTTATCGACCCTGATGCAATCGCAAAATCTAAAAAGGCTTTGCAATATCTGATAGCGCATCGTCTGAGTGATGAAATGGAAATGTTATATCAGATGTGCGCCCCTGATACGGAATTTAGTACTAAGCCGGAAGCGATGGCAAAACGGGCATTGCGAAATCTTGTGCTCAAATACAAACTGGCCACCTCCGAAGGGGAAGCGGTTCGTCTTGCATATCATCAATTCCAGAATGCCCTGACAATGACCGAAAAACTCGGCGCATTAAGTATTATGGTGGAAAGTGACAGGCCCGAACGTGAGCACGCTCTTATGGCCTTTTACGAGCAATATAAGCATTATGATCTTGTGATTGATAAGTGGTTTTCGGTTCAAGCGGCTTCATCACGACATGATACCCCTGCCCGCGTTAAAAGCCTTCTTGATCATAAGGATTTCAAATTTTCAAATCCTAACCGCGTTCGCTCTCTTATCGGTGCTTTTGCCATGCGTAATCAAAAATGTTTCCATGTATTATCCGGGGAAGGCTATAAAATATTGACAGATGTCGTGATTACTTTAAATGATAAAAATCCGCAGATCGCATCACGTCTTTTAACGCCTATGCGTCAATGGAAATCTTTTACAACAGAACGGCAAAAACTTATGAAGGCGGAATTGAAACGCATTCTGGAACAGGACAATTTGTCACCTGATGTCTATGAGATTGTCAGCAAATGCCTGAGCATATAATTGTCGGGATTGATGAGGTAGGCCGCGGGCCTTTGGCGGGCCCCGTGGTGGCGGCCTGTGTTTATATTCCCGATCAAAACCTTCCTTTTCTAACGGATGCAACGGATAGTAAAAAACTCTCAAAAAAAAGACGTGAGGCTTTGGATATTTTAATTCGCAAACATTGTATTTTCTCTATTGCAGAGATAGCGCCCTGCCATATTGATGAAATTAATATATTACAGGCCACAATGCGTGCGATGGAAAAGGCAGTTTCGCAACTCCCTTTCATACCCGATATGATTTATGTTGATGGAAACCGTGTGCCTTCACACCTGCCCTGTCCCGCCGAAGCTATTATTAAGGGGGATGCAAAGGTGAAACAAATTGCCTGTGCCTCAATTATTGCAAAGGTCTATCGAGATGCCATCATGGAACGTTTGTCGAACGAATTCCCGCATTACGGATGGGAGACAAATTCGGGCTACGGATCGAAAAAACATTTGGATGCGATTCAAAAATACGGTGTAACGACTCATCACCGCCACTCTTTCGCCCCTGTACGTAAACACGTACAGGCCGCATAAAATATAATATTATTTCTTTTTTCAAATTTGACTTGACCCGTGAATCATTTTTCGATTCTTATGATTCGCATGGAAGCGGACTATAAAAATAAAATCCTTAAAGGTGATTGTATAGAGGTTTTAAAATCTCTGCCTGATAACTCGGTCGACATGGTATTTGCCGATCCCCCTTATAACATGCAATTGGGTGGAGAGCTACACCGTCCTGACAATTCCAAAGTTGATGCAGTGACCGATCATTGGGACCAGTTCGAATCGATGCGCCAATATGATGACTTGTCTGAAGCATGGTTGAAAGAATGCCGTAGAGTACTAAAAGACAACGGTACTTTATGGGTTATCGGCAGCTATCATAATATTTTTCGTGTTGGCGCCAAATTGATGGATTGCGGATACTGGATTTTAAATGATGTTATCTGGCGAAAAAATAATCCTATGCCAAATTTTCGTGGCACCCGTCTGTGTAATGCGCACGAAACATTAATTTGGGCGTCAAAGCATGAAAAATCAAAATTTACTTTTAATTATGACGCCCTCAAGGAAATGAATGACGGCTTACAAATGCGCTCCGACTGGCTAATCCCTATCTGCAACGGCGGTGAACGCCTGAAGGATGATGAAGGCACGAAGGTTCATACGACACAAAAACCGGAAGCCCTACTTTATCGCGTATTGATGACGGCTTCGAAACCCGGCGATATTATTCTGGATCCTTTCTTCGGAACGGGCACAACCGGCGCAGTTGCCAAGAAAATGGGCCGCCATTTTATCGGCATCGAACGCGAGAGCAAATATATCAAGGCCGCTCAGGCGCGCATTGATGCAATTGAAACAGGGGATATATCGGCATTCAAACTGGAGAAAAAACGTGAAGAAATACGCATTCCGTTTTCCATGTTACTTGAAAACGGCATTATTGCACCGGGAGCGATTCTTACCTGCCCAAAAGGTAAAAATAATGCCACCGTTCATGCTGACGGCTCATTGATAGTTGACGGCCATAAAGCCTCCATCCATAAACTTGGCGCAACATTACAAAACGCACCAAGTTGTAACGGATGGACATACTGGCACACTTCCGAAAACGGCAAGTCAATTCCTATTGACGACCTGCGACAAATTATGCGAAAGAAAGTATCAGAGAGCCGTATGTCAGAACGCATCCAACAAAAATCTGTGGAAAATTCTGTTATTATGTAATATAAATAGTCTCTCACATAGCGAAACAGATAGAATAAATTAATGAATAAATTATTACAAAGCATGACCACACGCATGCACATGACCCCGAATGAGAACAAGTTAAAAACAACGCCTCAATTTATTGACCTATCCATACGTGTTGATATGGAAACATGGCGTTATTTTGAAAATCTAGACGAAGATTCCAGGGCAATCATGGCGCGGGTTTTAAAAGACTATGTTGAGAAGCAAAAATAATTAGCGTAAAGTGCCGTCACTATGGCTTTACAATTTCCCGATCTCGACCCAGTTGCTCTTTCTCTTGGCCCTCTCGACATCCGTTGGTATGCCCTTTCCTATATGGCAGGGTTTTTACTGGGCTGGTGGGCTATCAAAAAATTTCTGGACAAATATCCTTCAGTATATTTAACCAAAGATAAAGTGGATGATCTGCTTACATGGATCATTATTGGGGTTATTCTGGGTGGACGCCTAGGTTATGTGTTGTTCTATAATTTTGATTATTATTTGGAAAATCCGCTCGACGCTTTAATGATTTGGCATGGCGGCATGGCTTTTCACGGAGGCTTGATCGGGGTCATTACGGCCATGATCCTGTTTGCGTGGAAAAACAAAATGCCGTTTTTTGCAGTTGCAGACCGCGTTGCAGTCGTCACACCTATTGGGCTGTTTTTCGGGCGCATTGCCAATTTTATTAATGGCGAGTTGTACGGTCGCGCATCTGATCTGCCGTGGGCAATGGTATTTGGAGAGGGTGATGTCGCCCGCCACCCCAGCCAAATTTATCAGGCCGCTACGGAAGGCCTAATCCTATTTGCGGTTCTCTTAATCGCACAACGATTTCCTGTAATACGTAACCGTTATGGAATTTTATCGGGATTGTTTTTAAGCGGTTATGCTATCATGCGTTTCTTCATTGAATTTACACGCCAACCCGACTCGCAATTGGGATTACTTTTTGCCGATTTAAGTATGGGGCAAATTTTGTGCATACCAATGTTCCTGTCCGGTGTTGCAATTATCATCTACGCCCTTAAAAAGCATGCAAAGGCTCGATGAATTTATGGGCGATGCCCTCGCGCGCTATTACGATAGCCGCGATCCTCTGGGGGCAAAAGGTGACTTTATAACAGCTCCGGAAATCTCCCAGTTATTTGGGGAAATTATCGGCGTATGGACAGCTCGAAAATGGCTGGATATGGGCTCACCGGCAAAATTCAATCTTATAGAGCTAGGCCCCGGACGAGGCACGTTAATGGCTGATCTGTTAAGGGCGACCAGGCACATCCCCGGGTTTCATAGCGCAGCTAGTATATATCTGGTGGAAACCAGCCGCACATTGATAGAAAAACAGCAGACAACTTTAAATGGGTATAATGTACAGTGGTGTGATCATTTGAAAGATATTTCCTCCGCTGAGCCTGCAATTATAATTGCAAATGAGTTTTTCGACGCCCTTCCCGTCCGGCAATTTCGTTTGGCGAATAATAGCTGGCAGGAATGCTATATTGATGAAAATACCGTCAAATGGATAGATGTCGATACACCGCCATTAAAATCTACATTGCCACATCCAGCCGTTAATGACATTTATGAATATTCAGACGCGCAAAAAGAGTATGCAAATATCATACATAAATTTCAGGGGGCCGCCCTTATCATAGATTATGGCTATTTTAAATCGGCATACGGGGACACTTTGCAGGCCTTGCATCATCATAATCCCTGTAAAATCATCGACCATATCGGCAATGCCGACATTACATCCCATGTTGATTTCGAGTGGCTGTCTACTTTTTTCTCTAAATATAGATTATCGACACAATCGCAATTTCTTATGGATAATGGTATTGCAATTCGCTATCGGCAACTTCATAACGACTTATTGCGATCAGGCTATGAACGTTTGATCCACAGTCGCCAAATGGGTGAATTATTTAAAGTTTTGGAAATATCGATTTAAGAATCTAAATCCTTGAAATTTTTAGTCCATACCGGACGGGTCATTTCATCATCTTCAAAAAATGTGATCTCGTCCATTTGCCCGCGGAAAGTCGCCCCGTTCTCATCAAATTGTTCGATAGAGTTAATCTTAATTCTTATTCGGGCAAGCAAGACACGACTGCCTTTTTCAAATCCACCAACAGGATTTTTTTGGATACGATCAAGTAAGGGATCGGCTTGCTCGGGATAAATAGGCACTTTTGTTATTGCATATTTGTTATCAGGAATAAATTTCATGTTTGAAGGGAAATTTTGTGAAGAATAATCACGCTCACACCCTAATTGCCTGTATTTAGTAAAAGGAAATATAACAGCGCCATCATTAATAAGCTGATAATTTGGATGTATTTGAAAAGCAAGATCACTAAAATTATAACGACCCAGAGGAATTGGCGTTAATATTTCCAAACGATCAGATATTGTATTTGAATAATATTGTAAATCCCTTCTTGTCCCTGACAAAATATTGATCCATATAAACTCGTCACCAATATATTTCTCATACAAATTGCAATGCAGTGTCTTCACATAGTCTGATAATTTTTTGTCGTCACTTTTATCATAAACTCTAAATTTATAAAAAAGCGCTGCCAGATTTGCATGAGTTGCCGGAGCATATGATATTTCACCGTTCTCGACCTCAGTATCTTCAGTTACTGTTTCTTCAACCGTTTGTATTTGTTCGGTCTGAGCATGGACCGTAGGGGTTACCATGAGGGTTAAAAAGCATAAAAGTAACAAATGGTAATATTTCATATCTCAGACTTTATCATATTCCAGAGTTTTTTAAACAAGGTCGGTAATCCGGCAGTATCCATTTCATCTTTCCCGATCATCATATCCGTTTCATCAGATAAGAAAAGCGGATAAAGCGTTAATGCAAAATGTGTAAAAACATGACGTATTTTTAGGCTCTCCTTATATTCACCCGTTAAGGGAACATCGACCTCCACCCATTCTGTTGTAGGAAAACCGATCATGCCACCCAGCATACCTTTTTCAGGTCTTGTCTCTATCCCTATTTTATCATTATGGATATAAATGATGGCGATTGCATGTTTTTCGGGAATTTTTTTCTTAGGCTTTTTAAACGGATAAATCGAGGGATCGGCAGTTTTATATGCCTTGCAATACTGATTAATCGGACAGATCATACATTTTGGTGATCTAGGCGTACAAATAGTTGCCCCAAGATCCATTAAAGATTGCGCAAAGCAGGAAGGGCGATTTTGATTTTCACCGACAAATAAGTGCTCGGCATAATTTCTGATGATCCGCTTTGAGTCTGGCAAGGGTGTATCAATGATATACAGCCGTGAAATTACACGCTCGATATTACCGTCTATTACGATGGCAGGCCTGTCAAAAGCAATCGATGCAATGGCCGCAGCCGTATAATCCCCTATTCCCGGAAGCAGTTTAAGCGTTTTTATATCAGACGGGAAAACACCGTCATATTTTTCAGCCACAACCCGCGCGCATTTATGCAGATTGCGGGCGCGGCTGTAATAACCTAATCCCGCCCACTCTTTCATAACAGTTTCCTGTGCCGCGTCTGCCAAATCATGAACAGACGGCCATAATGTTACAAATTTTTCAAAATAGGATTTGACGGCTCCTACGGTGGTTTGTTGCAACATCACTTCCGACAACCAAACATGATATGGATCAGGCTTTTCGAATGGACGCGCTCTCCATGGCAAAACACGGGCATGGCGGTCATACCAGTTCAGCATTGCTTCGCGTATCAGGGATGGTGTATCGTTTTTCGCAACAGACATGGCAAAGAAAGATAAAGACAAAATAACTTTTGACAAGCGCGGCTTTAAAACTGCGCCGTTAGGCACTATTATGCCTTCCATTATGAAACAGCTGGGTGCCTCTGCTGAAGCCAAAAAATCGGCAAGCTTAATCCGTTTGATTAATCACTGGTCTGATATTGTCGGGGCTGAAATGGCAGGCAAAACAATGCCTCTACGCATTTCATATAGTCAGCAGAAAGACCGGAATACCGGTGAACAGGAAAAAATAATGATTTTGAAAATGAAAGCGGAAAGTGCGATAGGCACAAAAATGGCCATGCGCGAAGCTATCATTCTGGAACGTCTTAATCGTTTATTTGGTGTTACAAATTTTAAAAAACTGGATATTATGCTCGGAAGAATATCATCTATCACCACCGCCCCTGCACAAAAATCACTAAAGTCATATAAAATCGATTTACCTGATATTGAAGACCCTATATTAAAAAGCAGACTT
>DCKW01000020.1 GCA_002320485.1 Micavibrio sp. UBA1664
AATGTTTGATAGCATCTCTTAGGCTAGGTTGCCCTGTTTCCGGATCCCCGTATTCACTGACCGTAATACGCGCGCTTACTGTATCTGTGTAAGGTTCCCCATTTTTATCTATACCGCTAAAGCCAAGCATTCGAGATGATCTAATGAATTGCTCGGTACGAAGCCATGCTGAATGTTTGGGGTTTGTTGCGGCTAAAAAGGATTGTTTAGAATTCTGCGGATCATATTTATAATCTGGGGCAACCATTTGTGCATTTGTCATTACGGCAAAGAATTCATCACCCCCGGGATTTGCAATAATATCTGTATTCCGAAAACCAAACCGTTTCATATGGTTTGCAAATTCTTTGAGAATAAGGTTTCCCCCCTCATCATAACCATGTGTATCGTTGATCCGTTTAAAGCCTGCCAGATCAATATTCATTACTATCCCGCCGATTGATTGTCCCCGTTGGACGCGGCTTTCTTCTTTTTCCAGTTCCCTTTGAAAGCCTCGATCATTCAGCATACCTGTCAGATATTTATGGTCGGCTTGCTCTGCGCGGAGGGCAAGCTCCGCTAGCGCATCTGTATTTCCCTGAAGCGTTAATTCCACTAGTTGTTCCACGCTCTCTTCATTCATTAAAATATTATATATTATACATAATATTACATCAAGGTAAAATTAAAATCCGGTCCCGGCATTAGGGTTAGGGTAAGGGAGCCGGAACCGGATTTGTGGAGATGAAACATGTTAGGGTTGTTGTCCGGACGGACAAGGGCATGTTTCATTGAAGCGGACGCCACTTTCGAGGCTTAGGGTTTGGAGGAGGCGCACCGCTTGTCCTGTTAAAATTTTTAATGTCTTGCCTGTTGTTTAAACCTTTTCGTGTTGTACATATCTGAATCCGCCTTGCTTAAAACCACCTCCATACGATCGCCTTTTGTATAGGGTTGTATGCCGAGGCTTGCTCTGATCGCAATGGTTTCATCTTTCCATTTCAAGGTAAGACTATTCAATTTTCGTGCCAATTTTTGTAAACGGGCTGATGTTTCTACCGGATGCGCATTTGAAAATATCAGGACGAATTCATCGCCGCCCATGCGTGCCGCCGTATCCATCTTTCTGACATGCGCGTTCAATGTTTGTGCGACAAGGACGAGAGCTTCATCGCCTGCTTGATGACCGTATGTATCATTGATGGCCTTGAAATTATCGAGGTCAATCATGATAAGCAATCCGCCTTTGACCATATCACGGTTTGTTTTTGTCAATTCTTTTTCCAAAGCATCCATAAACCCGCGGCGATTAAGCAAAGTTGTCAAGGAATCCGTTGTTGCCAATCGTTCCAGTTGTTCAATGTAGTCATTTTTCTCATGTAAGGATTTTTGCGCGGATGCCAATTCTTTTTGCAGTGAGCGAATGGCATTAAGGGCATACTGGGTCAGCGTCCAGAAGTTGGTTTTGTTAAAATTTCTCTCCGTTGCAAGATGTTGCAGCGTATTGAGGACAAACCCGTGATCTTTTACAGGCGTAAGGCCCGGATATAACATATCGAAATTAACATCTTCATTTTGTGTGAGCATTTGCTGCGTCATGAATAATATGCCTCTTTTATCAAATTATATTTACTTGAGAAAAGGAGTTGCGAGGATCGTGCCAAACAGCAAAAAAGCAACATAAAGACAAAAAAGATTGAGGTTGGCCGCTATGCTTGGTATTCTCAAGCTTATGTCACATAAAATTATGATCGTTGAAGATAACGAATTAAATATGAAACTATTCAACGACTTGCTTGAGGCGCATGGCTATAAAACAGTCACAACCCGTGACGGGACAAAGGCCGTTGATATCGCCATGGCTGAAAAACCCGATCTCATTTTAATGGATATCCAGCTACCGGAGGTGTCCGGACTGGACATTACAAGGCAAATTAAGGATAATGACGAATTGAAAAGCATTCCGATTATTGCCATTACGGCCTTTGCAATGAAAGGCGATGAGGATAAAATACGCGAGTGCGGTTGCAACGGCTATGTGTCAAAACCTATATCAATTACAACGTTTATTGAAACAGTCCGAGACCATTTAGAGCAAAAAGAACAAGAATAATAATTATGTCAGCCCGAATTTTAGTCGTAGACGATATCCTGCCTAACGTGAAGCTTTTGGAAGCAAAGCTGAAAAACGAATATTACAATGTTTTATGCGCCTATAGCGGGGCCGAGGCATTGGAAATTATTAAAAACGAAAAACCGGACATGGTGTTGTTGGATGTCATGATGCCTGAAATGGACGGATTCGAGGTTTGCCGCCGGATTAAAAATGATCCGGAAACCGAGCATATTCCGGTTGTAATGGTGACCGCCCTTACCGATGCCGCCGACCGAGTCAACGGACTGGAGGCAGGGGCAGATGATTTTCTGACCAAACCTCTTGATGATGTTGCGTTAATGGCGCGCGTACGATCACTCATCCGTCTGAAAATGACAATGGATGAATGGCGTGCCCGCGAAAATACTGCAACAACTCTAGGTGTTATTGAAGATATCGCCAAAGATAATGATAAGGCCGAACCGGCAAATGTACTTGTTATTGAAGATCAGGAATTTGAGGCTGAACGTTTGATACGATCTATCGAGGCTGATGGGCACATGGTATCCCATGCAAAATCAGGAATGGAGGCTTTGGAGCTTATTAACCATTACCTGTTTAATGTTATTGTTTTGTCGTTGGAAATTGATCCTGATAACGATGAGGGCGGCCTTCGCTTCCTATCGCATTTACGGTCAAATGATAAGGCGCGGTCTGTTCCTATTTTAATGGTTTCACAAAACGATACGCAAAAAATTGCCCGCGGGTTGGAAATTGGGGCGCATGATTATATCGTTCGCCCTGTTGATAAAAACGAATTGCGTGCAAGGTTGAATACTCAAATTCGCCGTTACCGTTTCCAGGAAAAACTAAGGGCGAATTATGAAGTTAGTTTGTCCATGGCTTTGACAGACAGTTTGACGGGATTGTTTAATCGTCGTTATCTGAATGTTCACCTTGAGAAACTGTTAAATACATCCGGGGAGCAACGCAAACCGGTTGCCGTTTTAATGTTTGATATCGATCACTTCAAGGCTGTAAACGACACGCATGGCCATTCTGTCGGTGACGAGGTCTTAAAGGCATTTTCCAACCGTATCAAAGGCCGATTAAGAAGTTTCGATATTCTTGCGCGTACGGGCGGAGAGGAATTTGTTGCCGTTTTGGTTGATGTGTCTTTTGAAAAGGCATGTTATATTGCCGAGCGATTGCGTCGGTCTGTGGCCGAAGATCCGTTTCCTGCCTCTGTCGAGGAAGGGGAGTTATTTATCACCACGTCCATTGGCATGGTCTATGTCGGGACGGATGTTCTCAAAGTGGATGACGTATTAAACCGTGTTGACAAACAATTATACGAAGCCAAGGAAACCGGACGTAATCGTGCGATCGTGGATGGGCAAGGGCTCCTTGCACCGGATGATTATAAAGAACCCCCACGATTTATGATGGAACAAGGACAATAAAAAATCCCCTTTAAAAGGGGATTTTTTATTAGCGGGAGGTGTTCACCTCTTAACCGCAAATTTCTGTCTGAGCGAAGAAATAAGACACTTCACGTGCGGCTGATTCTTCGGAATCAGAACCGTGAACTGAATTTTCACCAATAGACAGGGCAAAATCCTTGCGGATTGTACCTTCATCGGCATTTGCAGGGTTTGTGGCACCCATAATCTCGCGGTTTTTTAAAACGGCATTTTCGCCCTCCAAAACCTGTAATACAACGGGTTCTGAAATCATGAAATCAACAAGCTCGCCAAAGAAAGGACGCTCGCTGTGCTCTGCATAAAACCCTTCGGCCATTTGGCGGGACAGGCAAACACGTTTTTGTGCAACGATACGCAGGCCAGCTTCTTCAAAGCGCTGATTGATGGCGCCTGTCAGATTGCGTTTTGTTGCATCCGGTTTGATGATCGAAAGTGTTCTTTGAACAGCCATAATATTTATCCTCTTTTGATTGTTAGAATTCTGTGACCGTGGTTATAACAGATTAGGAAAATCAGGCAATATGTTTCTTGGCTAATAAATAAATTGACGGTTTTTAACCCGCCAATTTGGCTTCAATCGAGGTGACGGCATCATTGGCCGCATCGGCATTCGGTCCGCCAGCTTGAGCCATATCGGGGCGTCCGCCGCCGCCATTGCCACCCAATGCTTGCGAGCCAATCTTGACAAGTTCCACCGCGTTGTATTTGTCGGTTAAATCTTGCGTAACACCCACAACAATCGAAGCCTTGCCATCATTTGTTGCGACCAATGCTATCACTCCCGAGCCGATTTTTGACTTTAATTGATCTGCCATCGGTTTAAGGTCTTGCGGCGCAAACCCGTCCAACACCTTACCGATATATTTAACAGAGCCGATTGTTTTAATATCTTTATCGGATGTCTCTGCCCCTTGGGCACGGCGCAAATCCGCAATCTGTTTTTCGATCGCACGGTTGGCGGCGCGAATTTCATCGGCAGAGGCCCCGCACATTTCGGCCTGACCGCCGAGCATTTTTAAATCTTTCAACAATGCGTCAAATTGCGCGCGTAGGTGATCCAGCTCCAGCTTGATTGCATTATCTTTTTCCGCCAAATAGGCATCCACACGGTCACCCGTGATCGCCTCAATCCTTCTAACACCTGCGGACACGGCGGATTCCGCAACAATCATAAATTTGCCGATATCACCTGTTTTCTTCACGTGTGTTCCGCCGCATAATTCAACAGAATAGGCGTGTTCACCCGTGTCGCGTCCCATTGAGACAACGCGTACCTCGCTGTCGTATTTTTCACCGAACAGGGCGCGTGCGCCGCTACCCTTGGCCTCGTCCAGATCCATAATGCGGGTTACAACAGGTGTATTCGCTTCAATCTCGGCAATGACATCAGCCGTTATTTTCTCCAGCTCATCCTTTGAAATGGATTTCGGATGTGAAATATCAAACCGTGTGCGCGTATCATCTTGTAACGAGCCTTTTTGAGCCACATGATCACCCAAATGCTGGCGCAAAGCCTCGTGGAGGAGGTGGGTTGCCGAGTGGTTGCCGCGAATGGCATTGCGACGATCCGTATCGATAGCCAGTGCAGCCGAATCGTTTGCGTGGAGATTGCCACTTGTGACGTTGATCTGATGCGCCCAGATTTTGCAAAGCTTTTTCTTTGTATCGGTAACCATTGCCTTTGCGCCTTCATCTGTTGCAATCGTTCCGGTATCGCCGACCTGTCCGCCGCTTTCGGCGTAGAAAGGAGTTTGGTTGACAATAACAAAGCCTGTTTCGCCGGCGGCAAGATTGTCAACCAACGCGCCATCTTTAACAATTGCCAAAATTTGCGCTTCGCAAGTCTCTTTGTCATAGCCGAGAAACTCGGTCGCACCGCATTTATCCTCGACATCAAACCAGATTGTTTCGTTTGCTTCATCGCCCGACCCCGCCCATGACGCACGAGCCTTTGCCTTGGCATCTGCCATGGATTTTTCAAACCCTTCCATATCGACGGAAATATTCTTGGCTTTCAAGGCATCTGCAGTCAAGTCGATCGGAAAACCGAACGTGTCGTAGAGCCTAAAGGCCTTGTCGCCTTCCAGAGTGCCGCCTTCGCCAAGGCGTTCGGATTCCTCATCCAACATTGACAATCCGCGCTCTAATGTCGTTTTGAAGCGTGTTTCCTCCAGCTTTAATGTTTCGTTCATTAAAGATTGCGCGGCAATAAGCTCAGGATAGGCTTCGCCCATTTGTTTAATCAACTCAGGCACCAGACGGTACATCAACGGGTCTTGCGCGCCCAGAATATGGGCGTGCCGCATGGCGCGGCGCATGATACGGCGCAAAACATATCCGCGACCGTCATTGGACGGCATCACGCCGTCTGCCATCAGAAAACACGTGGAACGTAAATGGTCTGCAATGACCTGATGCGAAGCTTTTTGTTTTTCATTCTCAGGGTCGGTTGATAATTTGTTGGCGATATCACCGATCAGGGCCTGAAAAATATCAATTTCATAATTGGTGTGAACGCCTTGTAAAATGGCGGCAATACGCTCCAGCCCCATGCCCGTGTCAACCGATTGAGCAGGCAGATCGATTTTACGGTCGGGCAGTTGCTCATACTGCATGAAAACATTGTTCCAGATTTCGATGAAACGGTCGCCGTCTTCCTCAGCAGATCCCGGAGGGCCGCCCCAGATATGGTCGCCATGGTCGTAAAATATCTCCGTACATGGGCCGCAAGGGCCTGTATCGCCCATGCGCCAGAAATTGTCATCAGTCGGAATACGGATAATTTTATTATCGGAAAATCCTGTTACTTTCTTCCAGATTTCGGCCGCCTCCTCATCCGATGTGTGCACTGTCACGCATAGTTTGTCGGCAGGCAGGCCGAATTCTTTCGTAACCAATTCCCATGCAAAGGCAAT
>DCKW01000044.1 GCA_002320485.1 Micavibrio sp. UBA1664
CAGGTTAAACCATAATTAAAGGATAAAAATCAAGAATAATTGAAAGAAAACTATGACAAAACCGACTTTGTTGGCATTATGCGCCTTGTTTCCGGACCAGATGGAAAAACTCGAAAAAGATTTTCAAATTGTGCGTCTTTATAAGGAGCCAGATCCTGAAATTACACTTAATGCTGTTAAAGAGAATGTGACAGCCATTCTTGCCACCATGGGCAATCAAATTCAAGCCAATTTGATTAATGCTTTGCCAAATCTAGGTATTATCTGTCTTAAATCAGTCGGATTTGACAATGTCGATTTACAAGCCGCAAAAGATAATAATGTTGTTGTAACCAATTGCCCTGATCTTGTGACCGCTGATACTGCCGACACTGCGATAGGATTACTTATGAATGTATCACGCCGTTATGTTGAACTGGATGCTTATGTGCGTGTCGGGCGATGGCAAAAATCAGGTACACAACCATTGGGGACGTCGCTTGGTCGCAAAAAGGTTGGGATTGCGGGATTGGGTCGTATAGGGCAAGCGATTGCCAAACGATGCGAGGCTTTTGATATGGATGTGAGCTATTTCGGGCGTCATAAAAAAGATGGTATCTCTTATCCATATTATAACGACCTGAAAGCGATGGCCGCCGATGTCGATTATCTGGTCACAGTCGTACCGGGAGGCGAAAAAACGCAAAACATGGTTGATATGGATGTTTTTAAAGCTCTTGGCGAAAACGGATATTTCATCAATGTTGCCCGTGGGTCGGTTGTTAATGAGCAGGATTTGATAAAAGCTTTGCAAACCGGAATCATAAAAGGGGCAGGTCTGGACGTTTATAAAAATGAACCGAACGTTCCTGATGAATTGAAAACAATGGATAATGTAGTTTTATTTCCACATGTCGGTGCCAACACTTATGAGACCGTAGAAGCGATGGGCAATTTAATTATAGAGAATTTGCTTGCACACAAGGCAGGGAAGCCTGTAAAAACACCCGTACAATAATTGGGTTTTAGATTTTACAAAGGATATTTTATGAAATATGTAATTCTTATGATTGCTTTAATGCTTTCTACAAACGCTTTTGCACAAAGCAATTGTTATACCGCTTCCGAATTTGAGGCAGAGCAAGGGTTGCGTATTCATAGTGAATTAATGGTAGTGTCTCTTAATTGCCAGCATATGAACCATGTAAACGGCAACCTATACATGCAATACAAGGATTTTACACGACGTCATGCAGGCCTGATTGCCCGCTATGAAAGCACAATGAAAGATTATTATACACGCACCGGCGCCTCTAATCCTGAAAGTGATGTAAATGCTTTACGTACACAGATGGCCAATAAGATTGCGAATGATGCCGCCAGAATGAAGCCCAATGTGTTTTGTAAGGCATATGGCAATCGCATTATTCAGGCGTTAAGCATGGATGAGGCAAAATTACGTCGATGGGCTGCCACTCCTTTCCGCGGACACCCTGTCTCTCACCCGATGTGCACCGCCGGATAGGGGCATTTGCCTTCAGTAATAAATCAGGTATTATTCCCTCATAACATCAGGATTCTGATATCTTAATTCGTGAGGGATTATCATGCAAATCGACCAATGGATCAATGAAACGGTTTCGCCGCTTTCAACTATTCTTTCAGACATCATTTTTTATGCAGTTACATTGCAAACCAATGCGGAAGGGCAACCGGCCATTGAATTACCGTTGATTCTGGTGTTGCTGGTTTCCATTAGCCTTTTTTCCACTTTTTATTTCGGTTTTGTCAACTTCCGTTATTTTAACCGCGGTTTGAAAGTTGCCCTTGGTAAAGTACATAAGGAAGAAGATCAGAGGGCGGAAGGGCAAATCACCTCTTTTCAGGCTTTGGCTACAGCCTTATCAGGGACAGTCGGACTCGGAAATATTGCAGGAGTGGCCGTTGCCATCTCGATCGGTGGACCGGGGGCGGTGTTTTGGATGGTTCTAATGGGTTTTTTCGCCATGTCCACCAAATTTATGGAGGGGACTTTAGGCGTTCAATATCGCGTTCATAATCATCACGGTACATTATCCGGTGGGCCTATGTATTATTTGCGCGACGGGTTAAAAGACATAGGATGGCCAAAAACAGGTAAGATTTTAGCTGTCATATTTGCCGTCTGCTCTATTGGCGGTGCACTTGGCGCAGGAAATATGTTTCAGGTTAATCAGGTTCATCAGCAATTAATTAATATTTCGGGTGGTAACGAGCTTAGTTACTGGGCAGATAAAGGATGGTTATTTGGACTTGCAATGGCTTGTCTGGTCGGGGCGGTTATTATCGGCGGTATAAAATCCATCGCTGCGGTGGCATCAAAGATTGTTCCCGCAATGGCAATTATATATCTAGGATCGGGATTAATATTCATCGCAATGGATATACAAAATGTACCCACAGCCTTATCCACAATATTTTCTTCCGCATTTTCAACAGAAGCCGGTTTGGGAGGATTGATCGGTGCAATCATCCAAGGCGTACGCCGCGCCGCCTTTTCCAATGAGGCAGGTATAGGGAGCGCGGCAATTACACACTCTGTCGCTAAAAGTACATATCCTGTGTCTCAAGGAATGGTCGCCATGTTAGGGGCATTTGCCGATACGGTGGTAATTTGCTTGATGACCGCCCTGGTTATTATCTTAAGCGGAATCCCTCTTAACGCCTCAGGTACGTTGGAAGGCGTTAGCCTGACATCACGAGCCTTTGAAACGGCCATTCCATGGTATCCGTATGTGTTAGCGTTTGTTGTATTTCTTTTCGCCTATTCCACGATGTTGACATGGTGTTATATCGGGTCGAAAGGAATTGAATTTTTATTGGGTGACAGCTATTGGGTTGACCTAATCTATAAAATTATTTTTTGTATTGTTTTGGTGATAGGGGCATCATCCAGTCTGGATGTTATTATTGATCTGTCCGATGCCATGTATTTTGCCATGGCTATTCCGAATATTATCGGACTATACATTCTCGCCCCAAAAATAAAGGGCGCTTATAAGGATTATCTCCAACTTATTAAAAAATAGAGATTATTTGAAACTTATCCCATGTTATTCACAGCTTATTCACAGGACTTTAAATGACATGGGGATAAGGTGATTCGCTTCTTGCCACTATAATAATGCTGCTTTAAGTGTGAATACTGTAAGTGACGCCATTAATCACGAGGGAAAAGCACATTATGGATTTAAAAAAGCAACCGAAAGAGGACAATCTCCCGCATCTCGAAGATACGACTATACCTATTCATCGGGGCGGTGTGCATTATCCTGACGATGTGCAAAAAACCTTTTTGAAAGGCGCTGAAAAATCACGGTTTCACTACAATCCATCTCAGGCTCCGCACTACACGGGCGAAGAGGAGGAAACACTTATTCTCAATCCGTCAAACGTTACGGCAGGTAAAGCGAAGCGATCCATATGGTTCCGATGCGTACAGACGCTTGGTATTATTTTTTCAGTAGCCTGGGTGCTCGTGTGCGTCAGTTATTTTATTATGGAGGGCGGTCTCACAACCCAAACACCTTATGAAATGGGTATATTTGTTGCCGGGATGACGGCGCCTATCGCATTTTTCTGGATGTTTCTCAGTTATCTGCAACGTAATAATGATGTCAAATTTTATGCCGATAGTCTTAGAAGTGAAATGCATGCCTTGTTTTTCCCATCCGAAGAAGAAAGCCGTCACGTAAACAAAGATATTGAGCGTATGACACAGCAGGCGGCAGAATTGGCGGCGTCTTCGCGTGCCGCCCTTAAATCCATCCATAGAACGAGACAAGGATTACGACATGAAATCAGGGAATTTGCCAGCTTCGCCCGCAAGGCTGAATCGCACTTGATATCGCTGTCCGATAAACTGGCTGAGAAATCGGCCAATGTTGCCGCTATAACCGATACAGTCGATCAACGTATGGCAGATATCGAAGCACGCTCACAATCCGCCGTGCTAATTTGGGATGATGCATCGGCCCGCATGGTCGAACGCTCGGCCGATATCGAGGCTTCAATGGAAGAAGGCGCAAATCGTATTTTGTCTATGGCCGAGCTGGCAGAGGACAAATCCAAATCCGTCTCAGACATGTTTGATGGTACGATCACGTCGCTTGGGCTAACGGTTGATGCGGTAATAGACCGTTTGGGCGGAATTAATAATGACTTTGAGGGTCATACACGTACATTGCAAATTTCTGCTGATGAATTGGCAAAAGAAACATCCCGTATTGGTTCAATGATTGAAGGGCAAATCAATCACCTGCAGGATGCCGCAGGCCGTTCGGTCGAAGCCATTTCCCAGTCATTGGTTGAGGTGTCCAGCCATCGCGATGAACTGGATAGCAGCGCGGAAAACCTGTCTTCCTGTGCCGATCATCTGGCCGATACTATCCTTGCCTCCGTCATACGCATGAATGAGGCATCGGACGATATCGCTGAACAAGCAGAAGCAGTGGAAGGAAGGCTTGAGACAAAAACGGAATCGATGATCCAGACACTGGATAATTTTGATACACAAATCAATCGTATAGAGACCGTCACTGTACGTGCTCGTACGCGTCTAACAGAAGGTATGGAGGCCGCCGAAAAGGGCGCGGACCATATTAAAGACACAATTGAAAACAGCGTTGAAAGGCTTGTTTCTGCATCGAACACCGCCACGATGGATGCTGAACATATTATAGAAACAGCCATCGACTATATTCGTAAAATGAAAGAGGCTGAAAAGGATAATACAGGCTCGATGGAAACCATGATTACCTTGTTTGAGAGTAGCCGCCTGCAAATTGAAAAAGCGGTGGAAACAGCGGCGGCCCATACCGATAATTTAAGCCGTTGCGTTCAATCGCAGGGATCGTCTCTTGAGGCAACATCGAAAGCCCTTGCCGAGCAGGTACACCAAATCTCACAAACATTACATGATCCGTTGCAACAATTATCCGAGGCTGTTAGCGATGCTGACGGACGACATAATCATATGCAACAAACATTGGAAAACCGTATAAGCGAATTACAAAAGGCAAGTGACAAGGCATCGGAATCCGTTGAATTAATCAGACATAATTTGAGAGAACAAACCGCAGAGATATCGTCCTTGTCAGGGCAGGTATTGTCGCAATCAAAAATTCTCAATAAGGAATTAAACGATAATAAAATCATGCTTGGCGAAACAATCGACACCGCTTTAACCGATATGAACCGTTTTATGGGAGGTATTAAGGATAAAAGCGAGGGCGTATCCGTACAAACCGCCGCCGCCATACGGGGGTTATCGTCCGTCAACGATCATATAGAAAAGGCCGCAACCCTTCTGGATGATGTAACCGCCTCTTCAACGCAATCATTGAAGGTGGCCGAAGACACATTGTTAACCACTGCCAATAGAGTGGAAACAAAAATGGATAGCACCTGTTCCGTTATTGATATGGCAGGTAAAAATCTTACTTTGTCTTGTGAAAAAATTCTGCCTTTATATGAGCGCGTGGAAAACACTTCACGATCAGCATTGGAAAAACTAAATATTTTCAAGGATAATTGTTATGAGTTGACGGATGTTTCTGTGGCAAGGATTGACTATGCGGTGAACCAATTTGAGGATCGTCTGGTAAAACTGAAGGCAAATTCCGTTGAGACGACAACAACCTTACAATCAACAAGCGAAATGCTGCGTGACAAGCTCAACGATGTGGAATGTGCCGCCGAAACTGCCGGCGATAAAATGCATGCCCTTAAACAATCTATGGATAACCAGTCTTCGGAAATTCATATTGTCACTGATATGGCGACTCTAAAGTTGGGTAATATCCAAAGAATGATCAATGACCAGTTTCATGAATTATCAGAAAGTGTCGGTGTGGCCGTTAGCCAGATTGACGAGGCTTGTTCACAATTTGAAACAAAAGCGCAAACCATTCATACCAGTGCCGATAGCATTACAGACAGATTTGTTACAGTCAGCGACGATATTTACGCTAAAGCATATGAATTGAAGCAATTGTCGACGCGTTTGGGAGAATCTTCGCAAGAGGCAGTAAGCCATATTACATCTCAAATCAATAGTTTGTCTGATTGCAGTAGTGACAATCTGTCTAAATTGGATCATGTAGTAACCGCAATATCCGAAAAATCACGTGAAGCCGAAACTATAATGCAAACAACATTAAAGAGTGCCACAATACAATATGAAAATATTCGCGGGCAAATGGGTGCAATAAGCGAGATTAGCGACAGCTCGACCCGAATTATTAGCAAATCTGTAACGGCCTTACTTGGAACGATGGACGATGTAGGTGCAAAAACGAAATCGGTGGTCGGATATATCCAAAATGCCAATCAATCCTTATATGATCAATCCGGACGTTTTGTAACTGCCGTATCAAAATCGGCACAGGCGGCAGAACATGCCACGGCCATATTTTCCGATCAATCGGATACACTTTTGAAAGCCTCAAAAGTTGCGGCAGACCGTATAGAAGATATTCGTAAAAATGAATTGAGAGCCGGGCGCGACAGCTTCCTTGCTTCCGCACGGTTTGTTGTCGAAAGCCTGCACTCTTTATCTATTGATTTTGTGCGCATGATTGATGGCACCATTCCTGATAAAGATTGGAAGGCATACCAAAAAGGCGATATTGCACTTTTCACTTCTAAACTGGCCGATAGGCTTGAACAAATACCTGCCGATAAGATCAGGCATAAATACGCCGAGGATGGTGAATTCAGAACCTATGTTCAAAAATTCATTCACCAGTTTGAAGAGATTCTAGAGCAGACAGATACGATCGATAAGGGCGCCATATTGGGGACAACCTTTGCCGCGTCTGATGTTGGTAAGATTTATCGTTTCCTTTGCAATATCGCGGGACGGACAGGTAAGACCGTATAACAATGAATATTAAAGTAAAAAACGCTTCATCATCTTTAAAAAGTCTTTATACTTTTTGAACAAGGAGTACAGCTTTTATGGACGGCGTTAAGATTTGCGAGGGTATATCCGATATATCGGACAGTTATCAAGGCTTTTTAATTGATCAATGGGGAACGCTCCATAATGGTGTCGAGGTTTTCCCTGATGTAATTGATACGCTGCAACAATTAAAAGCACGCGGAAAGCAGATTATCCTGATCTCAAATTCCGGTAAACGCAGCCAGCCGGATATGCGCCGTCTGAAACAAATGGGTTTGACCGATGATCTGTATGATCATGTCGTGACATCCGCCGAAACCACATGGCAGGGGTTGTTCGACCGGAATAAAGAACCGATCAAGGATGTGGGTGATAAATGCTTTGTCCTCAACAGGCACGGGGATATGTCCGCTGTTGAGGGGATCGATAACCTGATAATTGTTGATGATGTAACGGAGGCGGAATTTATTTTGCTGACAGGATCGGATGCGCCGGATAAGACTCTTGAAAATCATTATGATGCCATTTTGAAGCAGGCGGCCCGTAAACAAATCCGTATGGTGTGTGCCAATCCGGAACGTGTTATCACAATTAAAGGCCATAATTATACCGGAAGCGGGGAAATTGCCCGCCGTTATCAGGAACTGGGAGGAGTCGTCGATTATATCGGAAAACCTTACCCGTCCATCTTTCAATATGCCATGTCATTATTTAAGGATGTATATCCGTCGCAAGTGGCGGTTATTGGTGACTCGCTTGCCAACGATATTCGAGGAGCCCGCTTTTTGGACATGGATTGTGCGCTTATTGCCGGCGGAGTGCATCACGGGTCATTCAGTAAAGTAAGGTCCACGGCAGATATCCACAAAATGCTTGCCACACTAGGTAAAAATTACGGAACAATGCCGACATATTTTATTCCCCGATTTCATTGGGGAAAACCGTTGCCCGATCGTAAAAATAAACGCAAAAAAACAAAATAATCACACAGTTATCCACAGGCAGGTATGTTAGGGAATGTTTGCGCTATTGCCATGCAATTATGAGTCGTGTGAGATAATAAAATCATGACAATTCGTCTTTTTCGCTACGCTATTGCTACAATTCTCTTAACCTCTTGCACCCCTACGGATCAAGGGCAATATCATAGTTACCATTATGGCGTTAAGGATGAAATGAAGATTATTGAGCCTACCGAATTATCCAGCGATAATGCAGAACAAATTGTCTTACCAATTGCCGATCCCCGCGGTGTTAATATGCAGATGATGGATAATCGTTTACAATTGATGGTTAACGAGGCTGACCAGATTGAATTGCAGGTTGCCGCCCTTTCCGAGCGATTGAAGCAGCTACGCAATGATATTGCAGGGTTATCATTAATTAATAAGGTTACGGTTGCTGCCGATCCTTATGCAGGGAGTGCTGACCTTCCTTTAACAGAAAGAACAGGTTCATCCGCTAACAATATTCCTTCAGATAAAACACCAAAAACTGTTCCTTTGTCAGAACCGGCAGAAAAAGCGCAAAAGCCACAGATGGAACAGCCAAAGCCAATAGCAGTTCAAAAGGTAGAAGATACACGAATACAGACTTCAAACACTAGTAAAGATGGTATTATCAATGTTCGTTATGGCGTTCATCCTGATAAAACCCGTATTGTGTTTGACGTTAATGGCACGGCGACCAATACTTACAATTTTGATAAGGAGGCGGGTATTGTTACTGTATCGATGCCTTCAAGCGCATGGAACACAACTGCAAATCGTACATATAATTTGAACCAGTTGTCGGGATATGAGGCACAAAAATCCGAGAATGGAACAGTTGTCGCTATGGCGGTCAAAAATACGACTTCCGTTAAAAGTGAAGTTATCCCTGCCACGCGTGGTAAACCCGCCAGACTGATTATCGATTTAATCAAATAAAAAACCCTCGAAAACGAGGGTTTTAAAATTTCCATTTATAATGAATTTAATTAAGCGCGGACGGCTTCTTTACCCGTAGCTTCAGGGTCTCTCAAAACATAACCACGTCCCCATACGGTTTCAATATAATTCAACCCTCCCGAGGCATCCTCAAGCTTTTTACGAAGCTTACAAATAAACACATCGATAATTTTGATTTCAGGTTCGTCCATTCCGTTATAAAGATGGTTGAGGAAGGATTCCTTTGTTAGCGTCATACCTTTTCGCAACGCCAGCAATTCAATAATACCATATTCTTTTCCGGTCAAATGCACCATTTTGCCATCTATTTCAACCGTTCTTGAATCAAGATTGATATCCAGACGTCCCATATTAATAATATTTTGGGCGTGACCTTGTGAACGGCGGGAAATCGCCTGCAAACGTGCCTGTAATTCCCGCTTATCGAATGGTTTTGTCAAATAATCGTCTGCACCAAATCCAAGGCCCTTAATTTTATTATCCAGTTCAGTTAAACCTGAAAGAATAAGAACCGGTGTGTCGATTTTAGCATTACGCAAATCTTTTAAAACGTCATATCCGTCCATATCAGGTAACATAAGATCAAGGATGATCATATTATAATCATAGACCTTTCCCATATCGAGACCGTCCTCGCCCATATCGGCAACGTCAACTATATGACCGTCGCTTTTTAGCATCATTTCAATGCTTCTGGCCATGGAGCTGTCATCTTCAATTAATAAAACGCGCATAAATATCCCCTTTTTGTCGTTATTAAGTTAATTTTGTGATATTCTTTACCTATAGTATAGCAAAAATTAACCTTTCTTAACAAATCTTAATTTATGACCGCAATTGACCACATTTTGCACGAACTTGACCTGCTGAAACCGTCTTCAACATACGGCTATGTCACAAAGATTTTAGGACTTGTTGTCGAGGTAACAGGGATCGCAGATCGTTTATCAATCGGGGCAATGGTTATTTTACGTCCGCGGGACGGTCGTAAAATCCAGTGCGAGGCGATTGGTTTCAGGGAAGGTATCGCCCTTGTCATGCCGTTTAGTACTCTTGAGGGCGTCGGTCTGGGATGCAAGGCAGAAATCGCAGGATACTCCCCGACTATTGCACCGGATGAAAGTTGGCTGGGTCGCGTCATTAATGCTTTGGGTGAACCCTTAGATGGAAAAGGGCCGTTACGCCAGGGGAGTCTGCCAATACCTTTGCGCAATTCCCCGCCACCCGCTAATAAAAGAACCCGTATCGGGCCCAAATTGGATTTGGGAGTTCGTGCGGTGAACACATTCCTTGCCACATGTATGGGACAAAGGATGGGGATTTTCTCCGGCTCAGGGGTCGGGAAATCGGTAACCATATCCATGATGGCACGATATACCGTTGCCGATGTCTCGGTTATCGGGCTTGTCGGTGAGCGCGGGCGCGAGGTTCAGGAATTTATTGAGGATGATCTTGGGGCAGAAGGTCTTGCCCGTTCGGTTGTCGTTGTTGCAACAGGTGACGAACCGCCGTTGATGCGTCGGCAAGCGGCGTATCTGACCATGGCTTTGGCTGAATATTTCCGTGCCAGAAATAATCAGGTTTTATGCATGATTGATTCTGTAACACGATTTGCCATGGCCTTGCGCGAAATCGGTCTGAGCGCAGGGGAGCCGCCAACAACCAAAGGATACCCGCCGTCCATGTATGGTGAACTTGCACGATTGCTGGAACGTGCAGGACCAGGAATTCAGGGACAGGGGGCAATCACGGGATTGTTTTCAGTGTTGGTTGAAGGGGACGATATGAACGAGCCTGTGGCGGATGCCGCCCGTGGTATTCTTGACGGACATATCGTGATGGACAGATCAATTGCAGACCGCGGGCGATATCCGGCCATTGATATATTGAAATCGGTTTCAAGGTCGATGCCGGAATGTCTGGATCAACAACAGCGGCAAATTGTCAGACGGGCAAAGGAGCTCATCTCTACTTATGAAGATATGGCTGAATTGATCCGTTTGGGTGCTTATCGCAAGGGATCTGACCCCAAGGTTGATGAAGCTATTCAATATTACGACAAAATCGAGGCTTTCCTTAATCAGCAAAAAAACGAAAAAACCACAATAGACGAGGGGTTTGCTCAATTGGCTAAAATTCTGCATATGAACGGTGGCGCCCAGTAATGGCAAATCTTGATCCGCTTATTCGCTTGAATAAATTTAAATTGGAAGACAAGCAACGCGCCTTGTCAAAGCTTTACGCCGAAGTTGAAAAGCTTGAAATTCAAAAAAAAGCCATTCTGGATTCTGTAGAAAGTGAAAAGGGAAGCGTTCAAAGCGATCTTGCTGATATGGCCATGATGCAGGCTTTTCTCAATTATTTTCAACGCTCAAAGAAAGATGTAGACAAACTTAACGGGCAAATCAGCACACTGGAAATCAAAATCAATCGTGCAATTGATGAAATGCGTGAGGCCTTTGGCGAATTGAAAAAAATCGAAATCACACGTGATCGGCGTTTGGCTGAAATCCATAAAGAAAACCTCAAACGTGAAGATGCTCTCTTTTCCGAAATCGCTTTGGAAATCTACAGACGCTCTGAATAACTGTTATATAAATCTTTATTTAGTGCCGCATATGACATAGAAATAATTTATGCCTGCATCGACGCCGCAATTTATTCATTTGCATTTGCATTCCGCTTATTCTTTGGCGGAGGGGGCGATCAAGATTCCCGACCTGATCCAGAATGTAACGCATCTGGGACAACCGGCAGTAGCGGTCACAGATACCAATAATATGTTTGGCGCGTTGGAATTTTCGCTTGCTGCGCAAAAGGCGGGAATTCAACCCATTATCGGATGTCAAATACGTTTGGGACACGAAGGACAGGAACTGACCTTGATTGTCCAGAACGAGGAAGGATATCGCAATCTTTGCCGCCTCATTTCCGATGCTTACATGGAAACCGAGGATGCCCATAAACCTTTTGTGAGTTGGGGGGAGCTGGAAAAATTTAATGCAGGTCTAATCTGCCTGACGGGAGGATTGAACGGCCCTGTATCGCAATATCTTCTGCATAACCAGATCAAAGATGCCGAGAAAGCACTATTAAAACTCAGAAAATTCTTTAACGACAGACTGTATATGGAGATACAGCGGCATGGATGGCGCGAGGAAGAGCAAATAGAAAACCAACTGCTTGATCTTGCATACAAACATAATGTCGCATTGGTCGCGACCAATGATTGTTATTTCGTTAATCGAAAGATGCATGCCGCTCATGATGCGTTATTATGCATTGCAGAAGGACGATACGTTTCCGAGGATAACCGTCGCAAAGTGACGCCCGAACATTATCTGAAATCGACCGATGAAATGATACGCTTATTTGAGGACTTGCCGGAAGCGATCGACAATACTGTACAAATTGCCAAACGTTGCTCTTTCTTATTACAGACCGTTGATCCAATCCTGCCGCCATTTGATTGTGGTGAGGGACGTACCGAAATTGAAGAGTTGCGCAAGATGGCAGAAGACGGATTAAAATGGCGTTTAGAAAATTTCGTTGATAATTTTAATGATGAGACGGTTGCAAAACCATATCGGGATCGCCTGGAATTCGAATTAAAAACCATTATCGATATGGGTTTCCCAGGATATTTTCTTATTGTTGCCGATTTTATCCAATGGGCGAAAGACCATGATATACCCGTCGGCCCGGGTCGAGGATCAGGGGCGGGATCGGTTGTAGCATGGGCATTAAAAATTACCGACCTTGACCCGTTACGCTTTAACCTGCTATTCGAACGGTTTTTGAACCCGGAACGGGTATCCATGCCGGACTTTGACGTTGATTTTTGTCAAGATCGGCGTGAAGAGGTGATTACATACGTA
>DCKW01000043.1:0-156 GCA_002320485.1 Micavibrio sp. UBA1664
CGTAAGGCCATGCGTCATATGGAAAAAGGCCGCGTAGTCATATTTTCTGCCGGAACCGGAAATCCTTACTTTACGTCAGATACAACCGCCGCCTTGCGTGCGTCCGAAATGGATTGTGACGCCCTGTTTAAGGCGACAAAAGTTGATGGTATATAT
>DCKW01000043.1:466-958 GCA_002320485.1 Micavibrio sp. UBA1664
ACAAAAGTTGATGGTATATATTCTGCCGACCCGAAAAAGGATAAGAGCGCGGAACATTTTGCAAAAATCAGTTATATGGATGTTTTAACAAAAGACCTGAAAGTCATGGATGCAACGGCAATTTCATTGGCGAGAGAAAATAATGTTCCAATTGTTGTTTTTTCCATACTGGAAGATGGCAATTTCAAAAATGTTATGGCAGGTCACGCAAAATGCACAATTGTCGAAAATTAGAGGAGTAAATCAATGGCTTTAGATAAAAACGATATTAAAAAAAGAATGGATGGCGCTTTAGAGTCGTTAAAGAGCGAATTTGGCGGTCTGCGCGCAGGGCGTGCATCCACTTCACTACTGGATACTGTTGTGGTCGAGGTTTATGGCGCAAAAATGCCCCTGAACCAAGTTGGATCGGTTGCAGTACCTGAACCGCGTTTGTTAACCGTACAGGTGTGGGATATGGGGAATACGCAAGCGGTTGAAAAGGCTATCCGT
>DCKW01000043.1:1259-1641 GCA_002320485.1 Micavibrio sp. UBA1664
CAAGCGGTTGAAAAGGCTATCCGTAATTCCGGACTTGGTCTAAATCCTATGGCAGAAGGATCTCTCATCCGTATTCCTATGCCTGAATTGAACGAGGAGCGTCGCGCCGAATTGACAAAGGTGGCGGGTAAATATGCCGAACAGGCCCGTATCGCGATCCGCAATGTTCGCAAAGACGGAATGGATCAGATTAAATCGGATGGTGATTTGCCGGAAGATGATGCCAAGCGCCAGTCCGACGATGTTCAAAAAATGACTGACGATCATATTAAACAGGTTGATCAGATGCTTACCGATAAAGAGAAAGATATTATGGCGGTTTAACACAATGACCGTACTTCCCCGTCATATAGCCGTTATCATGGACGGAAACGGCCGCTGG
>DCKW01000043.1:1942-11067 GCA_002320485.1 Micavibrio sp. UBA1664
ATCATGGACGGAAACGGCCGCTGGGCAAAATCCCGAAAGCTGCCTCGGACTGCCGGACATAAGAAGGGCATTGAGGCAACCAAAGCCATTGTCAAACGGGCAGGGGAGATTAAGGTCGAATATTTAACGCTTTATGCTTTTTCCACAGAAAACTGGAACAGACCTGAAAGTGAAATTGACGACTTGATGAGTCTTCTACGGTTTTATCTTAAATCGGAAACCGCCGAACTTCATAAAAATGATGTTCGTTTGCGTGTAATCGGCTTTCGGGAAAAATTGTCGCAAGATATTATTACATTGATCGAAAAAGTGGAGAGTATGACGGCAAACAATACGGGGCTTAATTTGACTATTGCACTCGATTACGGCTCAAGGCAGGAAATTGTCAGTGCTGTAAACCGTATTATCCATGATGGAAAGACCGATATTGATGAATCCGTATTATCGACCTATTTATTTACGCATGATATTCCCGATCCTGATTTGCTGATCCGTAGTAGTGGCGAACAAAGAATTAGTAATTTTTTATTATGGCAGTGTGCGTATAGCGAGTTTTTTTTTAGCGATTTAATGTGGCCGGATTTTACATCTGAAGAATTTGATAAAGCTATTGAAGCGTTTAGAGCACGCGATCGCAGGTTCGGTGGTATAGAAAGCGTACAAGCATGAGTTTGTTAAAAAGAATAATATCGGCTCTTATTTTGGCCCCGTTGGCCATGGCTGTTATCTATAATGGTGGTATTGCATATCATGGATTTATTATAACTGTCATGGCGATCGCCCTATTTGAATTTTTTATGATTGCCCGAAATGAAGTTAAAAAAAGATGGCGGGTTAGCGTTTTTATATTCGGTATATTTTATTGTATTGCCACATATTTTGCCTTGATGGGATTGCGGCTCGATTATGGTTATATATTAACCGGATTAGTCTTTATCGGTGTTTGGGCAAGCGATATTGGCGGATTTATTTTTGGAAAACTTATTGGCGGGCGTAAACTTTGTCCTTCAGTCAGCCCCAATAAAACATGGGCAGGACTTATTGGGGCCTGCTTATTTCCGTTTATAATTTTGGACGGATATATCGCTTTTTTTGCCCGTGATCTAACAGTTCAGGAAGCTTACGCGTGGGGCTTGGGGGCTTCGCTGATTATCGGCTTGCTAGGCCAAACAGGGGATCTATTTATTTCGCTGTTGAAACGACGGGTTGGCTTGAAAGATACCGGTAAATTAATCCCCGGCCATGGCGGCGTTCTTGACAGAATTGATGCCATGATGCTCGTCGCCATTGTCATTTGGGGCCTGCTTAATCTGAAAGTGATTATATGGAACGAAAATCTGTTACCGTTTTAGGGGCCACAGGATCAATCGGTGCAAGCACACTTGATCTCATCCGCCATCATCATGATCGCTATGATGTGCGTGTTTTAACAGCAGGCTCGAATGTTGAGAGGCTCATCCGTCTAGCACAGGAATTTAAACCCGAATATGTTGCCATTGCAAATCAGAAAAGCATTACACAATTAAAGTCGCAATGTCCCGACAGCAAAGTTATATCGGTTGATGAGGCTGCCCTTGTTGATACTGACTGGACTATGGCCGCCATTGTAGGGACGGCGGGTTTGATTCCCACAATGAATGCTATTCAACGCGGAAAGCAGGTTGCCTTTGCATCCAAGGAATGCCTGGTCGCTGCCGGCAATTTGATGATGAGGGCAGTGAGAGACAACGGTGCGACACTATTGCCCGTGGATAGCGAACATAATGCTATATACCAAGTTTTTGATGATAAGCAAAAATCATCCGTCAAACGATTAATTTTAACCGCGTCGGGAGGGCCGTTTCGCGGATGGAACTATGAGCAAATGCAAACTGTAACGCCTGCCCAAGCTGTCGCACACCCGACATGGTCAATGGGAGCTAAAATTTCTGTCGATAGTGCAACTCTAATGAATAAAGCTCTCGAGGTTATAGAAGCACATTATCTATTCAATATGCCATCGGAGAAAATCGATGTGATTATACATCCGCAATCCCTCATCCATTCCATGGTTGAATATAATGACGGGTCAATTTTAAGTCAGATGGGACCCAGTGATATGCGTACACCCATTGCCTATTGCCTTGGTTGGCCGGAAAGAATTGACACCAGTGCCCCGGCACTTGATTTGGAAACCATACAAAAGCTTACTTTTGAAAGGCCTGACACCGATAAATTTAAATCATTAGCAATGGTGCGCCAAGTTTTGCGCGAAGGGCAGGCGGCTTGCATTGTTTTCAATGCTGCCAATGAAATTGCCAATCAAGCTTTTCTTGACGAAAAAATCCCATTTTTAAAAATTTATGATGCGATTGAGGAGTCTTTGTGTAAGATGGGCAAAAGGACTATTGATAATATGGAAGATGTGATTGCATTGGATCACGATACACGCCATATTACCCTGAAATACATATCGGATAGAGATAACAAAAAGATTCATTATGCTTGATTACTTTCACAATTTTGCGGCCATGGGGCTGACCGGACTTACAGATTTTTTCTTACCCTTCCTTATCGTGTTATCGATTTTGGTTTTTGTGCATGAATGGGGGCATTACATTGTCGCCCGTTACTACGGTGTAAGGGTGGATGTTTTCTCCATCGGTTTCGGAAAAGAATTATTCGGATGGACTGACAGAAGCGGGACGCGGTGGAAAGTCAGTCTGATTCCTCTTGGCGGCTATGTACAAATGTTTGGTGATACCGACCCCAGTAGCTCTCATAACAAATATGAAATGACAGAGGATAATCAGACCCGCCCTATGACAGCTGAAGAAAGACGGGTAGCTTTCTTTACAAAACCGGTTTATCAACGCGCGGCTATCGTTTTTGCAGGGCCTGCGATTAATTTTATTTTTGCCTTAATGATTCTCTCATGTTTATACGTGGTTGTCGGTAAACCTGTTACGCCCCCGGTTGCAGCGGGAGTTATTGTAGATTCCGCTGCTGATAAAGGGGGACTTCGCCCTTATGACAGGGTTTTGAATATTAATGGCGAAAAGGTGGAAAGCTTTTCCGATATTCAAAAACGTGTTGCAATATCTTTAAATACGCCGCTTGACCTTGCAGTTGAACGAAACGGTGAAATTTTAAATCTGACTATTACACCTGAAATTCAAACAATGGAGGACCGTTTCGGTTTCAGCCAAAGTCGTGGAATGATGGGTGTGCTAGGCTCGGATAGCGGGGTGAATGTTAATGACATCATCAGCATTAACGGACAAAACATACAATCTCTTGATCCTGAAGCTAAAAAATCTTTGGTTAACGCGGTGCTGGGGAAGGATGCCGTTATTGAACTTCCAAAAGGTAATGATGAAGCCCAAAAATTGCATGTACGGTTACATAGCCACGCTGAAACAGGTCAGGATGATACGAAAATTAATGCGGTATATCTAACTGAAACGTCATCAAAGGAAATCGTTAAATATGGTTTCACAGACGCATTAACGGCATCTGTAAAGGAAAGCTGGTTTATCGTAAAAGGAACAGTTGAAGCGATCGGTCAAATAATTACAGGCACTCGGAGTGCTTCGGAACTCGGAGGGATCGTACGAATCGGCGCCATTGCAGGGGATGCCGCACAAAACGGTATGATTGCGTTAATTAGTTTTATGGCTTTATTATCCATCAATCTGGGACTTATCAACCTGTTTCCTATTCCGCTTCTGGATGGCGGACACCTTGTGTTCTACACCTACGAAGCTATTATGGGTAAGCCAATGTCTGAAAAAATAATGGACTATGCCCTTAAATGCGGTATGGTCTTTTTGATCGGATTAATGGCTTTCGCCAACTTGAACGATATAGTGCAAATTATACTTTAAAATTTGGGACACATGAAACATACATTACTATTCTTCTTTGGACTTTTCCTCTTGCCTCTGACGCATGCAAATGCTCAGGAATCTTCATTTCTGGCATTTGATCGTGCGGGCGAGACACAGGCGAGGGTATCGAATATATCGGTCGAAGGCACACAAAGGGTTGATCCGGCCACGGTCATATCATACATGCAAATTAGTCCCGGCGATAGCTATACACAGGATTCTCTAAGCGAGGCTTTAAAACGGTTATACGCAACCGGCTTGTTTGCCGATGTTAATTTGCGTCAGGACGGTAATAACCTGATTGTAGACGTAGTTGAAAATCCTGTTATTAACCGTGTGGCCTTTGAAGGAAATGACGAGATTGAAGATACCGAACTTGCCGGTGAGATCAGCTCCCGCCCGCGCGCCGTCTATATTCGTAATGACGTCCGCCGTGATGTTAGCCGTCTGCAGGAAATTTATCGTCGTACTGGAAATTATTCCGCTGTTGTAACTGCCGAAATTATCAAACTTGATCAAAACCGTATCAACCTTGTTTTTAATATTGATGAAGGCCCGAAAAGTACTATTAAAGGTATAAAATTTATCGGTAACGAGGCCTTTGATGATGCTGACTTAAGGGCGGTTATTTCTTCTAAAGAAGACCGTTGGTATCGTTTCCTATCGTCCGACGACCGCTATGATGCCGACAGAATGTCTTTCGATCAGGAATTGCTACGCCGGTTTTATCTGAAAAACGGTTATGTTGATTTTAACATGGTTGCCGCCAATGCCGAATTAAGCCCTGATAAAGAATCTTTCTTTCTCACCTATACTTTAAATGAAGGCGATCGCTATAAGGTCAATAATGTTTCCGTCGATTCTTCCCGTTTGCGAAACGTTGACAATACTTCGCTCGAAAACGTGGTAGTCGTAAAGGAAGGGAAATGGTATTCTTCCGATGATGTTGAGGAAACAGTCGATGAACTGACGGCAAAATTGGGTGATATGCAATATGCGTTTGCGCAAATCCGTCCTGATATCAAACGCAATCCTGAGAGTAAAACAGTTGATATTACATTCCGTGCCGAAGAAACCCAGCGTGTATTTGTTGAGGCCATTAACATTAAGGGAAATGTCAGAACACTGGATAAGGTCATCCGCCGTGAATTTGATGTAGTTGAAGGTGATCCTTATTCTACGACAAAAGTTGCCGATGCCGAAAGAAACATCCAAAATCTGGACTTTTTTAACAAAGTCGTTGTAAAGCCAAAACCAGGATCTGCGCCGGATCAGACAGTTATTGACGTTGATGTCGAGGAAAAATCAACCGGTGAGATCTCCATTGGGGCAGGTTTTTCGACATCCGATGGTCCTTTGGCGGACCTCCGCATACGTGAGAGAAACTTCCTCGGTAAAGGGCAGGATGTTTTGTTTGGAACAACGATTGCAGGTGAACGGACAGAATTTGATCTATCATTTACAGAACCTTATTTCTTTAACCGCGACCTGGCCGCAGGGTTTGACTTGTTCCATGTCACACGCGATCTACAGGATGAAAGCTCTTATGACCAAAAAACGACTGGTGGGGCATTGCGTCTGAACTATCCTCTGACCAAAAAATTACGTCAGCAGCTCAAATACAGATACCAGACTAATACAATTGAAAATGTTGATTCCGGGGCATCACGTTTTGTTCGGGATCAGGAAGGTACCAGAGACACGTCCGCCATATCGCAAACATTGAGCTATAATGATCTCAATAGCGATATCGCACCCAGTGACGGCTATAAACTATGGTTGGAAACAGAACTTGCCGGTCTTGGTGGTGACGCGAAATTCATTTCCGGTAAGACAGGTGGTAGCTACTATTACCCGATTACTAAAAAAGTAACATTTAATACTCTTGCTGAAGTCGGTGGAATTACAGGCTATAGCGATAGCGATGTGGAAATTAACGAACGCTACTTTATCGGAAGCCGGACATTGCGAGGCTTTGAATATGGTGGTATCGGCCCTCGTGACCTCACGACAGATGACGCCCTTGGTGGTAATCTATTCTACCGTGGTTCAACAGAGCTTAGCTTTCCTGTAGGGTTGCCGGAAGAAATGGGTATTAAAGGACATCTATTTAGCGATTACGGAAGTTTGTGGAGCCTGGATGAAAGCGACCCTGCGATTGCCGATAATAACAGTATTCGTGCGTCCATCGGATTTGGATTGTCATGGTTGTCACCGTTAGGCCCGCTTCGTGTTGATTTTGCCACACCTGTATTGGATGAAGATTACGATAAGGATGAAGTCTTCCGTTTTGATTTTGGAACCAGATTTTAAGGATAATTACCTATGTTAAAATTACTATGTGCATTTTTTCTGATAATGATTTCGTTTCCTGTCGTCGCGGCTGAGGACGACGCTGAAAAGGTAGGTTTAAATATTGCTGTTGTGGATGTTCAGCAACTGATGGGAGTGTCAAAAGCCGGAAAATCTATACAGTCCCAAGGCAAGGACATTGTCGAAAAATATCAGAAAGATATGTCAGGCATACAAAAGGATTTGAAATCCGCCGAGAAAAAGGTAGTGGATGCGCAAAATGCTAAGGATAAGGAAGAATTTCAAAAACAGTTTCAAGCCTTTCAGAAAGAGTTGAAAGAAAGTCAGGAAGAATCACAGCAATTGCGTATGAAAAACGACCAAGCAGTGGCTGACGCTTTAAATATATTAAGAGATGAAATTGTCGAAATTGTTGACGAAATGACCGTCAAAAATAATTATGATTTAGTTATTACGCGCGCTGATGTTATTACAGTGTCCAAAAATATCGACATAACGGCCGAAGTCATGAAAGAGCTGGATAGCCGCTTAAAAACCGTCAAAGTCAATAGATAGGGATAGCATAAGCTATATCAAAATGGCGGATTCAAGGTTTCATCATAATTCGGGGCCATATACATTAGGTCAAATTGCCAAAACAGCCGGATGCCAACTTGAGGAGCGATTTTCCTCTGTAAATATTACCGATGTGGGGAGCCTTGATACCGCTGATGTGGGAAAAATCAGTTTTCTCGATAATGTGAAATATAAAGATCAACTTGCTACATGCAAGGCAACTGCTTGTATATTGCATCCTAAAATGGCAGAGGATTTACCGAAGGATGTAATACCTCTTTTCACAGAAACGCCTTATAAATCATATGCCAAAACGGCAACTTTGTTTTATCCTTATCCGGAAGCTAAAGAAACGCAAATTCATCCGACAGCCGTCATTGCTGAAACAGCGACAATAGGAAATAATTGCATTATCGAGGCCAATAGCGTTATCGGCGACGGAACAATTATCGGCAATAATTGTCATATTGGCGCAAATGTTACGATTAGTCATGCGATTATAGGAAATCGTGTGCGCATCCATAACGGTGCGCGTATTGGCCAAGACGGATTTGGATTTGCAATCGATCCGTCCGGATTTGTGCCAGTGCCGCAACTTGGTCGCGTTATTATCGGGGATGCCGTTAATATCGGGGCTAACAGCTGTATTGATCGCGGTGCAGGGCCGGACACTGTAATTGGCGACAGTACTTACATCGATAATCTGGTGCAAATTGGACACAATGTCAAAATAGGAAAAGGGTGCATTTTGGTGTCACAAGTCGGTATTTCGGGAAGTACTGAAATTGCGGATTTCTGTGTTTTTGGAGGTCAGGCAGGGGTCGCAGGACATTTGAAAATAGGCGCACAGGTTCAGGTGGGCGCGCAGTCTGGTGTAACCAAGGATATTGCCGCCGGCCAGAAAGTAATGGGTTTTCCGGCACGTCCAATCACGGAGTTTTGGCGTGAAATGGCAAAAATAAAAAAACTCTTGTCAAAGTAACATGTTCGAAGCATATTGAGCCATTATGACAGACGCAAAAAATTTCATTGATATTCAGCAAATTCAAGGCTTAATCCCTCACAGATATCCTTTTCTTCTGGTCGATCGTATTGTTGACCTCAAAGAAGGTGAGAGCGCCACAGGTTTAAAAAACGTATCGTTTAACGAACCTCATTTTCAAGGACACTTTCCACAATTTCCCATTATGCCGGGCGTATTGATTGTCGAGGCAATGGCGCAAACGTCTGGCGCACTCGTTGTTAAGACTCTTGGGGCAAAAGCGGAAGGGAAAATCGTTTTCTTCATGTCAATCGATGAAGCGAAGTTTCGTAAACCCGTTGTTCCTGGCGATGCCCTTTATATTCATGTGACTGTCATCAAGGGTAGGGGAGCAATCTGGAAATTTAAGGGCGTTGCCAAAGTGGATGATAATGTTCATGCCGAGGCTATCTTTACGGCGATGATAATGAACGCAGATGGGTCAAAACCAGATCTGTAGATAATTGTAACAGCATGAAACCGTGTGTGTCTTCCACACGTATCATGAATCCTTCATAAGAAAACCATGACGAATACTATTCATCCCAATGCTGTAATAGATCCTTCCGCTCAAATCGGAGAAGGAACAACAATTGGCCCGTTTTGCGTCATTGGCGCCAATGTAAAAATCGGCAAAAATTGTATTTTGCATTCCCATGTTGTTATTGATTGCCATGCGGAAATTGGTGATGACAACGAGTTTTTTCCTTTCGTGTCATTAATGAAACCACAGGATTTAAAATATAATAATGAACCGACCCATATTGTGATCGGGAATAAAAACCGTATCAGGGAATATGTAACCATTAACCCGGGTACCGTTGGTGATAACTCGCTAACTCTTATCGGTGACAATAATCTTTTGATGATCGGTGTTCATATTGCCCATGACTGCGTTGTTGGATCGGGCAATGTTCTGGCAAACAATGCAACTTTGGCAGGTCACGTGCATATTGGGAACAATGTCGTAATCGGTGGTTTGTCTGCCTTTCACCAGTTTGTTCGTGTTGGTGACCATGCCATGATCGGCGGAATGTCCGGCGTTGAAAACGATGTGATACCATACGGTCTGGTAATGGGTGAACGTGCGCGTCTTGCCGGATTAAATCTGGTTGGGTTGGAGCGGCGAGGGTTCGATAAGTCAGATATACAAATATTAATGAAGGCATTCAAACAAGTATTTATGGGCAAGGAGGGTACCTTTAAAGAACGACTTGCCAAGGCCAGCAAAGATTATGCAGATAATGATGTGGCCGCCACAATGCTTAATTTTGCCACCGAAGATCATACCAGACCTCTATGTCAGCCGAAATAAAACCAGTTGGTGTCCTTGCAGGCGAAGGTGCATTGCCTTTGGAACTGGTTCA